>SXTL01000098.1 GCA_005790965.1 Burkholderiales bacterium | reverse complement strand
GCTCGTCCATCGCTGGCCAGGGTAGGCGTTGTGCCTAGTTGGACAAGCATTTCGCGGATCAGGAGTTGGTTGACGGGGTGATCTTCGGCAACCAGGATGCGTGCCCCGTTGAACTGGTCCAAGGGGCTTTCAAAGCGGTGCGGCTCAGAGAGGTCGGCCGCAATATCGACGGGTGAGGCTGGCTCGAGCGGAAGATCAAGATGGAAACAACTTCCGGCTGAGGCTGCGGCGCCGGGGAGGGCTTCTTGAAGCCAGAGGCGGCCGCCCATGCGTTCGGCAAGTTCGCGGCAAATGGTCAGGCCTAGGCCGGTGCCGCCAAAATGCCGACTGACGGAGCCATCGGCCTGGATAAAGGCGTCAAAAATGGCGTTGCGCACCGCCTCCGGGATGCCAATGCCGGTGTCTGTAACAGAAAAGTGCAGGTTTTGCGGGTGCTGATCAGGATGGGGATATTCGACCGCGAGGGTAATCGAGCCTTGCTTGGTAAATTTGATGGCGTTGTCGAGCAGGTTGGTGAGGATCTGGCGCAGGCGGAGCGGATCACCCGTAACCCAATGCGGCAGGTTGTCGGGCAGACGGAGGTGAAATTGCAGGCCGGTCGTTTCGGCACGGTGTTGCGGCAGTTGGCTGACCGAGGTTAGCAGGGTGGGCAGATCGAAGGCGACTTGTTCAATGGTCATCCGTCCAGCGGCCAGCTTGGAAAAATCAAGGAGGTCGTTCAGGACGCTTAGGAGGGTTTGCGCAGAATCATGGATGGCGCGGACATAGCCGGCTTGTTCCGGACTCAGTGGTTGGCGCTGAAGGAGGTCGGTCATCCCCAGGACACCATTCATCGGCGTACGAATCTCATGGCTGATATTGGCGATGAACTGGGTCTTCAGGGTGGCGGCGGCGAGTGCTGCGGTGTGGGCGGCGTGCAGGGTACGCTCGGCCTCCTTCTCGCGGGTCAGGTCACGAACGATGGCTTGCAGGGTTGGCTCACCTTCGAAGCGCATGGCGTGGAGTGCGATAGCGGCCGGAAAGTGACTGCCATCATTACGCCGGGCTTCCCAGTCCATGAAGGCATGGCCTTGGGCAAAGGCCGTGTTGGTGGCCTCGGCCACGACCTCGGTCGCCGGGCGGCCGTCAGGTTGCGGATTGGTGCCAAGATTTTCGGGTAGCTGGGCGAGAAAGTCGGCCTCGTTCGGGTAAGCAAACATATCGAGGGCGGCCTGGTTACAGCCGATAAAGCCGTTTTTCCCGAGGATGACAATGCCTTCGGTGTTGGTTTCAAACAGGGTCTGGTAGCGGTTGCGTGCCCGTTCGGTCTCTGAGGCCAGGCGTTGGACCCGTTTCAGGATCACGCTGCCAATGAAGATGGCCAGCAGTAGCGCCATGAGTCCGAGAATAAGCATCAGGTTGCGGGTGTTCGTATAGGTTTGTTCCGCTTCCAGGGTGGCCTGATGGGCAATCTGCTGTTGGGCTTGGATGAGCTCATCGAGTGTGGCAACTAGGACTCTTTGCCGATGCATCTCCTCATTTTGCAGGAGGTAGAGTGCCTTTTTTTCCTGATTCTCGACGGCGAGATTGATGATCTTGATCATCAGCGGCTGGTTTTCTAGGGTGAGTCGATCGAGCCGCGCAAGAATGGCCTTTTCTTCGGCGTTAAGCGGATAGGCCTCCAGCTTGGGGCGGAGTGAAAGATAGACGCCGCCCAACTGGTAAAAGTGCTGCACTAACTGTTCACGGGTAAACGCTTCCCGGGTGACGAAGATGTCGTGCATGGTCAAAGCCCGGTCGCGCAGGGTGTCGCGCATCAGATTGGCATGGTGGGTTTTTTCAATGACTTCGTCGGTGATGCGGGCCAGACGCTGGTTATTCTCTTCTAATGCCCCGAGACCGGTGAGACTCATCGCGATGATGAGGAATAAAGAGAGCAGAAAGCCACTGCCCACCGTGTAAAGCAGGTGGCTTGGGAGCGGCAGGGAGGGGCGCATCGCAGACATGGCGGCGCCATCTTACGGCGGGAATGGCGAAAGGGGGAAGGGGCGTGGGCGGGGCCGATGAGGGCCGATGAGGGCCGGGAGGCAGACGCTGGAGACCCGGGTGGGGTCAGTAGGTCACGATCTGGTAGAACGCAAAGCTGGCCAGCCAGGCCACTGCAATCGACCAGGCCATGGAAGCGAAGGTGAATTTTAGGCTGCGCGATTCGCGGCGAATCGTGGCCAGGGTGGCCAGGCACGGGGTGTAGAGCAGGGTAAAAAGCATAAAGCTGTAGGCCTGTCGCCAGTCCATGCTGCGCGCCACGATGCCGGCCAATTCGTTGGGGCCGGCCCCGTAGATAACGGCGAGGGCGCCGACCACGACTTCCTTGGCGACGAAGCCGAACATTAAAGCAATGGACAGCAGGTTGTTAATGCCGAGCGGTTCGAAGAGGGGGGTGGTAAAGGTGGCGATCTGGCCAGCCCAGGACTGGGGACTCGCAGGCGTGACACCCCAGGGGAGATGGGTCAGGAGCCAGATGATGGCAACACCGGCGATGATGAATCCCCCGGCACCCCGCAGAAATTGTCCAGCCTCGCGCAGGGCTTGCAGGGCTAGATAAGCGAAGGTGGGGTAACGATAAGGGGGCAATTCCATAACCAGCGGCTCTTGTTCGCCTACCTGACCCCGCCAGATAAAGGCCGTGAGGAAGGCGACCAGGAAGGAAAGGATATAAAAAGACAATAGAACCCAGGGTGCTGCCTGCGGCGAAAAAACGGCGGTGGTAAAGAAGAGGAAGACTTGCAGCCGGGCCGAACAGAGCGAGAAGGGGATGATCAGCATGGACAGGCGGCGTTGCAGGGGGTTGCGCAAGACGCGCGTCCCCATGACGGCCGGGACATTGCAGCCAAAGCCCATGATTTGCATGACAAAGGCGCGACCGTCCAGACCCATGCGCGACATCAGTGCATCCATCAGGAAGGCGGCGCGGGCCATGTAGCCACTGTCTTCGACGGCGCTCATGACCAGGTAGAAGGTCAGGATGATGGGCAGAAAAGTGGCCACGGTGCCGACCCCGTCGTAGAGGCCATCCAACAGAAAACTGGTCAGGGCCGCGGGCAGGGGGGTGAGAAGGGGCGCGATCCAGTCAGTCTTGGCCGCCTCCAGAATCTCTCCCAAAAGTTCTTGTAGGGGAGCGCCGACGCTGTAGACGATCTGGAACAGGCCGAGCAGGATGAAGAAGAATGCGACGACACCCAAGCCGGGATGGAGGAGAAGGCTGTCGATACGATCGGTATAAGTGATGGCGGGCGTTTGTGGCGTTCGCACCGCCTCAGCCAGCAGCGCGGTGGTCTGGACTTCAATGGCATCGTCTTCAAGCAGGGCCTGAATTTGCGTGGCGCGTGGCTGAGAGGGTGCGGTGGAGGCCTTGTTTTGTAAAACGGCTTCAAGGGCCTGACGCACGGTTTGGGTGCCATGGCCATATTTTGCGCTGATGAGACAGACGGGGTAGCCTAGGGCCTTTTCTAGGGCCTCGCGATCAATCAGGACATGCCGGCGAATGGCCTCGTCAGCCATGTTGAGAACCAGGACCAGGGGCAGTCCAAGTTGTTTGATCTGCAGGGCGAAGGCAAGTTGGCGTTCGATCTGGGTGGCGTTGAGGACCACGATCAGGGCATCAAGGGACTGCGTTTCAAGAAAGTGGCGGGCAATCCGTTCGTCCTCGCTGAAGCCATGCAGGTTGTTGAGGCCGGGCAGGTCCACTAGTTCGACCATGCGGGCACTGACCAAGAGACGGGCAATCTCGAGTTCGACGGTCATTCCCGGCCAGTTGCCGACACGGGCACTGGCGCCCGAGAGACGATTAAAGAGGGTGGACTTGCCCGTATTGGGCATGCCGACGAGAGCGATGCGCGCCTTGCTCATGCGGATTCGTTTTGACTAGAAAGCCGGGTTGACATGAATGGTGGCGGCTTCGCTGCGGCGCAGGATGATGTCGGTCTGGCCGGCGCGAATCTGCAACGGTCCGGACAGGGGGGCGCTTCGTACGACGCTGATCTGATTGCCTGGCTTGATGCCAAGGGCACGCAGGCGAGCGGTCATCTCGGTCTGAGCCTCGATGTAACACACCGTGGCGAGCATGCCGACAGGGAGTTGGTCGAGTTGAGTCAGGACAGGATCGCTCGGTTTCATAAGCAGTAGATTATACTCATCCAAGAATGATTATCAAGTGCGGATGGTAATGAGCGGGTCGATGCAGGGGGTTTAGTGCGTTGCTGGCAGAGCTGGTCTAGTATGCGGGCATTACCGGCCTGAATGCACTCATACTCTTATGCTGCGTGAAACCATGGCGCTGATGCGCGATTTGCACCGTCTGCAGGAAATTGCGACCGTGTTGGTGCATTACGGCTGGGGCGATCTGGTCAAGCATTCGGGGGTGGCGCGCACCCTGGAGCGGGCCGGGCGGCTGGTGCGCTGGCAGCCGTCTCGCGATGTTGAACACCTCGATCAGCCGGTGCGCTTGCGACTGGCCCTAACTGAGCTGGGGCCAACCTTCGTCAAGCTTGGTCAGGTACTGGCCACGCGCGTCGATGTTTTTGCGCCACAGTGGATTGAGGAACTGGAAAAGCTGCACAACCAGGTGCCGCCGGTGGCTTTTGAGGTGGTTGAGCATACTTTGACTGAGGCCTTCGGTCGTCCGCTCGACGAGGTCTTTCAGTTGTTCGAGAAAGAAGCCTTTGCGGCGGCCTCGATCGCCCAGGTTCACGCCGCAGTTTTGCATGACGGCACCCCGGTAGTGGTCAAGGTGCGGCGCCCGAATATCCTGCCCAAGATCGATGCCGATTTGCGTATCCTCGATCAACTGGCGCGCATCGTCGAGCTGGAGTGGCCTGAGACGCGGAACTATCGTCCGGTGCAGATCGTGGCCCAGTTAAGGCGTTCTCTGACGCGCGAAACCGATCTGGTCAAGGAAGCGCGCAATCTGGACAGTTTTGCGGGCTATTTTGCCGGTGACGATACGGTACGGGTGCCGCGCGTTTATTGGGATTATTGCCGCGATAGCGTGAATGTGCAGGAGCGCTTGCAGGGTATCCAGGGCACCGACTTTGCCAAGGCCCGTGAGGCGGGGTATGACTTGGCGCTGTTGGCGCGGCGCGGGGCTGATGCGGTGCTCAAGATGATCTTGGTGCATGGCCATTTCCACGCCGATCCACATCCGGGCAATATCCTGTTTCTGCCCGGCAACCGGATTGGCATGATTGATTTCGGCATGGTGGGCCAGTTGACGGTGGCGCGTCGTGAACAGTTGATCCAGTTCCTCTATGCCCTGATCGGCAAGGATGAGATCGGCATGCTGGATGTGCTGGTGGTCTGGGCCGGGGATGCCGAGATCGACGAGGAAAAGCTGGCCTATGACCTGACCGAGCTGGTGATGAGTTATGACAATCTGGCCCTGAAAGATATTCGCTTGGGGGCCTTGTTGTCGGATGTGACGGCCATTATGCGCGGTAACAATCTGGCATTGCCGCCGGATCTGACCTTGTTGTTCAAGGCCTTGATTACGCTTGAAGGCTTGGGGCATCAGCTCGATTCGGAGTTTCACATGGTCGATGATCTGGAGCCCTTCGTCCGTGCCCTGATGGAAGCGCGCTATACGCCCGCTGCGGTGCTGGCACGGACCCGGCGCAGCCTCAAGGAGTTGGCGGGCGTTATTACGGGTTTGCCACGCGATCTGGTGCGCCTGTTGCGTCAGGCGCGCCGAGGGCGGCTGCGCATTGACCTGGATCTGAAACGACTCGACAGTTTTGGCGCGCAGATCAATCGGGCCTCTAACCGTCTCACGATGGGTATATTGACTGCCTCACTGGTTATTGGTTCGTCTATCGTCCTGACTGTCGATGGCGGCCCGGACTTCTTCGGTCTGCCTTTGTTAGGCGCGTTGGGCTTTATCCTGGCGGTGGTCAACAGTATCTGGATCGTGGCGTCGATCTGGCGTTCTGGGAAGGAATAATAGGCGCTGACTAGCTGGTAGAATGGCCTCACAAGTTGCCCTGACACCCCTTATCAAACATGGAACGAATCTATAACTTTAGTGCCGGCCCGGCGGTGCTTCCGCGCGAGGTCCTCGAGCAGGCTCGCGATGAGCTGGTCAACTGGCAGGGCTGCGGCATGTCGGTGATGGAGATGAGTCATCGCGGCAAGGAATTCTCGGGGATCGCCGCTGAGGCGGAGGCCGATTTTCGTGAGCTGTTGGCGGTGCCGGCGAACTATCGCATCCTGTTTATGCAGGGCGGGGCCATTGCGCAGAACGCGATTATTCCGCTGAACCTGATCGGCCAGAAACAGACGGCCGATTATGTGGTGACCGGCATCTGGTCAGAAAAATCGCAGAAAGAGGCGCGCCGCTACACCACGGTCAACATCGCTGCAACGGCCGAGCCGGTCGGTCATACAACGGTACCGCCAATGGCGGACTGGAAGCTATCGGCCGATCCGGCTTACCTCTTTACCTGTACCAACGAGACGATCGGCGGGGTCGAATATCCCTTCGAACCTGACCTAGCGCAGGTGGGTCGCGCTGAGGTGCCGGTGGTAGCGGATATGTCTTCGCATATCCTGTCGCGACAGATTGATGTCGAAAAATATGGACTGATTTTTGGCGGGGCGCAGAAGAATATTGGTCCGGCGGGTCTGACCTTTGTGATTGTCCGGGATGATTTGCTGGGCCGGGCTATGCCGCACTGTCCGAGTGCCTTTGATTACCGCATCGTCGCGGACAATCAGTCGATGTACAACACGCCGGCGACATACAGCCTCTATATTGCCGGCTTGGTTTTCCGCTGGCTGAAGGAGCAAGGGGGCGTGGCGGCCATGGAGCAGCGCAATATCACCAAGGCAAAAATACTCTACGACGCCCTCGACCAGAATGATTTCTATACCACGATGGTTGACCCGGCCTGCCGTTCGCGCATGAATGTGCCCTTCTTCTTGCGCGACGAAGGGCTTAATGACGCCTTTCTTGCCGAGGCCAAGGCCGCCGGCTTGGTCCAGTTGAAGGGCCACAAATCGGTGGGCGGGATGCGCGCTTCGATTTATAACGCGATGCCCACCGAGGGGGTTCAGGCCTTGGTCCATTTTCTCCACGAGTTCTCGCGCCGCCATGGATGAGTCCAAACAAAATACATTGACAGATCTGCGCGCTCAGATTGATGCGGTGGACGATCAGCTCCTCGCTTTGCTCAACGCCCGTGGTCGCCTGGCTCAGGCGGTTGGCCACAGCAAGGGTCAGGCGCCGGTGTATCGCCCGGAGCGTGAGGCGCAGGTGTTGCGCCGCCTTACCGAACAAAACAGCGGTCCGTTGACGGGGGCCAGTGTCAACATTCTGTTCCGCGAGATCATGTCAGCCTGTCGTTCCTTGGAGCAACCCCTGTCGGTTGCCTACCTCGGTCCACAAGGCACTTTTTCCGAGCAGGCAGCGATCAAGCAGTTTGGCCAGTCCGCCAGCCGTCTGCCGCAGGCATCGATTGATGAGGTGTTCCGTGCCGTCGAACGCGGTGAGGCCCATTACGGTGTAGTGCCCATCGAGAATTCGACCGAGGGGGTTATTTCCCGCACCTTGGACTTGTTGCTGGACGCTGATCTGGTGATTTGTGGCGAGGTCTTTGTACGGGTGCGGCAAAACTTGATGCGCCGCAGCGCGGACCCCGGGCTGGAGGGGATTCGTGTAGTTTACTCGCATGCCCAGTCGTTGGCGCAGTGCCAAGGCTGGTTGCGGCAGAATCTGCCCAATGCCGAGCAGATTTCGGTGGCCAGCAACAGCGAGGCGGCGCGTCTGGCCGCAGAACGGGACGATGCGGCGGCCATTGGCGGGGAGCTGGCGGCTGAATATCACGGCCTAAATCTGGCCGTGCGGGACATCGAGGATACGGCGAAGAACACGACGCGCTTTGTGGTTTTGGCGCGCGAGGCGGCGGCCCCCTCCGGGCGCGATCGCACTTCTCTAGCGGTGGCAATTAATAATCGTCCTGGCGCGCTGGTCGAACTGCTGGCCCCCTTCGCCCGTCATGGCATTAATTTGATCAGCTGGAACACCCGCCCGGCCCGTAACGAACTCTGGGAATATGTTTTCTGCGTCGATGCCGAGGGCCACGCCAGCGATCCCGCGCTCAAGGCGGCCCTCGCCGAGTTGGAGAAAAACACCGGTTTCCTCAAGGTGCTGGGCGCCTATCCCGTGGCTGTTTCATGAGCGGCCGTTATGTGTTGTGAGGCACTACCGCACATCCGCGCGATTGCGCCTTATGTGCCGGGCAAACCCATTGCTGAACTGGCGCGTGAGTTTGGCTTGAATGAGGCTAACATCGTCAAACTGGCCTCGAACGAAAATCCGCTGGGCGTTTCACCCAAGGCCCGCGCGGCAGTTGCAGCGGCACTGGACGACTTGGCCTTGTATCCCGATGGCAACGGCTTTGCCCTGAAACAGGCCTTGTCGGCCCGGCTCGGCGTGGGGGCGGAGCAGATCGTGTTGGGCAACGGCTCGAATGATGTGCTGGAGCTGGCGGCACGGGTATTTTTGGCCCCGGGGCGTTCAGCGGTGTTTGCGGAACACGCCTTCGCGGTCTATCCGTTGGCGATCGCGGCCTGTAACGCCACGCCGATTCAGGTGCCTGCGTGCAATTTTGGCCACGACCTGACCGCCATGCGGACGGCGATCCGTGCAGATACGGCGATGGTGTTCATCGCCAACCCTAATAATCCAACCGGTACCTTGTTGTCTAACGCCGCGCTGGCGGATTTTCTGGCCAGCGTGCCGACTCGCGTCTGCGTGGTGCTCGACGAGGCGTACACCGAGTTTCTCGACACGCCTTCAGACGCCTTGGCGTGGTTGGCGCGTTACCCTAATCTCATCGTGACGCGTACTTTTTCCAAGGCCTATGGGTTGGCTGGCTTGCGGGTTGGTTATGCGCTGGCCTCGGTCGAGGTGGCCGACCTCATCAACCGCCTGCGCCAACCTTTTAATGTCAACAGTCTGGCGCTGCTTGCGGCGGAGGCGGCGCTGGACGATGCCGATTTCTTGGCCCAGTCCAAGCAGGTCAACGCTGAAGGCCGCACCCAATTGGTGGCTGGGTTCAAGCGCCTGAAGCTGGAAACCATTCCTTCGGCTGGCAATTTTATCTGCGTCAAGGTGGGGGCGACCGCCGAGGCCGCGCAGACTGTTTATCAAGCCCTGCTGCGCCGGGGCGTTATTGTCCGACCGGTCGGCAACTATGGCTTGCACGGCTACCTGCGCGTATCGATCGGCCTGTTGCATCAGAACGCGCGCCTTTTGGCGGCTCTGGGCGAGGTATTGTCATGATCCAAAAGCTGGCCATCCTGGGTGTCGGTCTGATCGGTGGTTCATTCGCGTTGGCGTTAAAGCGCGCGGGTATGGTGGAGAGCGTGATCGGTTATGGGCGTAGCCGC
>SXTL01000097.1 GCA_005790965.1 Burkholderiales bacterium | reverse complement strand
TTTTTGTTTCCCAGCCTTACTGAAACCTACGGCAATGTGGTGGCCGAAGCGATGGCTAGCGGTTTGGCGGTAGTGGCTTATCGGAGCGCAGCGGCCTCGGAGTTAATTCAAGATGGGGTCAACGGGGTCACGGTCAGTCCAGGTGACCGGGTGGCCTTTGTGGCGGCGGCACGGCGGGTGGCCGAAGATGCGTCACTACGGCGGCGCCTGGCGACTCAGGCTTGCGTCTCGGTGCAGTCGCGTTCCTGGGATCAAGTTCTACGCCACTTCGAAGCGGCGCTGAACGAGGTTCGGGCCGCGCAGGGCGAATAGGCGCGTACCTGTCACTAAAGTTTCATCCTGCTGTCACGCCGGCGTCACGCCACCCCCCTAGGATGGGGTGACAAAATTATCCATAGAAGGATGCCGAGATGAATCTTGCGCAGAATACCCCGCTACAGGAAGCGGCAGAATTTGCAGGTACCCGCCAAAAACAACGCTTTGTGCTGGGCATGGCGACCAGTAGCGATGCGATCCGCGAGGCGCAAAAATTGCGCTGGCAGGTTTTTGCCGATGAGATGGGTGCGCATCTGGCGAGCCCAGAACCGGGTCTGGATATCGACCTCTATGATGATTTTTGCGAGCACTTGCTGGTGCGCGATGAGGCGAGTGGGCAAGTGGTAGGCACCTACCGTATCCTTACTCCTGAAGCGGCGAACGAGGTGGGTAGCTATTACAGCGATCAGGAGTTTGATCTGGTTCGCTTGCAGCATTTGCGCCCGCGCATGGTCGAACTGGGCCGATCCTGCGTGCATTCGGCGCACCGGAGCGGGGGCGTGATCACCCTTCTATGGATGGGTCTGGCTGAATTCATGCAAAAGCGCGGTTATGACACCTTGATTGGCTGTGCCAGCATCGGTATGCAAGATGGCGGACACAACGCAGCCGCTATTTGGCACGCGATCAAGGAACGGCATTTGGCTCCGCCAGAGTGGCGTGTCTTTCCGCGTTGCCCGTTACCGCTCGCCGACTTGGAGGCTGCCCCCGCCCCCCTTATCCCGCCCTTGATCAAAGGTTACCTGCGCGCCGGGGCCATGGTCTGCGGCGAGCCAGCCTGGGATCCAGATTTCAATACGGCAGATCTGCCCATCCTTTTGCCGATGAAGAACCTTAGCCCGGTGTATGCTCGCCATTTTCTGACGCGCTGAGGGTTGCCGGATTGATGTTTCGCCTTGAAGTGTTGCGGGCGTGGTTGCGCCTGCTTCGTCTCGCCTGGCACTTGTTGGCGGGCGCCTTGACGGTTGCGTTGTTGTTTCCGCGTCTGGATCGCTGGGAGCAAGGCCGTCGGGTGACGCGTTGGTCAGCTGGAATGTTGCGGTTGTTGGGTATCGGCCTGGTTGTGCGTGGTCGCGCACCCCATCTGCGTGGCCACGGTGTCTTGATCGTCGCCAATCATATCTCTTGGCTGGATATCCATCTTCTGCATAGCATTTTGCCGTGTCGTTTTATTGCCAAGGCAGATATCGCGCGCTGGCCCTTGTTTGGCTGGCTGGCCGCGCAGACAGGGACCTTGTTTCTGGCTCGCGAGAAACGCTCGGCGATCCGGGAGATGAATGTGACGATGGCCTCGCTGTTGGCTAAGGGCGAGTGTCTGACCCTTTTCCCGGAAGGAACGACGACGGCCGGCGATCGCGTCTTGCCCTTCCGCGGAGCCTTGCTGGAGCCTGTCATTCAAGCGCATGCGAGCCTTTGCCCGGTCTCGATTCGTTACTTAGATGCTCAGGGGCAGCGTACTGAAACCCCGGCCTATTACGGCGAGATGACTCTGGTGGAGTCGCTTTGGCGCATCGCGAGTGGCGAACCGTTTACGGCGGAGATTGAGTTTATGCCAGCTCTCGCGGCCGGATCTGGTGACCGGCGCAGCCTCGTCGCCGAGGTGGAAAATCAGATCCGCTCTGGCCTTGAAAAGAGTTCATCAGTCGGTAACAGTTCTGTAACATTCGCGGCGTACGATACGAAGGGTTGCACTTAGGTTGTTCCCTTTCATGTCAGGAGAAATCATGCATAAAACCCATTTTTTGAAGTCGATTCTGGTCGCGGCCCTGTTTGCGGCGGGTGCTCATTCCGCTCAAGCAGCCGATATTACGGGCGCGGGCGCAACTTTCCCTTACGCCATCTACACCAAGTGGGCTGAGGGCTACAAGGCGGCTACCGGTAACCAGGTGAACTACCAAGGTATTGGTTCTTCTGGCGGCATCAAGCAGATCAAGGCCAAGACGGTTGATTTTGGCGGTACCGATGCCCCCCTGAAAGAGGCGGATCTTGACGCGGCTGGCTTGGTGCAAGTGCCTACCGTGATGGGCGGCGTCACCATCGTGTTGAATGTTCCCGGCATTGCTTCAGGTCAATTGAAGCTGAACGGCGAAGTGGTGGCTGACATCTTCCGTGGCGAAGTCAAGAAGTGGAACGATGCCGCTATTGCCAAGCTGAACCCCGGCGTCAAGCTGCCGGATCTGGCCATTACCGTTGCACACCGTTCCGACGGCTCGGGCACGACCCATGTGTTTACCCATTATCTGGCCAAGCAATCCATGGCTTTCAAGCGCGATGTGGGGGCTGGTACAACCGTGAACTGGCCGGCTAACGGCGTGGGCGGCAAGGGTAACCCGGGCGTGGCCGCTAATGTCACCAAGATCGCCGGTGCCATCGGCTATGTGGATATCGCCGATGCGATGAAGAACAAGATGAGCTTTGTGGCCCTGAAAAACAAGGCCGGCAACTACATTGTTCCGAATCAGGATGCCGTGGCTGATGCCGCGGGTGGCGCCAACTTCAAGGTCAAGGGCATGGCTCCGGACTTGCTGGATCAGACCCACAAGAACGCTTGGCCCATCACCAGCGCAACCTATGTTCTGGCCTATGAAAAGGGCGCGGACGCAGCTCGTCAGAAGGGTGTCGTTGAGTTCCTGACCTGGTCCTTGAATAATGGCCAAAAGATGGCTGAAGATCTGGGTTTCGTCGCGCTGCCTCCTAGCGTGGTGAAGATGGTTGAAGCCGAGATGAAGCACATCAAGTAATGGGTGGCTCCCGTGGCGTAGGCTGCGGGACCATTTTCAGGACGCATTCAGCGTGCATCCTGAAAATGGCAAATCATTCTGTGGATGAAAACGATGACTGAATTGGGTAATCCAATGGCAGGAAGTAAAGCGGTGGCGGGGCCTATTGATCTGCATGCAGGTCGGGTGACCATTTTTCGCCGTCAAGATCGTCTCTTTCACGGGGTGACGCAGTTTTTTGCTTTATCCGTACTTCTGACTTTGGTAGGAATTCTGCTTTCTCTGGGCATCGAGGCATACCCGAGTCTGAGCACCTTCGGCACGGCGTTCGTTTGGACCAATGTCTGGAATGTGCCCGATGAGCAATTTGGGGCCCTGATCTCAATCTATGGCACCTTGGCAACCTCGATTATCGCCCTCCTGATTGCGGTTCCCGTGAGTTTTGGGATCGCCTTGTTCTTGACCGAGACCTGCCCAACTTGGTTGCGCCGACCACTGGGCACGGCCGTCGAGCTCTTGGCTGGTATCCCGTCCATCGTTTACGGGATCTGGGGTCTATTTGTGTTTGCCCCGCTTTTCGCTGAGCATGTGCAACCGCATCTGCAGGCGGCCGTGGGGGATATACCCGTTCTAAGCGGTCTTTTTGCAGGCGCCCCCATGGGGATTGGTATTCTGACCGCGGGTTTGGTCCTGTCCCTGATGGTGATCCCCTTTATTGCTTCGGTGATGCGCGATGTGTTTGAAACCACGCCGCCGGTGTTAAAAGAGTCTGCCTACGGCGTCGGCTGCACTCAATGGGAAGTTGTGACCCGCATCGTTCTGCCCTATACCCGCGTAGGTGTGATTGGCGGCATCATGCTCGGGCTGGGGCGCGCCTTGGGTGAGACCATGGCAGTTACCTTCGTGATTGGTAACGCCAATCGCATTACCGGTAGCCTGTTTTCGCCGGGCACCTCGATTGCGTCGACCTTGGCTAATGAGTTTGGTGAAGCGTCTCCGGGGCTGCATCTGTCGTCCCTGTTCGCCTTGGGCTTGGTGCTGTTCGTGATTACCTTTTTGGTGCTGGCGGCTTCCAACTGGTTGATCGCTCGCGGTCGTGCCAAGGCGGGTCATTAACGGAGATCTTGCTATGACCCTTTCACTTTATACGCGCCGCGTCCTGACCAATCGAGTCGGCATTTTCCTTTCCATGTGTGCGATGGCCTTTGGGCTGGCGGCCTTGTTGTGGATCCTCTGGACCTTGTTGTCCAATGGTTTTTCGGCTTTGAATTGGGCCTTCTTTACGCAAGAAACGCCGGCCCCGGGGAGCGAGGGGGGTGGCCTCTCCAACGCCATTGTGGGTAGCCTTTTGATGCTGGGCGTGACGACCTTTGTCTCGACTCCGATCGGCATCTTGGCCGGTATTTATTTGGCTGAATATGGCGACCGTTCGCGTTTCGCGCAAATCACCCGTTTTATCACCGACATCATGTTGTCGGCGCCATCCATCGTGATTGGTCTTTTTGTGTACGCCCTGGCCGTGGCGACCTTGGGCGGTTTCTCGGGTTGGGCCGGTTCGACGGCCTTATCGCTGATCGCCATTCCAGTGGTTGTGCGGACCACAGAGAACATGCTGAAGCTGGTCCCGACGGCGTTGCGCGAAGCTGCTTTTGCCTTGGGAGCACCGCGTTGGAAGGTCTCTCTGGCCGTTACTCTGCGGGCGGTGAAGTCGGGCGTGGTGACGGGGGTCTTGCTGGCCATCGCCCGTGTCACGGGTGAAACCGCGCCGTTGCTTTTCACCGCTTTGAATAACCAATTCATGAGCATGGATATGTCGCAGCCGATGGGCAACCTACCGGTGGTGATCTACCAGTTCGCCATGAGCCCTTATGAAAACTGGCAGCAATTGGCTTGGGGTGGGGCATTGTTGATTGCTTTGATGGTCCTGGCAATCAATATTGGTACCCGCATCTTGTTCCGCCAGACCGATCTCAAGCAATGATGGAGTCTTTGATGATGGAATCCGCAACGGTGGAGTTGGGCTCATTGGCCATCGCCTTGAAGGTACGCAACCTGAATTTTTTTTACGGCAGCTTCCAGGGTTTGAAGGATATCAACTTGGATATTGCCCACCGTCATGTCACGGCCTTTATTGGCCCGTCCGGTTGCGGTAAGTCCACCTTGCTGCGTACCTTTAATCGGATGTATGACCTGTATCCGGGGCAGCGTGCCGAGGGCGAGATTCAGTTCCAGGGCAAGAACCTGCTCGACAAGAAGCAGGATGTGAACTTGGTGCGGGCCAAGATCGGTATGGTGTTCCAAAAGCCGACCCCGTTCCCCATGACCATTTATGACAACATCGCCTTTGGGGTGCGCCTGTACGAGAATCTCTCCAAGAGCGAAATGGACGCGCGGGTCGAGTGGGCCCTCAAAAAGGGCGCCTTATGGAATGAGGTTAAGGACAAGCTGTTGCAGTCGGGACTGTCCCTGTCGGGCGGCCAGCAGCAGCGTCTGAGAATCGCCCGAACGATCGCCGTCAAGCCGGATCTAGTCCTGTTTGATGAGCCGAAATCTTCCCTCGATCAGATATCGACGGCGAAGATCGAAGAGTTGATCAACGAGCTCAAACATGAGTACACGATTGCCATTGTGACCCACAACATGCAGCAGGCCGCGCGCATCTCTGATTTCACCGCTTTCATGTATCTGGGCGACTTGGTTGAGTTCGGCAAGACAGATGAGTTATTCGTCAAACCGAAGATCATGAAGACCGAGGAATATATTACCGGCCGCTTTGGTTGATGGCGGCCGCTGGCTGGGTCTATTGTCATAAAAGTGTAACCACAGCCATGAAAATCATGGCTATGATCCCGGATGAATTAATCATTAGTGGGTGCTGATATGACTGCCATCAAGGACATTGCCAAGTACATTAAAAAAAATCCTGATACCGAGGAGGCCCGGATCATGCAGTCCCTGTGTGAGTCGCTGGAGCAGGGTAAGTCTTTTGATCTGGGTAGCATCTACAACATGAAGGACAAGGCCTACAACATCACTATTACCTTCATCGACGAATGGCGTTTTGACCGGCATGTAAAGTCCCGCCGCTTAAGCAAATACCTGGCCGAAGCGGCCGAAGATAAGACGGCTTCCTGAGCTGGATTTGGGGCGCCAGATTCGCGAGGCCTGGCGCTAAACTCCCGCCCAACAGGCGCTTCTTGGATTGACCGGATGGTTCACGCCGGTTAAAATGCGCGGTCTTTGAAAATGGAGGGTTGCGATGCCTCGCAAACTGGTTGCCGGTAACTGGAAGATGCATGGGTCTTTGGCCGACAATGCGACCTTGTTGGCGGGTGTTGTATCCGGTGTCCAAGACCTCGACTGCGAGGTCGCCGTTTGCGTTCCCTTTCCGTATTTGTCTCAGGTTCAGCAAGCCTTGAGCGGTACCCTGATTCGTCTGGGTGCGCAAAATTTGAGCGAGCATGCCAAGGGCGCCTATACCGGTGAGGTGTCGGCGGCCATGTTGAAGGATTTCGCGTGCGCCTATGTGATCGTTGGGCATTCCGAGCGGCGCAGCCTGTATGGTGAGACCGATGCGCAAGTCGCGGCCAAGTTTGTCGCGGCGCAGGGGGCTGGTATCACGCCGATCCTGTGTTTGGGCGAGTCGTTGCAGGAGCGCGAGTCGGGTGTAACCGAGGCGGTTGTGGCGCGTCAGTTGGATGCGGTGCTGGCGGTGGCGGGAATTGCGGCTTTTGCCAAGGCGGTTATTGCTTATGAGCCGGTTTGGGCTATTGGCACGGGGCTAACTGCAACACCGGAACAGGCTCAAGCGGTACATGCCTTTATTCGCGGCCGTTTGGCGCAGCACGATTCAGCAATGGCCGCAAATGTGGTGATTCAGTATGGCGGCAGCATGAAGCCTTCAAATGCGGCTGAGTTGTTGTCGCAACCGGACATTGACGGTGGCCTGATTGGGGGCGCGGCCTTGGTGGCTGAGGACTTCCTGGCCATTTGCCGTGCCGTCTGACGCTTTGAGTGGCACGATGTTGGTTCAATTCGAGAGAGATTAATGGAACAGATAGTCTGGGTAGTGCATGTGTTGACAGCCATTTCTGTGATTGGTCTTGTCCTGATGCAGCATGGCAAAGGGGCTGATATGGGTGCGGCCTTTGGTAGTGGTGCTTCCGGCAGCTTGTTCGGTGCGACCGGTTCGGCGAACTTTCTGAGCCGGACCACTGCAGTTTTGGCGACCCTGTTCTTTCTGACCAGCGTGGGCCTGACAGCGCTTTCAGCGAGGACTGAGATGCCGGGCGCGGCCGCTTCTGCGGAGGTGTCGCCGGTCTCTGCGCCCGCAGGCGCCATTCCCGCAACTCCGGTATCGGCGCCAGTAACGCCGGCCGGTGCTATTCCGAAATAAGTTTTTTCTCTGGCGGGCCTGTCAGCGGGTCCGTCAGTCGTTATGCCGACGTGGTGAAATTGGTAGACACGCTATCTTGAGGGGGTAGTGACCTAGGTCGTGCGAGTTCGAGTCTCGCCGTCGGCACCATCGAATTTTTTAATGTCTGTCCTGTTTTTTTGGGCAGGCATTTGATTTGTAAGATATTTGGCTTTGTTTGTCACAATAAGGTCATTTGACCCCGGTTGCCCGTCAACATAGAATCCGCTCCACGGATTCATAAAGCAAGAAACACAGAAAACCATGCTGGAAAACTACTTCCCGGTGCTGATGTTTGTCTTGGTCGGTTTGGCGATCGGCATCGGCCCAATTCTCATCGGATGGGTGCTCTCACCGCATCGTCCGGATCCCGAAAAGCTTTCCGCTTACGAGTGTGGATTTGAGGCCTTCGAGGATGCACGCATGAAGTTTGATGTGCGTTATTACCTCGTGGCGATCCTCTTCATCCTGTTTGATTTGGAGATTGCCTTCCTCTTCCCTTGGGCGATCGTCCTGGAAGAGATTGGTGCCTTTGGTTTTTGGTCCATGGTCGTGTTTCTCTCTATCCTGATTGTCGGCTTCGCCTACGAGTGGATGCGGGGCGCGCTTGAGTGGGAGTGATTCAGGGTGGGTATTGAAGGCATTCTCGAAAAGGGTTTTGTAACCACCACGGCGGACAGCGTCATCAACTGGGCCAAGAATGGTTCCTTATGGCCGATGACCTTTGGTCTGGCCTGCTGCGCGGTGGAGATGATGCAGGCCGGGGCTTCGCGTTACGATCTTGACCGTTTTGGTGTGGTGTTCCGCCCTAGCCCGCGCCAATCGGATGTGATGATCGTTGCCGGAACGCTGACCAACAAAATGGCCCCGGCGTTGCGCAAGGTGTATGACCAGATGCCCGATCCCAAGTGGGTGATTTCCATGGGTTCCTGCGCTAACGGTGGTGGTTATTACCACTATTCGTATGCTGTCGTGCGCGGATGTGATCGCGTGGTGCCGGTGGACATCTATGTGCCGGGCTGCCCGCCGACTGCCGAGGCCCTGCTTTACGGCATCCTGCAATTGCAGAACAAGATCCGTCGCACCCAAACCATTGCTCGCTGATCGGACGAATTCTCATGCCTCTGACCGCTGAAGCCCTCGCCGAACGCCTGCAAGATACGCTGGGTGAGTTGATCGTCAATAGCACGGTAGCGCTGGACGAGGTTACCTTAGAGGTAGACGCTGCCAACCTGCTGGAGGCGGCTCGCCAGTTGCGAGACGCACCCGAGTTGCGTTTTGACACCCTGATTGACCTGTGCGGCATCGACTATCTGGACTATCGGGACGGCGGCGAAAGCCGTTTCAAAGGCGGACCGCGTTTCGCTGCCGTTTTGCATTTGTTGTCGGTGCGCCGCAATCAACGCGTGCGGGTGCGGGTCTTTGCCCCGGATGATGTGCTGCCGGTCGTGCCCTCGGTCCACACCCTTTGGCCAACGGCCAACTGGTTCGAACGCGAGTGTTTCGACCTGTTCGGCATTGTTTTCGAAGGTCATCCCGACATGCGCCGCATCCTGACCGACTACGGGTTTATCGGCCATCCGTTCCGCAAGGATTTCCCGCTCTCAGGACATGTTGAGATGCGTTACGACCCCGAGCAACGCCGTGTTATTTATCAGCCGGTCAGCAT
>SXTL01000096.1 GCA_005790965.1 Burkholderiales bacterium | reverse complement strand
CACGGTGGATCTTCTGAATCCACTCCAAGTTAACGACCGGCACCACGCCAATGGCGAGATCTACATGCTTCGCCATGTCAACCTTATCGGTGACAACCATGCCGTGCAGGCCTTGCGTCTGGCATAAATTGCGCACCGATCCAATCCTGAAATTCCTGATCGTGGCCCTGTCTTTCTACGGCAAGTCGACCATCGAAGGCCCAATGAAGTCTGTGAAGACCGTCAATGCCCTGTCTCACTACACTGAATGGAACATTGCCCATGTGCACTCCGGCGCCTTGGGCTGGGTCGCCATGATCACCATCGGTTCGATGTACTACCTCATCCCGCGCCTGTTTGGCCGCGAAGAGATGTACAGCACCCGTCTGATCAATGTGCACTTCTGGTGGTCCACCATCGGCGTCGTGCTTTACATCGCCGCCATGTGGATTGCCGGTGTGGCTCAGGGCCTGATGTGGCGGGCAACCAACGACGACGGCACGCTGACCTACAGCTTTGCCCAATCGGTGAGCGCCATGTATCCCTTCTACTATGTCCGCCTTATCGGTGGCACCATGTTCTTCGCCGGCATGCTGCTGATGGCCTACAACATGTGGAAAACCATCGCGGCTGGCAAGGCCGTTAACGATGCCCGCATTCCTGAAGCGGTTCACGCTTAACCGAACAAAGGAGACTCGAATATGTTCTCTCACAAACTTCTAGAAAAGAACATCGGCTTACTGATGATCCTGACCTTTGTCGCCGTTTCCATCGGCGGCATGGTTCAGATCGTGCCCTTGTTCTTCCAGAAATCGACCATGGTGGCGGCTGAAGGCCTCAAACCCTACACCGCCCTGCAACTGGAAGGCCGCGACATCTATGTCCGTGAAGGGTGCTACAACTGCCACTCGCAGATGATCCGTCCGTTCCGGGCCGAAACCGAGCGTTATGGCCACTTCTCGATGGCCAACGAGTTCGTCTATGACCGTCCCTTCCAGTGGGGCTCCAAGCGGACCGGTCCGGACCTGCACCGCGTGGGCGGCCGCTATTCAGATGAATGGCATTTCGTGCACCTGATGAACCCGCGCGATGTGGTCCCGGAATCCAATATGCCCGCCTATCCGTGGCTGGAAACGGCCCTGGTCGACGGGACCTCCATCCAGGCCAAGATGCGCACCTTGAAGCTGGTCGGCCATCCTTATACCGACGATGAGATTGCCAATGCGCCCAAGGAACTGGAAGGCAAGACCGAGATGCAGGCAATGATTGCCTACCTGCAAGTCCTGGGCACCTCTGCACCGAAGGCCAAATAACCATGGATGCCGGTAGCGTCGGTTCGATCATCACGATCCTGTTCTTCCTAGTGTTTGTTGCCATCATCGGGTGGGCCTACAGCACGCGGAACAAGGACAAATTCGAAGCGGCAGCTCGCCTGCCCTTCGAGGAAGACCCGACTGACGATAACCGTCACGCCTGACAAGGAGAATCAAAAATGATCGAATACGCTGTTCCCGACTTCGTCAGCGATTTCTGGCATTACTACATCGCTGGCCTGGCCATTCTAGGCATCCTCTTTTCTCTCTGGATCCTCAAGAGCCAGACCACGGCTAAACTCGCCCAGGGCGAAAAGGCTGAGCTTTTGCATCATGCTTGGGATGGTGACCTGCAAGAGCTCAACAACCCGCTACCGCGCTGGTGGATGTGGCTGTTCTATAGCCTGATCGCCTTCGGCGTTCTTTACCTGACCCTTTATCCGGGCTTGGGCAAGTTCAATGGCGTCTGGAACTGGTCCTCGGGTGGCGCCTGGCAGGCTGAAAAGGCTGCGGTGGATGCCGAGTTCAACAAGGTCTTTGAGCCCTTCAAGGGCAAAGACCTGGCCGCCATCGCCGCCGATCCGACCGCCAACGCCATGGGCAAGCGCCTCTACCTGACCTATTGCTCTCAGTGTCATGGTTCGGATGCCACCGGTGCCGCCGGCAAGTTCCCCAACCTGACTGACGAGCATTGGCTGTTTGGCGGTTCCCCGGAAGCGATCAAGGCTAGCATCAGTGGTGGACGCGTGGGCGAGATGCCGGGCGGTTTGGCCGGTGACGAGCAAGGTGCCAAGGAAGTCGCCCACTATGTCCTCGCTCTGGGTGGAAAGCCGCACGATGCCGCCATGGCAGCGGCAGGCAAGGACAAATATGCCGCCTGTGCCGGTTGTCATGGTGACGATGGCAAGGGCATGCCAGATGCCAGCTTCCCCAACATCGTTGATGATGCTTGGCTTTATGGCAGCTCGGTTGCGGCCATTACCGAGACCATCGTCAAGGGTCGGGTCGGTGGGATGCCCGCTCAACAGGCCGCCCTGGGTGATGACAAGATCACCCTCCTGACGGCCTATTTGATGAGCCTCAACAAGAAGTAAGCCTAACTCCTGCGGTGCTGGGCAAAGCCCGGCACCGTTGGTAAGGTGTTTGAATAAACCCTTTACCAACGGGCACGCAGACCCGGAGAGTGTGGATAATTAGCGCTATAACCGTTTTTGCCAAAGGAAGCGAAATTGAACCAGCACGCTCCATCTCCCCAGGGAGAAGAGTCCGAAGAAGTCTCCCTGTATGAGACGCGTAAGAAGGTTTATTACCGTGCGGTACAGGGTCTCTACAACAATTGGCGTGTGGCCTTGGTATGGCTCACGCAAATCCTCTATTTCGGCTTGCCTTGGCTGGCATGGGAAGGCCGCCAGTCCGTCCTGTTTGACCTTGGTGCCCGCAAGTTCTATCTCTTCGACTGGGTGTTCTGGCCACAAGATTTCATCTGGCTTGCTGCACTCCTGATCATCTCGGCCCTTGGCCTGTTCCTGTTCACGGCCATCGCCGGCCGCCTGTGGTGCGGTTATGCCTGTCCACAAACTGTTTACACCGAGATCTTCGTCTGGATTGAACGGCTCTTTGAAGGCGATCACAAACGGCAACAAAAACTGACGAGTCAACCCTGGAATGGCGAAAAAATCCTGCGTCGAGGCGGCAAACAACTCGCCTGGATTCTGTTTTCGTTCTGGAATGGCTTCACTCTGATCGCCTACTTCACCCCGGCGACCGACCTTTGGCAAGAATTGATCACCTTGAGCTTTGGCCCATGGGAAACCTTCTGGATTCTTTTCTATGCCTTCGCGACATGGGGATTTGCCGGTGTCATGCGTGATCAGGTCTGTAAATACATGTGTCCGTATGCCCGCTTCCAAAGCGCAATGTTCGACATGGACACCCTCATCATCACCTATGACGCCAAACGCGGCGAACCGCGCAGTGCCCGCCGCAAAGGCGAGACGCTAGCCCAAGGGGATTGCGTCGACTGCGGGATCTGCGTCGCCGTCTGCCCCACCGGGATCGATATCCGTAACGGATTGCAGTACATGTGCATCGGCTGTGCCGCCTGTATTGATGCTTGCGATCAAGTCATGGACAAGGTTGGGTCCCCGCGTGGCCTGATCCGCTATTCGACCCAGAACGCCATTGAAGGAACCTATCCAGACCGCGAAATCAAGCGCCATATCTTCCGGCCCCGCATCCTCTTCTATATCGCTGTCTTCAGTGCCATTCTGGTCGGCGTGGGTTACACCATGGCCACACGCATCCCCTTGCTCGTCGATGTCCTGCGCGATCGCAACAGTCTGTCCCGTGAGGCAGCGAGCGGTGAAATCGAAAATCTCTATCGCCTGCAAATCATCAATATGGATGCCAAACCCCATCGCTTTGAGGTTCGTGCCAAGGGTGTAGCGGGTCTGAAAGTGACCCGTGGCCAGTTGACAGAAATCCCGGCCTTGGGCACCGAAACGGTCGTCGTTACCCTAGAGGCCCCGCGCCTGACGCTCACGCGCCCGTCAAGCCCGATTCAATTTGAGGTTGTCGCCCAAGATGCCCCCGCTCTGTCAAGAGAAACCAAGTCGAGCTTCATCAAGTGAGGACGCTATGAGTGAAAAGAGATCCCCCTGGAAAGAGCCCATGGTCTGGCTGCTGATCGGCTTACCCACGACGGCGGTGATTGCCAGCTTGGTCACGGCATGGATTGCAAGCAACGGTGCCGACCCGCTGGTGAATGAGCCCCACCACAAAGTCGGTCTCGGTATGCAGGCCGGCCAAGCGCCGGACCAAACCCCCAAGTAAGTCTTATTTAACCCACGCCCGGCTTTGGGCGATCACACAAAGGAGAAAAAAGTATGGATGTCTTAATGAAATTACTCTTCGCCACGGACATTGGCCTGCTGTCCCTGTTTACGATTGTGTTTCTTATTAGCATGGGCCTCTTTATTTGGTGGCGCATCAGCAAGAATATCCGGGAAGAAGAAAAAGGCTGAGCGGTCGCAGCGACCCGGGTTTAAAGGAGGCCGGGGCTCATCGCCGCCAAGAGACTGGCGGTCACGGAGTGCGTGGCGGAATGCGGGTGCGGCATACTGAGCCGCAACCAAAGCAGTCCGCCTTTGCGCACGGCTATTTGCCCTGGTTGACCGGTGAGCAGGTGGGCGGCCAAACCACCCAAGGTTGGCTGGTGACCCACAATAAGCACTTGCCCTGCGACCTGGATAGGCATGCGTTCGATGGCGCCTTCAAGTAATGCCTCCGGTCGTGCGCCAGGCGCGAAGCTGTTCACAGTACTAAAAGGCCATCCCAGAGCTTGAGCCGTCTGTTGCGTGCGCCGCGCCGGACTCACCAAGATGCGTAGCGTCGCCGGAGCCGTAGCTGGCAAGTATTTTTTGATCCATTGCGCCATCTGTGCGGCCTGACGCTGGCCTTTATCGGTCAAGGCGCGCTCAAGATCCTCCAAGCCGTCTTCGGCCTCAGCGTGTCGCCACAGGATCAGGTCCATACCCCCCCTCAAAGCGGCAAGAACACAAAACTCGCCATATTCTGCACCGTGCGAGAAATGACTCGATTGCTGCTGTCCTCAATAACCAAGGCCAACAAGTCCTGGGCGGCGATCAGTTTTCCGAATTCGCGTTCAAAGCTCAGGTTCTGAATCTCGCCCTCCATGCTGTTGGTCAGTAGCATTGGCGCGCCATCCAAGGCACGGGCGTTGGAGAGTTTCCAAAGTGCCGTTTCGATATTGCGGGCGCTGTTATAGAGTTTCTGGGCGTCGAGTTGATCGGTCATGTAAAACGCTTGCTTGTGATCGTAGACGGTCATGACCATGGCCAACATGGCTGACATGTAAGCATGGACACGGTCGCCCGCGAAGTCCTCGCGAAAAGCCGCCCGGAAATCACGCTCCCAGTCAGATCGGCGCAGGGGTGAAGTCGGCCAGATTGCCAAATTCATGAACAGCTGCTCGGTCGCCACCTCCACCGAGGGCAGACCCGCCTTGCGAAACTCCGCCGGATTGCGGCGATACAGCTTCTCGGTCAACACTCGCAGATGGCGCAGGACCTCACGCTGATGGATCTCGGTCACCTGATCAACATCGGACTTGGCCAAGTTTTCAATCACAAAACCCCGTTGGCTCTGGCGCCCATCCTTGCGCTGAATAGGGCCATTGGCACAGCCCGTCAGCAACCCTGCTACCAGAACCAAAACCCAAACCCGCTGCCGTGCTTTAACCACCGCGTTCTCCTCAAGGACATCGTGGCAACTTGGTGCCGGACGAACACATTGTAACGACATTGAAGATCAAAAAAATATCCCTTCGGCACGGCCAGCAAGTCCATGAACTCGCCAGAGCAAAACGAAGGGTTTATTTTTTCATGTTATATTTCATATACTTACAAGAAGATGCCGGCATCGAAAAAGTTTATTTGCAAATAAGAACAATGGATTAGGACAGCCTAATACTGCGTGCTATCCTCGCCGCCCAATGAATCAGCCAGTCCGATTTTTGTAAGGCCCGTACCGCGGCAACTGCCGCTCCACACCCAACTAAAAGGAACCTCGATGTCCAAGCTTGTGAAACCCCATGGCGGCGGCGAACTTAAGCCCCTCTTGCTCGAAGGCGCAGCACGCGCAACCGAACTAGCGCGCGCCGCTACGCTTCCCAAGGTCAAGATGTCGTCGCGTGAAACCGGCGACCTGATCATGCTGGGCATCGGTGGCTTCACCCCGTTGGACGGTTTCATGACGAAAGCCGATTGGCAAGGCATCTGTGATGGCTACAAAATGGCCAACGGCCTGTTCTGGCCGATCCCGGTCACCCTGTCGACCAACGACGCGAACATCAAGGCAGGCGCCGAGATTGCCCTGATTGATGCCGAGTCTGATGCCATTATGGGCACCATGAAGGTTACCGAGCAGTACACCATCGACAAAGCACACGAGTGCATGCAGGTGTACAAGACCACCGACCTCGCTCACCCCGGCGTCAAGATGGTCATGGACCAAGCCCAATACAACCTGGCCGGCCCGGTCAAGGTTCTGTCCACCGGCACCTTCAAGGAAGAGTACGGTGATCAGTTCATGACCCCGGCCGAGACTCGCGCCGCCTTCGAAAAGGCAGGCTGGTCCAAGGTTGCCGCCTTCCAGACGCGTAATCCGATGCACCGTTCGCACGAGTATCTGGCCAAGATCGCCATCGAGACCATGGATGGCGTGCTGATCCACTCCCTGTTGGGCGCTCTGAAACCGGGCGACATCCCCGCCGATGTGCGCAGCGAGGCGATCTCGACCTTGGTGGAGAACTACTTTGCCCCCAATACCGTCATCCAGGCCGGCTACCCGCTGGACATGCGTTACGCCGGTCCGCGCGAGGCCCTGTTGCACGCCCTGTTCCGCCAGACCTACGGCTGCTCGCACCTCATCGTCGGGCGCGACCATGCCGGCGTGGGTGACTATTACGGCCCCTTCGATGCCCAGAAGATTTTCGACGAGATCCCCAAGGGTTCGCTGGAGACGACCAACATGAACATCGATTGGACCTTCTGGTGCAAGAAGTGTGGCGGCATGGCCTCGCAGCGCACCTGCCCGCACACCAAGGACGATCGCATCCTGCTGTCCGGCACCAAAGTCCGCGCCATGCTGTCCGAAGGCCAGGACCTGCCGGTCGAGTTCAGCCGTCCGGAAGTCGCCAAGGTCTTGCAGAAATACTACGCCAGCCTGACCGCTGAGCAGAATGTCAAGATTGAACTCAAGGGCCATTCCGCCGCTTGATTTTAATAGGGGGCAAGGCCTAAACGCCGGCCCCTGCAGTATTTAGGATTTGAGAGCGCCGGAAGCGGACTCGCGATACGCCCGGCCAAGGTGATTCTCAGGCTCTAGATGGACCGTGCTGGACATCCTTCCTGCACGGATTGTTAGCTAACAAGGAGTGAAGTTAATGCCTACTTTTGTTCGTACCGACAAGTGCGATGGCTGCAAAGGTCAAGACAAGACCGCTTGCATGTACATCTGCCCGCACAACCTGATGAAGCTGGACAAGGACGGTTCTGAGACCGGTCATGCCATGCGTGCCTTCAACCAGGAACCGGAGCAGTGCTGGGAATGCTATTCCTGCGTCAAGATTTGTCCGCAACAGGCCATTGAAGCCCGCCACTACGCCGACATCGTGCCGCTGGGCGGTTCCGTGCAGCCGCTGCGTGGTTCCGATTCCATCATGTGGACCATCAAGTTCCGCAACGGCACCCTGAAGCGCTTCAAGTTCCCGATCCGCACCACCCCGGAAGGCTCCATTGATCCGTACGGTGGCAAGCCGAACGCCGATATGGCCAACATCTCGAAGACCGGTTTCTTCAACCAGATGAATGGCTACCGTGCTGGCAACGCTGCCGAACTGATCCGCAAGTAATTAACCAGAAAGGAAACGATAATGGCTGGTACTTTTGACAATCCCGAGATCGTCCAGGAAGAAGTTGATATCCTGATGATCGGTGGCGGCATGGCCAACTGCGGCGCCGCTTATGAAATCATGCGTTGGGCTGACGCCGCCAAGGCCTCTTCCGGCGTGGACCTGAAAATCAAACTGGTCGACAAGGCCGCCCTGGACCGTTCCGGTGCCGTGGCCCAAGGTCTGTCCGCCATCAACACCTACATCGGTGACAAGCAGGATCCGGCTGACTATGCGCGCATGGTCTCCAACGACCTGATGGGCATCACCCGTGACGACTTGGCCTATGACCTTGGCCGTCATGTGGACGAGTCCGTGCACCTGTTCGAAGAATGGGGCCTGCCGATTTGGAAGACCGACCCGGAAACCGGCGAGCGTCATGACGGCGCCCAAGGCATGACCTCCCTGAAGGACGGCGGCCAGCCCGTGCGTTCCGGCAAATGGCAGATCATGATCAACGGCGAATCCTACAAATGGATCGTCGCTGAAGCTGCCAAAAAGGCCATTGGCCTGGACCGCATCCAAGAGCGCGTGTTCATCGTGCACCTGATCAACGACAAGAACGACAAGAGCCGCATTGCTGGCGCTGCCGGTTTCTCCGTCCGCGAAAACAAGATCTACATCTTCAAGGCCAAGGCCATCCTGCTCGCCGCCGGTGGCTGCGTGAACCTGTTCCGTCCCCGCTCCGTCGGTGAAGGTACTGGCCGCGCCTGGTACCCGGTGTGGAACGCCGGTTCGACCTACTCCATGGCTGCTGAAGCCGGTGCTGAACTGACCATGATGGAAAACCGCTTCGTTCCGGCCCGCTTCAAAGACGGTTACGGCCCGGTCGGTGCCTGGTTCCTGCTGTTCAAGGCCCAAGCCACCAACGCCTTCGGCGAAGTCTATATGCAGAAGAACAAGGATCTGCTGAACGACTACCCCCCCTACGGTCAAGCGGCTGTGCCGGCTTCCTGCCTGCGTAACCACCTGATGCTGAAGGAAATGCAAGAAGGCCGTGGTCCGATCTGGATGGACACCGTAACCGCTCTGGCCAAAATGCGTGAAACTCTGTCGCCGCGCGAAGTGAAGCACCTCGAAGCCGAAGCCTGGGAAGACTTCCTGGACATGTGTATCGGCCAGTGCGGTATCTGGGTTGGCGAAAACATCGAGCCGGAGAAGAAGAACTCCGAACTGATGCCGACCGAGCCGTACCTGCTGGGTTCGCACTCCGGTTGCTGCGGTATCTGGACCTCCGGTCCGGACGATGTCGGCGCGCCGACCACCGAGCTGCACGCTGATGCCGGCAAGATCCCCGCACACCTGCCGTCCGGTTGGAACTGGGGCTACCGTGGTATGACCACCGTCAATGGCCTGTTCACGGCCGGTGACGGCGTGGGCGCATCCGGCCACAAGTTCTCCTCCGGTTCGCACGCGGAAGGCCGTATGGCCGCCAAGTCGATGGTGAAGTACTGCCTCGACAACAAGGACTTCAAGCCGGAGTTCGCCGAGTCTGCTGAAGAAATCGCCGAACTGATCTGGAAGCCGGTCCGCAACTACCTCGAGTTCAAGGATTACACGACCGCGATCGATGTGAACCCGAACTACATCACTCCGAAGATGCTGCAGTTCCGTTTGCAGAAGATCATGGACGAGTATGTTGCCGGCGTCGCCACCTACTACAAGACCAACAATGTCATGCTGGGTATCGCTGAAGAGAAGTTGGGCATGCTGAAGGAAGACGCTCAGAAGATGCGCGCCAAGGACCTGCACGAGCTGCTGCGTGCCTGGGAAAACTATCACCGCATCCTGACGGCCGAAGCTCACATGAAGCATATCGAGTTCCGTGAAGAGTCCCGTTACCCGGGCTTCTACTACCGCATGGACAAGAACTTTGTCGATGAAGAGAACTGGCACTGCTTCGTGAACTCCATCTATGACAAGACCACCAAGACCTGGACCTGCTTCAAGCGCGCCCATGTCGATCTGGTCGACAAGTCCAAGCTGTTCAAGCCGGCCGCTCACTAAGTAGCCACTTGCAAAAAACCGGGCGCTCACAAGGCGCCCGGTTTTTTCTTGAGTGGGTCGCTTGTTGACTTTTTAGCCTCCAGACTTTGTGGCCGCCAAGGACCACAAGCCACACGCTCGGTTATAATTACCCTACTTATTTACTCAGGAATTGATCATGCTCGACCAATACGATCAACAATTCAAAGGCCTCGGCAAGGATTCCCCTTTTCAGGATTCGCCCGTACTGCCCAATATGCTGGAGGGCGACAAGACCATCCAGTTCCGTTGCCATCGCGATATCAAATGCTGGAACGCCTGCTGTTCAAACATTGACATCACCCTCACGCCCTATGATGTGCTGCGCTTGAAAAACCGCCTCGGCATCTCCTCAGGCGAGTTCCTCAAGCAATACACCTTCCCGTTCGAAATGGACAAGGATGGTATGCCGGGTGTCAAGTTCAATCCGGTCGAAGGCGGTTCGGCGTGTCAATTCATGGTGCCGGAGGGCTGCAGCGTCTATGAAGACCGCCCTAATGCCTGTCGCTATTACCCGGTCGCGCTGCTCTCGCTGCGCAATTCTGATGAATTTGTTGATCGCACCGCCTACGCCCTGGTACAGGAAAAACACTGCCTCGGCCACCAAGAAAACCGTTTCCTCACGATTGACGACTACCGCGCAGAACAAGGCGTTGCCGACTACGACGAAAAGTCGCGCGGCTGGCGGCAACTGGTCTTGAAGCGCAAGTCAGCCGGCCCCGGCATCGGCCGCCCGCCGGCCGCCTCGAACCAGCTCTTTTTCATGGCCTGTTACGATCTTGATCGTTTCCGCGCCTTCGTCATCAGCGAATCGTTCAACAACACCTATGAGATCCCGGTTGAGCAGATGGCTGAACTGGTCGCCGATGATGACAAGCTGCTCGAGTTTGCCTTCGCCTTCCTGCGCCATGTGTTGTTCAACGAGAAATCGCTGGTTGAGAAGGACGGGGCTTATGAGGCCCGCATGGAACGCCTTAAGACCAAGGCCGAAGCCATCCGTCAGGAATATGTCGCCAACCGCGACAAGATCGAGGATGAAAAATATTGCGCCCCGCCAGGCCAACCGGGTGACTGCGGTTGCGGGACTAATGACTAGCCGCAATGAGTGATCTCCTGATCCACAGCGAACCCTATTACGAGGCCGTCGGCGACGAGATCGCCATCTTCGAGGCCGCCTGGAAAAACGCTCTGCCGGTCTTGGTCAAAGGCCCGACTGGCTGTGGCAAGACGCGCTTCATGGAATACATGGCGTGGCGCCTCAAGCGCCCACTCATTACCGTGTCCTGCCATGACGACCTCACCGCTGCCGATCTGGTCGGCCGCTATCTGGTCAAGGGTGGCGAAACCGTTTGGGTTGATGGTCCGCTCACCCGGGCCGTCCGCAGCGGCGCGCTGTGCTATCTAGATGAGATCGTCGAAGCCCGCAAAGACACCATGGTCGTTATCCACCCGTTGGCCGACGACCGCCGCAGCCTGCCGATGGAAAAACTCGGCGCGGTACTCCACGCGCCCGCCGAATTCGGCCTGGCCATCTCCTACAATCCGGGCTACCAAAGCGTCCTCAAAGATCTCAAACAATCCACCCGGCAGCGCTTTGTCGCCTTGGAATTTGACTATCCTGATGCCACCTTGGAACGGCGCATCGTGGCTCGCGAATCGGGCCTTGACGATGCCACCGCCGAGCGCTTGGTGCGTTTTGCCCAACTTACCCGCAACCTCAAGGGCAACGGTCTCGATGAAGGGGCCTCCACCCGACTCTTGGTCCACGCCGGCAAACTAATGGCTAGCGGCATCACGCCGGTAACGGCCTGCCAAAGCGCCATCGCCCAGGCCCTCACCGACGAACCGGATATGCTGGTGGCCGTGCAGGAGCTGGCCTCTTCGCTGTTTTAACGCACCGCGTGGCTGACAGCGCCCAGCTGCAAACCCAGATCACCGCCCAGCTCGACCAGTGGCTCGAGACTGAATTCACCTTTCTGAAGGTCGAAGCAGTAGCCGCGCAACTGGCCGCCTTGCCCGCGCTGCAACGCGACTTTGCGCTCGACTGGATCCGGCGCATTGCCGCCACCCATATCACCCTGGCTTGGCAATTTGCCCAACGCGCGGCCGATCTCTTGGCACGCATGGAAACCGAACTCATCGTCGCGTGGGCTACACACGCCTGCGACACCTACGACCGCGCCGGTCTACAGGCCGCGCTCACCGTCATTCATGAAGTCGAGCAATTTGACCGCATCCGCTACGCCCATCAATCCGGGGTGTTTTTTGACGATTTGGCACCCGTGCTTTCTAGCTTCCTGCGCGGTCTTTCCGGACGCGCCCTGAAACTCGGCAAAAGTGACGCCAGCTGGACCGACAGCGAGAGCGTCTATCTCCCCACCATTACCGCCCGCTTTGCCGATCGTAGCGATAATTTTGCGTTGGCCAAGTGCCAAGTCGTGCTGCGTTGGGCCGAAACCCGCTTCGGTAGCCTGCGCCCCGATCTGGTTACTCTGTTTGCCGATTACCCAGATCCGGCCCATGCCGCGCAGCAATTCCACGCGCTCGAAAGGCTGCGTCTATCCGCCCGTTTAAGCAACGAATTTCCCGGACTGGGCCGTGACCTCCAGCGCTTGCGACAACAGAGCGGGAGCCTACTCACCCCAGTGTGGTCAGACTGGGCGCGACAACTGGTCCAGCCAGAGGCCCGCGTCGAAACCAGCTTGGCCCTGCTGCCTGCTGCCTATGCGCACCCCGTGTTGTCCGATGACCCCTTCATGGGCGAATTACGCCCGCAGGCCGTTGCAGCTATCAAGGCGGCCCGCCGCGACCGCGACAAGGCGCGTCTGCGGGTAGCCCTTGCGCAGTTGGCCAGCGAACTCAAGCCCCAACGGACCCGGTCACCCAATCAGGCCACATTCCAGGCCGAGGTCCACGAAGAAGGGCCGCATCTTGACCTGCAACTGACCCTGGACGGCATTCCTATCGCCCCACCGGCCGAGGTCCGACAACTGGCCTTGTCCGTACATCTCGATTTTGGTGACATTCCTCCTGAATACCTAGTGGCGGCAGGTGACGGCGAATACGACACCCGCCAGCTCGGCGAGCAGGGGGACCCCAGCAGCGTCTGGCAGGGCACTTATCACGAAGCGGGGGCCACACTTTTTCCCGAGTGGGACCACGCCCGCCAGCTCTATCGCAAAAACTGGTGCGTAATGCGCGAGGCGCCGGTCAAACAGGGCGACCCTGCTTTTGTCACCCAGACCCTAGTCCGGCATGCGCCGTTGGTGGCGCAATTACGAAAAACCTTCGCGGCCATGCAAAGTGTCGATCGCCGCCTGAAACGGCAGAGCGAAGGCGACGAGGTCGATCTCGACGCCTTGATCGAGGCCCTCGCCGACATTCACGATGGCCGTGAGATGACCGACCGCTTGATGGTTCGGCGCGAGCGGGCCGACCGGGATATTGCCGTCGCCTTCTTGGTAGACATGTCTGGCTCGACACGCGGCTGGATCAACGAGGCCGAGCGCGAGGCGTTGGTGTTGCTGTGTGAGTCGCTCGAAAAGCTGGGCGATCGCTACGCGATTTACGGCTTCACCAGCCTCACCCGTAAACGCTGCGAGATTTTCCCCATCAAGCGTTTCGACGAGGTCTATGACACCACGATCCAGGCCCGCATTGCCGGCATTGAGGCCCAGGAATACACCCGCATGGGCTTCGCCATTCGTCACATGACCGCGGAACTAACCAAGGTCGCCGCTCGCACACGGATCATGATTAACCTCTCTGATGGCAAGCCGGACGACTATTTTGACGGTTATCGCGGCCCTTACGGCATCGAAGACACCCGTATGGCGCTAATCGAGGCGCGCCGCGCCGGGGTTCACGCCTTCTGTATCACCATCGACCGCGAGGCGCGCGACTACCTGCCACGCCTATACGGCCCAGCGCGCTATGTCATCCTCGATGATGTCCGGCAACTGCCGCGCAAAACCGCCGATACTTATCGCAAACTAACCACATGATTTCAATCCGCAAAGGGGCTTGGTACAGCAACGGTAGTTATGGGCATAACTGGGGCGTACGCTGGGTTGAGGCCTTAATTGATGACCCCGATCTCGGGACGGCCGTGCGTTTTAGGGGGATGGCCGGGCGGTGCCGGCGCCAAACCGGCCTGTGTAGCCTGGAGGCCTTTCAGGGATGGGCGCGCTATGAAGTTGTATTGAACGAAAACTCGTGGCAACGGGTCCCAGATCACGCCGCCGAGGCATAAAAAAACCGGCGCACGCGCCGGTTCTTGAATACACGCTCTCCCCCTATTTCGGAGCCAGCTTGCGCACTTCCACCTCTATCCGGCGATTCGGCGCATTGCAACCGATCTTGTCCGCCGAAGCCGCCTTCGGGTCACACTTCACCAGCGGTTGAGTATCCCCCAAGCCGCTCGTCACAATCAGCTCTGGCTTGACACCCTGCGCCGTCAGATAGCGTTTCACCGCCTTGGCACGCTTCTGGGAAAGCGTCTGATTGTTTTTGGACTTGCCGGTTGGGTCCGCATGCCCCATCACGACCACCTGACCCACATCTGGGGCCGCCTTGATCTGCGCAACCACCGCATCAAGGGCCTGCTTGCCCGCCGCCGTCAAGGCCTTTACATCACTCTTTCCGGGCTGAAACAGCATATCGGTCGACAAGACCTTTTTGCCCTCTCCCCCCGCAGATAAGGCTGTGGCAGCCGGCGCGGCCACAGGAGCCGCAACGGCAACCGCGGCGGCGGCGGGCTTAACTACAGCGACCGGGGCCACGGCGGCGGTCGGCTTGACCCCAACTGGCGCCGGCGCAGTCGCAGCGGCCGGCGCAGCCATCACGGCATAGGATTGCGGATTCATGGCCACACTGGCCATTCCAGCATAAGCGGCCGGATTAACCATATTGCCGGCCGCATTCCACAGGCGCGGATCAGCTGGCACCATGGCCCATTGTATGGCCTGAGCCGGGTTAACCATCTGCCCAGCCACTTGGGCCACACGCGGATCCATCGGTAGCATCACCCAGCGCATCATCTTGCCCGGGTCCACCATCTGGGTCGCCATCTGGGCATAGAAACGCGGGTCAACCGCCGCCCCCATCCAGCGCGCCGCGATCGCCGGATCAGCAAAGCTGGCCATGTTACGAACAGCCGCCGGGCTGACGGCACTATTGACCATGTTCATCGGCAAGGCGGGATTCGTCATGCCCTGCACCAGCACCGGATAAAACCCGGGCTCGGTCACCGCGTTGGACCACGCCATGAAGGCACGCGGGTCCTTGAAAGCAATTCCGTTCTGACTGAAATTGGTCATACGCTGCAGCCAAGCATCCGGGGTCTGCGGAAGGGACGGTTGGGCGGTTGTCGATACCTCGGCGGCAACGGCCATCGACACCGAGGTCGCACAGGCCAGGCAAAGGGCGACGGAAATTTTTTTGATCTGCATGGAGGTTCCTTGGGGCTTGGGAAAGAAACGAACTGGTACATTCTACTCGACACTTCAAGTCAATGCATCGACACCATTTAATACCGTCCCGCTAAACAGAAAAAGGCCGGGCAAGCCCGGCCTTTTTAAGATGCGGCATTAATTTTGGAATAAAACCGATCAAGCCAGCAGCGGCACAATCATCAGCGCGACGATGTTGATGATTTTGATCAGCGGATTCACGGCAGGGCCGGCGGTGTCCTTGTACGGATCGCCAACGGTATCGCCGGTGACCGCAGCCTTGTGGGCGTCAGAACCCTTGCCGACGTGGTTGCCTTCTTCGATGTACTTCTTGGCGTTATCCCACGCACCACCGCCGGTGGTCATGGAGATGGCGACGAAGATACCGGTAATGATAGTACCAATCAGCACACCGCCCAGAGCCTGGGCACCCAGGGTGAGACCGACGATGAGCGGCACGGCCACGGGCAGCAGCGACGGGATCATCATTTCCTTGATCGCCACCTTGGTCAGCATATCCACGCAAGTACCGTATTCGGGCTTGGCCTTGCCTTCCATGATGCCCGGGATGTCGCGGAACTGACGACGCACTTCAACGACGATGGAACCGGCCGCGCGACCCACGGCTTCCATGCCCATGGCACCGACCAGGTAGGGCACCATGCCGCCGATGAACAGACCGATGATCACTTCGTGGTTCGACAAATCGAAGCTGACCCCACCGCCCAGGGCATGAGTGTAGTCGGCAAACAGCACCAAGGCAGCCAGACCGGCAGAGCCGATGGCATAGCCCTTGGTCACCGCTTTGGTAGTGTTGCCCACGGCATCGAGCGGATCGGTGATGTTGCGAATCTCCTCGGGCAACTCGGCCATCTCAGCGATACCGCCGGCGTTGTCGGTGATCGGACCGTAAGCGTCCAGGGCCACAATGATGCCGGCCATGGACAACATGGCGGTCGCAGCGATGGCGATAGCGTACAGGCCACCCAGCGCGTAGGCACCGTAGATGGACGCACACACCGCCAGTACCGGCAGGGCGGTGGACTTCATCGAGACACCGATACCGGCGATCACATTGGTGCCGTGACCCGTGGTCGAGGCTTGCGCAATGTGGCGTACCGGGCCGTATTCGGTCGCGGTGTAATACTCGGTGATCCACACCATCGCAGCGGTCAGTACCAGACCAATCATCGAGGCCAGGAACAGGTTCATGCTGGTAATGGTGCTGCCGTCAGCCATGCTCAGACCGGCCGGGAACATCCAGTTAGTGACAAACCAGAAGGCCGGAATCGCCAGCACACCCGACACGGCCAGGCCGCGGTAAAGGGCGTTCATGATCTTGCCACCTTCACGCGCCTTGACGAAATAGGTGCCAATGACCGAGGCAATAATGGACACAGCGCCCAGGACCAGCGGATACGCCACGGCTGCCGGCGAATCAACGATCATCAGGCCACCCAGCACCATAGTGGCGATAATGGTGACGGCATAGGTTTCAAACAAGTCAGCGGCCATACCAGCGCAGTCGCCCACATTGTCGCCCACATTGTCAGCAATCACTGCGGGGTTGCGCGGGTCATCCTCGGGGATGTCGGCTTCGACCTTACCCACCAAGTCCGCGCCCACATCGGCGCCCTTGGAGAAGATGCCGCCGCCCAGACGGGCAAAGATGGAGATCAGCGAGCTACCAAAGGCCAGACCGACCAACGCGTGCGTGGCGTCCTTGGATTCCATGCCCGTGCTGATCAGGAAGGTGTAGTAACCAGCCACGCCCAACAGACCCAGACCAACCACCAGCATACCGGTGATGGCGCCGCCCTTGAAGGCGACATTAAGTGCCGCATTCAGACCCTGGGTAGCCGCCTGTGCCGTACGCACATTGGCGCGCACCGACACATTCATGCCGATAAAACCGGTCACGCCAGAGAGGACCGCGCCCAGCGCAAAGCCCACAGCGGTCTGCCAACCCAAGAACAAGAAAATGGCCACCAGAAGAATGGCGCCCACCACACCGATGGTGGTGTATTGACGATTCAAGTAGGCCTGTGCCCCCTCTTGAACAGCGGCTGCAATGGCACGCATCCGATCGTTTCCGGTCGGCAAAGCCATAATCCACTTAATGGTAACCACCCCGTACAGCAGGGCTAAGCCCGCTGCCAGCAGGGAAAATATCAAATATTCATTCATTTGCACACTCCCGGAAAAAAACACAAAAACCAGACTCACCCCTGGGGGTAGGCCATACCCCCAACAAACCGAGTGCCCGGCTGAAAACCAAACACCTGATTTAATCTCAGTTCACCGATCAAGGCGTCGACTGCAGCCTGCCCGTGTTCCTTCTGAATCTCAGAGAGGATCAGCTTGGCGGAATTGCCGTTATAAAAGCCGCCAAAATCCACTTGCACCGCCAACAATTCACGCGCCCGATCGATGGTCATTCGCGTTAATTACAGTTCAAACGCCGCCAGCTTCTTGGCCACGGACTGGTTCTTCAGCGTCACATACTTCGGCATACCGTTTTCGTACGGCGGGTAGTCCTCACCCTGAATCAGCGGGTAGAGGTATTCGCGGCACTTGTCGGTAATACCAAAGCCATCCTCGCTGATGAAATCGCGCGGCATAAACTTCTCGACATTAGCAACTTGCGACAGCGGTGCATGGCCAATCTCCCACACATACGGCTTGGACGATTTGCGCACCACGGTCGGCATAACCGAGTTATGCCCAGCCACAGCCAATTCAACTGCCGATTGGCCCAGGGCATAGGCCTGCTCGACATCCGACTTGGAGGCAATGTGCCGCGCAGCGCGTTGCAGATAATCCGCCACAGCCCAGTGGAACTTCAGACCCAACCGGGCCTTGACCATATTCGCCACCACCGGTGCAGCGCCGCCCAATTGGGCATGACCGAAGGCATCGCGGGTACCCTGCTCGGCCAGGAAACGACCATCCGGATAATGACAACCTTCCGAAACAACGACCGTGCAATAGCCAAACTTCTGCACCATCAACTGCACCTTGTCGATGAACTTCTCTTCGTTGAACTCAATCTCGGGGAACAGCGTGACGACCGGAATACCCTGATCAGCGACCAGGGCGCCCGCCGCCGCAATCCAACCGGCGTGACGACCCATAACCTCGATCACAAACAGCTTGGTCGAGGTTTTGGCCATCGACTTCACATCGAACGAGGCTTCGAGGGTAGAAACAGCAATGTACTTAGCTACCGAACCAAAACCGGGGCAGTTGTCGGTGATGGGCAGATCGTTATCCACCGTCTTGGGCACATGGATGGCCTGAATCGGATAGCCCATGGCCTCGGACAATTGCGACACCTTGTAGCAGGTATCGGCCGAGTCGCCACCGCCGTTATAGAAGAAGTAGCCAATGTT
>SXTL01000095.1 GCA_005790965.1 Burkholderiales bacterium | reverse complement strand
GGTTCCTGACGCAAGCCATTGATGCGGGCGCTGCCGGCGGGCAGAGCCGAGTCGATCTTGAACCACAGTTCGCCGCCCAGCGCGTTCAGGGCCGTGAGGCCTTTCTGGACGCGGGCCTGGCCGATCAGACTGCCGTTGGTGATGAGTACCACATTGATTTTGCCGATCAGGTTGAAATCGGCCATGACCCGCCCGACGACCGCCACGGCATCGGGGAAAGCCGCCGCACTGGTGGGTTCGCCGTTGCCGGAAAAGGCAATGTCCTTCAGAACGCGCAGTCCGTCGGGAACCTGCTCGGCCATAAAATGGCCGTGCACGATGTCGTGCAACAGCTGCCGCAACTCCGCCTCCAGTTGTCCCAGATCGATGGGCGGTGGGCCGCCCCGGGTCAGGTTGGGCACCTGGCAATAGATGCAATGCCAGTTACAGGCGTTGTTCGGGTTGAGGTTGATACCGACGGATACCCCGCCCATCCGGCGCGAAACCACCGGATAGACATAAGTCATCCCGGATACATCCGTGTTGTGATCTACGGTTGAAAGCAGGCGGGGCGGGTTGGCATCATTCATGCGGTGGATTGTGGCACACTCGCCCGCATGGAAACCGCATCCAATAGCGACTTTGCTGTCCGCGTCTGCGCTTGGCAGCGGCAGTATGGCCGTCACGATTTGCCTTGGCAGGGGCGAGATGGCTACGCCGTCTGGGTGTCCGAGATCATGCTGCAACAAACGCAAGTCGAGACAGTCATTCCCTATTACCAGCGTTTCATGGCGCGATTCCCGGATCTGGCGACGCTGGCTGCGGCTAGTCTTGACGAGGTCATGGGCCTGTGGAGCGGGCTAGGTTATTACGCCCGTGGCCGCAACTTGCATCGTGCCGCGCAGCAGATGGCCGTTACGGGTGGTTTTCCTAGCGATTTTGCCGCCATCGCCGGACTACCCGGTGTGGGCCGCTCGACGGCCGGAGCCATTGCGGCCCTGGCACTGGGCGAACGCCAGGCCATCCTCGATGGCAATGTGCGCCGTGTCCTGTGTCGCGCCTTTGGGGTAGCAGGGTGGCCGGGCGAAGCGGCTGTGCAGGCTAAGTTGTGGGGCCTCGCCGAAGCGCTGTTGCCCGAGGTGACCGAGATTCGCCCTTATACGCAAGGTCTGATGGACCTCGGCGCGACCCTGTGCACGCGTAGCCGGCCGCGGTGCGCCGAGTGTCCGCTGCTCGACGACTGCCTGGCCGCCCGCGAGGGGCGCCAGGCGGATCTGCCGCAGGCCCGGCCGCGCAAGACGGTGCCGGAGCGGGAGGTAGCCCTGCTAATCCTGCGTTACGCTGATCAGATCTTGCTTGAGCGGCGCCCGGCCAGTGGCATCTGGGGCGGCCTGTGGTCGCTGCCCGAGGCTGAGCCGGATACGCCACCAGCGTTTATCGCGCAACGCTTTGCGGCCGTGCTCGACGAGCGGCCCGAGGCTGAGGCGCTGATTCACACCTTCAGCCACTTCCGCCTCCATATTCGCCCGCGCCGCTTTGTCGTCCAGCGCTGGCCGTTACAAGACGCGCTGCCGGGACAGGTCTGGTTGGCGCTGGATGACATAGAGGGCGCGGCCCTGCCCGCCCCGGTGCGGACCCTGTTGGAACGGGAACGGTTGTGATGTGGATCGACACCCACAGTCATCTTGATGCTGCCGAGTTCGCGCTCGACCGAGCGGCGGTGTATGCCAGAGCGCGGGCCGCCGGGGTTACGACGCAGATCATTCCCGCCGTCTCGCACCCCAATATGGCTGCGGTGGCCGACTTGTGCCGGCAATTCCCCGGTTGCTTGCCGGCTTGGGGCCTGCATCCCATTTATACGCACTTGCCCGACGCCATCGCAGCCGTCCGCGCCCAGATTGAGAACTGGCGACCGGTTGCAGTGGGCGAGATCGGACTCGATCTGTTTGCTGGTCATCCCGACTTTACGGCTCAAGAACAAGTCTTCGTGGCCCAGCTCGAACTGGCGCGTGAATACCAGCTACCGGTTATCTTGCACAGCCGTCGCGCGGTCGATCTATGCCTTAAACACCTGCGCCGCATTAGCGTCCCCGGCGGCATTGCCCACGCCTTTTCCGGTAGCGCGCAACAGGCGCAGGCCTTTATCGACCTGGGTTTCAAGCTTGGTTTTGGGGGTGCGTTTACCTATCCTCGCGCCACCCGGTTGCGCCAGTTAGCCAAGGATCTGCCGCTCGCGGCCTTGGTGCTGGAGACCGATAGTCCGGACATTCCGCCTGCCTGGTTGCCGCTCGACCAGCGGCGCAACGAGCCCGGCGAATTGCCGCACATCGCCGCTGAGCTGGCCCGCCTGCGCGGTGTCGATACCGCCACAATCGCCGCCGCCACCTCGGCCAACGCCCGCGCCGTGTTGCGGCTGGAGAGCTGAAACCGTATTGTGCGTGGCATGGATAATCGCCTGTACACGATTCCCAACCTGCTCACCCTAGGGCGCTTCATCCTGGTGCCCTTCGTCGCTTGGCGCTTGCTGGAAGGTGACCTGCCCGGAGCCTTTGT
>SXTL01000094.1 GCA_005790965.1 Burkholderiales bacterium | reverse complement strand
GTGGGTGATGTGCTGGTGACTTCGGGCCTTGACGGGATCTATCCGCCGGGCCTTCCGGTGGCGCGGGTGGGGGGTATCCAGCCACCGCGCAACAGCTCGCCTTTCGCGAGTGCGATGGCGCAACCGGTGTCGGGGGTGGGCCACGCCGGGCCTCTCATGATTTTGCTTCCAACGGCAAACGCCCCGGCGCCCCGGGGGACTAAACCATGACCTTGAGCGAACCACTCCTTTTGCAAGGCCACGCCCTGGAACTGCCGGTGCGACCGGGCTGGGTGCGCCTTGCGCTGTTGCTGGCGGTGCTGGTGACTTGGCTGCCGTGGCCGGAGTGGATGGCCTGGTGGCTACCCGATTTTTTGCTCATGACCTTGCTCTATTGGACCTGGCGCGCGCCTCAGCAGGCGGGGATCGGAACGGCCTTTGTACTGGGCTTGTTGACGGATGTTGATCATGGCGCCCTGCTGGGAGGCTATGCCCTTAGCTACAGCCTGGCCGCCTATGTGATTTTGCGGATGCGGGTGCGCCTGGGCGGCTTCGACTGGAGCGGGCGAGCCGCGCATCTGGCCCCGGTTTTGCTGCTCACCCCGGCTTTGGCCTTGTTGCTTGGCGAAGGATCGGGCTTGCATCCAGATCCGTGGTATCTGGTCTCGGGCCTCAGCGCGGCGGCGCTGTGGCCGGGCTTGGCCTGGGTCCTGGATGGCACCGGACGAGTCTCATCGCATGCCGTTGCTTTGCGTTCGGGCGCCGCTTTGCTGTGAGTGAGTTCGTCAATACGGCGTTGTTGCGAGAGGAATTTCGGCGCCGTAGCCAGCTTGCGATCGGGGTGGTTGTGGGCCTGTTTTGCGTCCTGTTCTTCCGTTTTGCCTGGCTGCAACTGGTGCAGCATGAGCGTTACAGCGCCTTGTCCGAGAGTAATCGCGTTTCGCTGGTGCCAAATATCCCGCCGCGCGGCGTGCTCTATGATCGCAACGGGGTGGTGTTGGCCTCGGGTGATTGGGGCTATGCGCTGGAGGTGGTTCCCGAGAAGATTGCCGATCTGCCGGCCCTCTGGGCGCAACTAGCGGAGATCGTGCGGATCGAGGCGGCGGATCTGCGCCGCTTCCACCGTTTGCGCGAGGATAGCCGTCCCTTCGAGGCCGTGCCGATCCGGCAGCGTTTGACCGAGGTCGAGGTGGCGCGGTTTGCGGCCCAGCGTTATCGCTTTCCTGGCGTTGAGATGCGGACCCGGGACTGGCGTTCCTATCCCTTTGGACCGACCTTTTCGCACCTGATTGGTTACATCGGCCGCATCAGTCAGAAGGACAAGCTGGCCTTGCAGGAGGCGGGGCGCTGGTCGGCCTATCGCGGGGCCCAGTACATTGGCAAGGCCGGGATCGAGAAGCGCTACGAGGAATGGCTGCACGGTCAGACGGGCTTTGAGCATATGGAAGTCGATGCGGGGGGGCGGGCCCTCCGTTCGCTGGGACGGACCCCGGCCCTGGCAGGAACCAATCTGAATTTGCATGTGGACGCCGGCCTGCAACAAGTGGCCGAGGCGGCGTTTGGCCCCTATCGCGGGGCACTGGTGGCTTTGGATCCCAATAATGGGGGGCTGCTGGCGTTGTTGTCCAAGCCGGGTTACGACCCGAATCTGTTTGTGGATGGCATTGATGTCGAGACTTGGCGCGGGCTCAATGAATCGCTCGACAAGCCGCTGGTTAATCGCGCCTTGCGCGGGGTCTATCCGCCCGGTTCGACAATCAAGCCCTTCATGGCCTTGGCGGGCCTCGAGCTGGGTCTGAGCAAGCCGTCGGACAGTTTCGCCGACCCGGGTTATTTCAGCTTGTCGGCCGGGGGGCATCGGTATCGCGACTGGAAGAAGGATGGGCATGGGACGGTGGACCTGCATAAATCCATCGTTATTTCCTGCGACACTTATTACTACCGCCTGGCCAACCAGATGGGCATCGAGCGTATGCATGACTTTCTGGCGCAGTTCGGCCTGGGCGAGCGCAGCGGGGTGGATTTGGACGGCGAGTTGGCCGGTTTGATGCCGAATGCAGCCTGGAAGACGCGCCGCTTCAAGCAGCCCTGGTGGCCTGGCGAGACGGTAATCGCCGGGATTGGGCAGGGTTATGTGCTGGCCACACCGATGCAGCTGGCTGTGGCGACCATGGCGATCGCCAATGAGGGAGTGGTTTACAAGCCGCAGATCGTCCGCTCCTGGCGTGATCCCAAGGATGGCCGCGTCCATACAGCGGCCCCCGAGGTGGTGCGCAAGTTAGACCTGGATCCCAAACACCTGCGTTTGGTTAAGGCGGCGATGCAGGCGGTTACCCAGCCGGGCGGAACAGCGGCTGGGGCCGGCGCCGGGGCAACCTATAGCTTTGCCGGCAAGACCGGAACCGCCCAGGTGGTGGCGATGAATGCGGCCGGACGCAGCGTCAGCGGGTCGGCACGCCATCGTGACAATGCCCTGTTTATCGCCTTCGCGCCGGTCGATAAGCCGACTATTGCGCTGGCCGTGATGGTTGAAAACGGCGGCCATGGAGGTTCCACGGCGGCCCCGATCGCCCGCAAGGTACTGGACTATTGGTTCTTGGGGCAGACGACACCGGGTGCGGCAGCCATGCCTGCGCCGGGGCTGGCAGAGGCGACCACCGGAGAGGGAGATCATGCAGATTGAGCTTAGGATTGCGGGCCTCGTCCGGGCGGGCCTGCGCCGCGTATTCCGCCACGCCGACCCGGTTCTGCTGGGACTGATTCTGGCCTTGCTGGCCCTGAGTACCCTGACGGTGGCCAGCGCGACCAGCGGCGCTTATCTGGCCGGACACTTGACCAACATGAGCGTGGCCCTGGCGGCGATGTTGCTTCTCTCGCATGTGCCGCCGCAGGTGTTGATTCGCTTTGCGGCCCCGCTTTATATACTCGGTCTACTTTTGCTCCTGGGTGTGGCGGTCGCCGGGGATGTGGTCAATGGTTCGCGGCGTTGGCTCAATCTCGGCGTGACCAGCATCCAGCCTTCCGAGTTGATGCGCCTGGCGGTGCCGATGGCCATGGCCGCTTATCTGCATTACCGTCAGGAACATTTGCACAACCGTCATTTTGCCCTGGCCGGTCTGCTCCTGGTTTTGCCGGTCGCCCTGATCCTGCGCCAACCAGATCTCGGTACCAGCCTGCTGATCCTGGCCTCCGGATTTTTTGTCCTGTTTCTGGCCGGGCTGGCCTGGCGGGTCATGGCCGGTTTGGCCCTGCTCCTGGGGGCGATCGTGCCCCTGGCCTGGATGTTTTTTTTGCATGATTATCAGAAGCAGCGGGTTCTGACCTTGTTTGATCCGACGAGTGACCCGCTCGGCGCGGGCTATCACATTATCCAATCCACCATCGCGAGTGGCTCGGGCGGTCTTTTTGGCAAGGGCTGGGGGCAAGGAACGCAGGCCCGCCTTGACTTTCTGCCGGAGGGCCATACCGATTTTGTTTTCGCGGTGTACTCCGAGGAGTTTGGCTTGTTGGGCAACCTGGTGTTGCTGGCCATCTACGCCGCCATGGTTGCGCGGGGCCTGACCCTTTCCTATAACGCCTCGGGTCTGTTCGGTCGTTTGCTGTGCGGCGCCATATCGCTGACCTTCTTTACCTATGCCCTGGTCAATATGGGCATGGTTTCTGGTCTTTTGCCGGTGGTGGGGGTGCCCCTGCCGCTGGTGAGCTATGGCGGAACTTCCATGGTGACAGTCTTGCTTGGATTTGGTATCTTGATGAGCGTTGCGTCGAATAAGAGCTTGGTAAAAACATGAGCTTGCTGTTGAAAGCTGTGGTTATTTCGAGCTTGTGCGCTGGTCTGGCCGGCTTGCTGGGCGGCTGCGCGGCGCCGGTGACAACGCAGCCCCCGGCCCCGGCTGCGAATGGCTTGGCGATGACGCCATCCGCGCTTCCACCGTATAACGGCGGCGGCTATTACAAGGATGATGGCCCGGGAGCAAATCCCCCGACCAATCTGGAGACCGTCCCGGATGCGGTCCCTCGAGCCGAACCCCTGCACCGCTATGCCAACGACACCTATCGGGTCATGGGCGTCTCCTACACCCCGGACACTACGGGCCGGCCGTTCAAGCAAAAAGGCTTGGCGTCTTGGTATGGGCGCAAATTTCACGGCAAGCCGACCTCTTCCGGCGAGCTCTACGACATGTATGGCATGACGGCGGCGCATCGGACCCTGCCTATCCCGTCCTTTGTGCGCGTCACCAATGTCGAGAACGGTCGCAGCGTAGTCTTGCGGGTCAACGACCGGGGGCCGTTCCATAACGATCGAGTGATTGATCTGTCCTATACGGCAGCCTACAAGCTGGATATTTTGAAGGGCGTGACGCGCGTCGAGGTGGAGCGCATTGACCCGGAACGCACGGCTACCCCGAATGTCCCGCCGGAACCCGCGCCTCTGGCTGAACCAATTCGCATTTACAAGGCACCGGAAGTTGCGGTGCTGCGCGCCCAGCCCTTGTCGAGTGAGACGGCCCAAGCCGGGGGCGAGCCGATCTGGCTGCAAGTGGGTGCCTTTGCCAAACGCGAGACGGCCGCGCAACTCCAGCAGCAGGCCGGCCAGATCTTGGGGGCGAACCGGGTGGTCCAGCGCGAAGGCGGTGGGCTGGTGCGGGTCCAAGCCGGCCCCTTCGCCTCGCCAAGCGAGGCCGACCAGGCCAGCCAGCGGCTGACCGAGCAACTGGGTTTGCGACCGTATCGCGTCACCGAGGTCAAGCCGACGAGTGTGGAGAAGGCGAGCACGGCGCAACCGCCTGCCGCAGCAGAGACGGTCAACGCCGCGCCAACCCCAGCCCAAGTGCCAACCCCAGCCCAAGTGCCGACAGCAGCGCCAGGGCCGGCAGCAGCGCCGGCGTCAGGCCCTGTTGTGGCGCCGGCGCCCGGCCTCTATCTGCAAGTCGGTGCGGTCTCGAAAACGGAGGCAGCCGATGCCCTGGTGGCGCGGATGGGCACGGCGACCGGGCCAGGCGTACACCGCATTGAGTCTGGTGCGCTGATCAAGATCCAGACGGGGCCGTTTGCCACACCGGCGCAGGCTGACGAAGCGGCCGCTGCCCTGGAAAAGATCCTCGGCGTGAAACCCTTCCGCATCACGCGCTGATTGCCGGGAGAGACCATGCGCTTACGGCTGGGTGGTCTTGTGGCATGGCTGTGCGCCTATTCCATGGCTGTGCTGGCCGAACCGGTGGTGGTCAGTCCGGCGCCGCCTGCCGTGGCGGCGCGAGCGTGGCTCTTGGTCGATGCCAACAGTGGCCGTACCTTGGCCGAGCAGCAGGCCGACAGTAGCGTCGAACCCGCGTCGCTGACCAAACTGATGACGGCCTACCTGACCTTTGCCGCCGTGCGTGATCAGCAGCTGACTCTGGAGCGGCGGATTCCGGTGTCAGAGGCGGCTATAAGCACCCGCGGGGCGCAGATGTTTTTGCTCCCGGCCACACCTCCCACGGTGGATGTCTTGTTGCATGGCCTGATCACGGTGTCGGCAAACGATGCGGCAGTGGCTCTGGCCGAGGCCGTGGCCGGCAGCGAGGCGATTTTTGTCCAGAGCATGAACCGGGAAGCGCGCCGGCTGGGCATGAACCAGACCCACTTCATGAACGCCACAGGCCTGCCGCACCCAGAGCATCGGACGACAGCGCGCGATTTGGTGCGCCTGACGCGGGCCTTGCTGCGCGATTTTCCCCAGCACTATCCGCGCTTTGCCGAGCGTGCCTACACCTACAACCGGATCACGCAGTCCAACCGCAACGCTTTATTGTGGTTGGACCCGCATGTTGACGGCCTGAAAACCGGGCATACCGCGACGGCTGGCTACGCCTTGGTGGCCTCGGCGCGGCGGGAGAATCGGCGCTTGATCTCGGTGCTCATGGGGGCGGCGACGGAAGCGGCCCGGACGACGGACAGCCTGCGTCTGTTGAACTATGGCTTTGCGAACTTCGAGACCTTGCGCCTGTATTCGGCCAGACAGGGTGTGGCGAGTCTGGAGGTCTTTCATGGCCAGCGAAACCGCCTGGAAGTCGGCTTTCTCGCCGATTTCTATGTCACGGTAGCCCGGGGTAGCGGCCCGCTAAAGGCACAGGTGATTCGCCGCGAACCCTTGCTGGCGCCCTTCCGTCTGGGCCAGACCGTTGCGACCTTGCGGGTGACGGCGGGCGAGCAGACGGTGGGCGATTTTCCCTTGCAGGCCTTGGCCGAGATGGAACGGGCCGGCTTTCTCGGTCGGCTTTGGGATAATCTGCGCTTGAAATATCGGCAGTGGAGCAAACGCTGATGGGGCTTTGAGATATGGCAGTTAGCGAGACCGGAACCTTGTTGCAATTTCCCTGCGCTTTCCCGATCAAGGTGGTCGGGTTGAGCAGCGCCGATTTTGCGCAGCAGATTACGGCCTTGGTGCAGGCGGAAGTCCCTGACTTCAGGCCCGAGACGGTGGTGCTGCGGACCTCGCAGGGCGGCAAATACCTGGCGCTGACGGTAACGCTGACGGCCCGCTCGCAAGCCCAGCTTGATGCGCTGTATGCGGCGCTGACGCGTCATCCAGGTGTCAAATTTGTGTTGTAAAGTGTGACTATTTCTTCGAGTACGACGAGCATGGCCAAGAAACGCATCGGTATCCTGACCGCCGGGGGCGACAGTCCCGGCCTTAACGCGGCCATTCGCGCGGTCGGCAAGGCGTGCCTGGGGCATCATGGCATTCAGATTATCGGTTTCCGGGATGGTTTTCGGGGCCTGGCCGAGAACCGCAGCATGGCGCTGGATGGCGGCCAACTCTCGGGCATCCTCACGCAAGGCGGCACCTTGTTGGGGACCAGCCGCGACAAACCGCACCGGATGATGGTGAACGGCCAACTGGCCGACATGACCGACGCGATTGCCCGCAATTATGAAGAGAACGGTCTGGACGGCCTGGTTTGCCTGGGCGGCAATGGCACGCAAAAAAACGCCCTGCGCCTGGCAAACAAGGGCCTCAATGTCATCCATTTGCCCAAAACCATCGATAACGATGTCTGGGGCACGGACATGACCTTCGGTTTTGATACGGCGCTCGGCATTGCCACCGAGGCGATTGATCGTTTGCACAGCACGGCGCACAGCCACCATCGCATCATTGTGGTCGAGATCATGGGCCATCATGCCGGCTGGCTGGCCTTGGGCGCGGGCGTTGCGGGTGGCGCAGATGTCATTTTGCTGCCCGAGATTCCGTATACGGTGGAGAGTGTTGCCGAGGCAATTCGTGAGCGTAGTCGCAATGGCAAGCCCTTCTCCATCGTGGCGGTCGCTGAGGGGGCGCTGTCGCTAGAACATCATGCGGCGCTCAAGGTCGCGGCCGGTAAAAAGAAAAAGGTTGGGGCGGAGACTGAGTTGGTCCTGGCCAGCCGCACCCTGCGGCTCTCCGAGCAGTTGCAGAAACTGACGGGATTAGAGGCGCGCGTCACCATCTTGGGCCATTTGCAACGGGGCGGAGCTCCGTCTGCCGCCGATCGTCTGTTGGCGACCCGCCTGGGTACGGCGGCTGCAGACTTGGTCGCCGAGGGCACCTATGGCGTCATGGTGGCTGCGGTGGGTGAGGGAACGCAGCCCGTGGACCTTGAGGCGGTGGCCGGCAAAATCAAAACCGTTCCGCTCGAGCATGAGTGGATTGCCAGTGCGCGCCGAGTAGGTACCAACTTTGGCGACTGAGTCCTTGCAGCAAGCCATTGGCCGCCAGCGTCAGGCCTTGGCGGAGATGCTAACGCAACCACTGGCCGATGCGGCCCACGCCGCCAGCGTGGTGTGGGGTGATGCGGCGCACCTCAACGACGCCTTGGAGGCGGCTATCCACGGTCTGCCGTATTGCAAGTTCATGTATGCCCTGCGGCCGGATGGCATTCAGGTTAGCGACAACCTGATGCAAAACGGCCGTGATGCCGGCGATGTCGGTCGCGATCGTTCGCAGCGCCCTTATATGCGTGAGGCCGTACCCATCAGTGGTTTTTTGTTGTCACAAGCCTATATCAGCATGCGGGTAAAGCGCCCGTCTCTGACAGCGATCCAGTTGGTCCGCGATGACACCGGTCATGTGCTGGGTTATATCGGCGCCGATTTTGACTTGCGCGATCTGCCGTTGACCCGCGAACTGGCCGATGAGCCGCGCAACTGGCGTCAGATCAAAGGCGATCCGGCGATTCGCGGCACGGTGTTTCATCAGTCGCGTAGCGATAGCCAGATGGATCTCCATATCGACACCGTGTTGGGGGTGATGGAGGAGCTGATCCTCGACCATGGTGTCTTTCACTGCAAACTGCATCTGTCCAGCAGTCGGCTGACGCTGTGGCTGATGGACGACCCCTATCGTTACCGTCTGCTGGATATCGCGAGCCTGACCCGGCCAGATATCTGTCTGACCTTCCCGAGATGTAATTACCCATCGGCAATACCCTCTAAAAACGAAGTCTGCGCGCACTTTCGGGAGGGTTCACGGTGTGGGGCCGCGGTCCCCGGCGCGGCGCTGATCCCGGCTGAGCGCATCCGCGACATCTTGCAGGCCATCAAGCGCCTGCGGTTCATCGACGAGACCTTCTATCTGCGCTCGGCGACCTTGAATATCTTTAACGGTATGGTGGCCCTGACCTTCTCCTGCGACGGGACGCATTATTTGCCTTGGGACGAGTTCCTCTCCAAGGGCGATGCCTTCTGGGTCAGCGGGGAGACGAGCAATAACCCATGAGGTGCGGGGCACGGGGTATGAGGCGCAGAGGCCTGTCGTGACACCGCCCATCCAGGTGCGCTCGCTGGGCCGGGTACCCTATGAAGCGACCTGGCGTGCCATGCAGTCCTTCACGGCAGGCCGCAACGCCCATACCGAGGACGAAATCTGGCTGGTGGAACATGCGCCGATCTTCACCCTGGGCCAGGCCGGGCGGCGTGAACACCTGCTGACGGAGGTGGGTATCCCGGTGCTGGCCATTGATCGCGGCGGTCAGGTGACTTATCACGGCCCGGGGCAGGTGGTCGCGTATGTCCTGTTGGATCTGCGCCGGCGTGGCTATGGCGTCAAGGAGTTGGTGCGGCGTCTGGAGCAGGCGGTCATTGAGGTCCTGGCCGCCGAGGGGATCGTGGCGATGCGCCGGGCCGGAGCGCCGGGGGTCTATGTCGGGACGGGTGAGGGTGAAGCCAAGATTGCGGCCTTGGGCCTGCGCATCCGCAACGGTTGTAGCTACCACGGCCTCAGTCTTAATGTGGCGATGGACTTGAGTCCTTTTGCGGCCATCAATCCCTGCGGTTATGCGGGTCTGGCCGTGACACAGATGCAGGACCAAGGCGGCTCTCTAAGTCCCGCCCGCGTCGCCGAGCGGCTGACGGAGTGTCTGTTGCGCCTACTTTGAGGGGCTTCCGTTGCCGGCATAATCCGCCAGGATGGCGCGCATATCCGCCTCCCACTGGCTGAGCAATGGTCGCGACCAGGTATCGGAGAAGAACTGGCGCCAGTATTCAAAGTCGTCACTCATCAGCGCGACCTCATCCTTGCGCAGGATCATGACAATGCGCAGGGGCAACATTTGCATCAGGAGCGGGGCCTTCTCTTCCGCCTCGCGCACGGCCTCGGCCTTGCCGATGAAAAAGAGCCGCACATGGGGGTTATCAAAACCCCGCTTGGTCAGGGCGCTGTCCACGGGTTGCAACTTGACGATGGTGTAACCGTGGTTCGCGGCCGCACCGGCAAGATCATCGAAGGCGGCCCGTGGATCGGTTTTTTTGCTGGCGATGAGGGGGGCCGCCTGGACGCTACCCAGACTAAGGGCCAGGAGGCAGAGCAGACTGCCGGCGACCTTGATGGCGCGGTTCACAGGGACACCTCATCCATAATGGCGAGATAGTCGCGCTTCAGTTCGAGGCAATCCGGATGCAGAAGAGGGTTGTTGAGGCCCTCCGAGACCCAGGCTGGATTAATGGCAATCAGGGACACGCTGCCATTTTCGGCCTCAACTAGGGTGAACCGGCAGGGCAGGATTTGCGCGGCACGCACATCGATGTTGAGGGCGCGCTCCATCTTGGCAAAATTGCAGAAATAGATGATGCGGACCTTACGCCCCTCGAGGGTTTGTGGAACCAGGCGGGCATCGGCCGCCTGCTGACGCACAAAGGTGTAGTTGTGGTTGGTAATCGCATTAATGAGGGCGGTATTCGCCTGATCGAGGCTGTAACCGGGCAGGCTCCGGATCAGGATCGGCGTTTCATCGGCGGCAGAGGTGCCACCAACCAGCGTGAGGAGCAGGAGCAGGGTCAGGCGAAGCATCGTTCGTAGCATATGAACCCTTCGGAGCAAGGATTGTAAATATATATTACGACATACTACAGGAGATATATT
>SXTL01000093.1 GCA_005790965.1 Burkholderiales bacterium | reverse complement strand
GGCGTCGGAATCCGCGTTGCAGTGACGACAATTTCGTCCAGCGTGAACTCGGCGGGCGGCAGGAGGGAGGGGTTCGCCAGGGCATTGGCGGAGAGGGCCGCGCACAGGGCAGCGGCGCGTGTGGTGTGTTGCATGGAATCACTTTCTTCGATGTCCTGCGACCCCGCAGGACGAACTCAAAACGCGAGTCGAGAAAGGCAACCATGCCATTACAGTCTCTGGAATCGCCACCCCGCGACCCGCGCACCCTGCCTCTGGCCGGTCTCCGGGCTTGCGCTGTGCGTCTTGTGACGCGGATTTTTCGCCTTCCCATCCTGAGGACAGTGGCTGGGTGAACACCCATGAAACACCCTGAAAAACCGTTCAGCGCTTACCGTTGCGGGGGCAGCCGCGGGATTGAAATCGAGAAATTTCGCACCGCGTTCCCGTTTCACCCTCAAAAAGGGCACCAGAAGCGGGGTGAATTGTAGCACCCGTAATCAGGACTCTGTGCTTGACCTCGGTCAATCGGCGCGATAACCGCCGCGTTTAAGTCGCTGCACGATCTGTTCGACGCTGGCCGTACCTTCACCACCCGCGCACAAAAAATCGTGGAACAAGGCGCTGTGATAACTACCGGCCACGCGGGCACGAATAGCGTCCCAGCGGGCGGCGCGGTTTTTTGACCAGCTCCCGTCGGCACGGCCAAAGGCGTAGATCTTGCGTTCGCCCGTCGCGCAGCGCATCCCTTCAAAATTGATGGTCCGCACCCCGCTCGGCGAGGTGATCACAACGCTGTAACGCGTCACGCCATCCCCGCCTACAGACAAGGACTTGCGATCGAGCGCATGGCGATAACCGGGACGCCCTTCAATTTCGAACGCGAGTAAATCCGTATCGACCGGGGCACTTGGCAGGTGCGTCTGCAACTCTTGCCAGGCCACAACTTCTGCGTCGAAATCGTAATCGAAGCGGCTTTCCTGGCCAATGTTGAACGCATAGGCGGGCACGCTCAAAAGCCACAAGGCCAGCACCTTTGCATACGGATGACTCATGACGCAGACCTCGGGAAGGGCATAAACAATGCGCAGACTGCGGCCTTCTGGCCTCGTTTATAGTCGGGGTTAGGGAGGGCATCAGGCTGTTCCGGGGCTGGCAGGGCGTCGGCTGCTGGACGGGACGAAGATGCAGCGCGGCCTGCCTCGCTTTGAGGTTCGCTTTGAGGTTCGCTCCGAGGTTCATGCCCAATCGACCTGGCTGGCTCGGGCAGGCTGTCAATTCTTAGGCTACGCTGAATGAAACGCTCCACACCGGCCAGCAGTTTTTCCTCTTCCTTGCCAATCAGGGAAACAGCCAGTCCCGAGGCGCCGGCACGCCCCGTGCGACCAATGCGGTGCACATAATCCTCGGCGTGATAGGGTAATTCATAGTTGAACACCGCTGGCAATTCGGCAATATCCAGCCCACGGGCTGCGATATCGGTTGCAACCAGCAACTGGATTTCACCTTTCTTGAAACCGTCCAGAGCGGTAAGGCGTTCGACTTGCGCCTTGTCGCCATGAATTATGGCGGCCGCCACACCGCGTTTTTGCAGTTGCCGGCCCAGCTTGTCCGCGGTCAGTTTGGTGCGGGTAAAGACAATCGCCTGGGTCAGGCCGCGGGCCTTCACAAGGCGCAGTAGGGCATCCAGTTTATCGGCCTCCGGGACCCGGTAGCCGACTTGTTCGACGGTCTCGGCAGCGGTATTACGCCGCGCCACCTCGACTTTTTGTGGCTCATGCAGAAATTGCCCTGACAAGCGCAGGATGTCGTCGCTGAAGGTCGCTGAGAAAAGCAAGGTCTGACGGGCCTTGGGCAGCAGCTCGAGAATACGCTTTAGGTCCGGCAGAAAGCCCATGTCGAGCATACGGTCGGCCTCGTCGAGGACCAAGAATTGGACTTGCGCCAGATTCACCACCTTGCTGCCGGCGTGGTCAAGCAAACGCCCCGGGGTCGCCACGAGGATCTCCACGCCGCCGCGCAGGGCATCGGTCTGCTCCTTCATCCCCGCCCCGCCATAGACCACGGTACTCCTTAAGGGCATGCGCTGGCCGTAGTCCACCACGCTCTCATGGACCTGAATGGCTAATTCACGGGTCGGCGCCAGCACCAGGGCGCGCACCGGGTGACGGGCCGGTGAGGTGCTGGTATTGGCAAAACCGCGCAGACGATGCAACAACGGCAGGGCGAAGGCGGCCGTCTTGCCAGTGCCCGTCTGGGCCTGGGCCAGGAGATCACGACCAGCCAGCACCAGCGGAATGGCTTGGCTCTGGATCGGGGTCGGCGTCGAATAACCCATGGCCTCAATCGCCGCCAAAATCTCCGGGGCGAGGTGCAGATCGGCAAAGGTCCTCGCCTGTTCAAGGGCGGGCGTGGATGCGGCAGCGGCAATGAGTTCGGTCATATCAGTTCAGTGTCCGCCAATCGAGCCCATGTTCCTGGTCAGCGACGGCAATCCAGTCGGCCTGACAACCCAAGGCCTCGGCCAGGGCATGCGTGGCTAATTCGGGGGTATTGTTCTCAGCCGACAGATGTGCCGCCACCACATGGTGCAGCCCCTCATGTGCGACCTTGGCCAGCAGGGCTGCCGTCGCGGCATTTTCAAGATGACCGTGGGGACCGAGAATGCGCCGCTTCAGGGATTCGGGGTACCGGGTGCAAGCTCGCAGGCGCTCGGGATCATGGTTACATTCCAAAACCAGGGCATCGCAAGCGGCCAAGGTGGCTTCGATATGGGCCGTCACATGGCCGGCATCCGTCAGCAAGCCAAGACGACGAGCCCCATCGGAAAGGCGAAAATGTACCGGCTCGCGTGCATCGTGCGGAATGGTATAGGGCAACACCTCAAAGGCACCAATGGCTAAGGGTTGTTCGCCGTGCAAGAGACGCGGATCGTGCGGCGCATTATCTTGGGCCTCAAGCACGGCCAGGGTGCCGTGGGTCATCCACACCGGACACGCCGCACGCTGAGCAAAAGCCGCTGCCGAACGCGCATGATCACTGTGCTCGTGGGTCAGCAAGATCGCATCCAGGTCATCCGGAGCCAGCCCCAGCCGGGCCAGCCGTTGCAGGGTGTCCCTCACCGTCAAGCCACAATCGATCAGGACACGCGTTTTCGAACGGCCTTCCGAGGCCTCCACCACCCAGGCATTACCCTTGCTACCACTGCCAAGTGCGGCGAAACGAAACACTATTTCAACTGCTCCAGCAACAAGGTCAGGATGCGCAAGGCCGTCTCGTTGCGCAGCACCTCACCCTGATCGTTGAGAACCGTCACACCGGTCGTATCCCCTTGCGTAAGGACTCGAACGCGATATTTCTGGGCCAGAACCTTGTTGTCATCGGAGCGCCAGAACGCCATCTTGTCCAAAAAGCCCTTCTTGGCCGCTCCCGCCTCAGGATCGGCGTAGCGGACAAAATAGACACCGCCGGCGCGATCACGGTCTTCGACCACAAAACCAATCCGATCCAAGGCCAGACCGACCCGCCGCCAGGCCCGATCAAACAGTTCCGGCAGGACCAGTTGCCCGCTGCCATCCCCTGGGCGGACCAGCGTCGCCATCGGTGGGGCCGCCTTCTCTGCCATGCGCGCGGCGGCGGCCTTTTCCTCAGTCCCCAGACGCACCATCAGGCGACGCAGCATCTCGGCTTCGAGTTCCGGGTCCGGCTCACGCGGTTGCCACATGGTGCGACCCTTGCCCTCGTCACCGCCCGACTGGGTGCCCTCAAAAACCTCACGCATACCGCGATGGCTGATATAAATCTCGACCGTGCCGGGCTCGCTCCCCACCTCAATCCGGCTGCGGAACTTATCGCGATCGGCGGTCGAGTAGACCATGTCCATGGCCCGGCCAAGGAATTTGCGGATCCCGCCCTCCGGGACCTTGGCGCGGTTTTCGGCCCATTCGGTCTCCATGACCCCCGCCTCGGGCAGTTCCACATTGATGACAAAACCCAGCTCCTGCCAGAAATCCTTGACCGTCAGCCAGGCATCCTTGGCCGGCGCCTGCGCCACCAGCCAGCGCTGGGTTCCGGCCCGCTCAATGCGCACCTTATCGACCTTGGGCAACAAGGCCTTGCTGCTTTCGGAAGCAGGCGTACTGCTCCGCGCACGATCATATTCGGAGGCTGTCGCAGAGCCGCGGCCCATCGCACCCGGCACGGTATAGCGCGTATCCGCCGACGGTTGAACCAGATCTGGCGGAACTACTAGAGACGGGAGTTTTCCACCCCCCTCCGTCTTGTAATCGATCTTCTTTTCCTCCAGAAGGCTGCAACCTGCCAGAGTCACCGCCGCAGAAACCAAAACCAGCCGAGCTATAGGCGTACGCATTAATGTAATCTCCTCAAAGGACGCCGGCTTCACGCAGGGCGGCACGAATCGTTTCGTGATGGTTTTCAGCAAGGGGGGTGAGGGGCAGGCGAATCCCGTCCTCGCAGAATCCCAATTGCTGTACAGCCCACTTCACCGGGATCGGGTTGGCCTCGACAAACAGCTTGCTGTGCAGGGACAGTAAGCGGAAATGAATCTGCCGTGCCGTCGCCACATCACCGGCTAGGGCGGCAACGCACATAGCGTGCATTAGCTTGGGGGCAACATTGGCCGTGACCGAGATGACGCCCTGCCCGCCCAGCAGCATCAGCAACACACCGCTGGCATCATCGCCGCTATACACGCCAAACGAGGCTGGAGCGCGCTTGATCAGGTCAGAACCTCGCTCCATGTTGCCGGTGGCATCTTTGATGCCGATCACGCCGGGGATCTGCGCCAGACGCAGCGCCGTGTCATTGCTGATGTCAGCCACGGTACGACCCGGCACATTGTACAAAATCAAGGGCAGCTCAACCGCCTCGGCAATGGCCTTGAAATGACGGTACAGGCCTTCCTGGCCGGGCTTGTTGTAATACGGCGCTACCGACAAGCCAGCCACCGCACCCGCCTTTTTGGCGCAATGAGTCAACTCTATGGCCTCGGCCGTGGAATTGGCGCCCGTCCCGGCGATCACAGGAACACGCCCCGCGGCCTGTTCCACCGCCGTACGAATTAGCAAACAATGTTCATCCGGATTCACAGTAGGTGACTCGCCGGTCGTTCCGACGATCACCAGACCATCTGTACCTTCAGCAATGTGCCAGTCGATCAGGGCCTGGAAACGCGGCAGGTCCAGCCGGCCATCCGGCAACATGGGGGTAACAAGGGCAACGAGGCTACCGGTAATCATGATCCACGCACTATCCAACAAAACCAGCGCATTCTAGACGATCTCCGCGCGCTTCGGGGGTCGTCAAGAAGCAAGCATGGGCAACCAATGGGGTAATTCGCGGCCATAACGGTCAAGCCGGCCGTCAAGGGGACATCAATCGGCCCCGTGCTCCTCGTTATTGTGACTGAGTGCCACCAAGGCTTCGACATTCAACACCCGAATCTCGCGGCCGGTCAACGCGATCACATTCATTTCAAGCAACTGCCGGAACGCCCGCGACAGACTGGCTTGAGCCAGATTCAGCTTGGCTGCGATATCTTTCTTGCTGGCCGGGAGGATCAGCCCATAGCCGCTAAAACCGTCATCCGTACGGAATTGCAGAAGATAAAGGCAGAGGCGTTGCAGACTGGATCTTGGTGAGCTGCCGGCAATATCGCTAATCAAACCCATCACCCGATTTGACATCGCCACCAGCAAGCGACAGGCCAGATCTGCATCTTGTTGGGCCTGCTGGCGCAATACCTCGGAGCTAATCGCCAACACATGAGAGTCCACCTTGGCAACCGCTGTCGCGGTGTGCGGAACCCCCAAATAAGCCGTCGCTTCGCACACCGAGTCGCAGGAATGGGCCAGAACAATGATCTTCTCTGCCCCATTAGGCAGCGGCAAGAACATCCCGATCTGGCCCCTCACCACAATAAAAAGATCGTCGGCCAGCTCGCCCTGACGATACAAAATACCGTTGCGCGGCAGGAAAATACTCCGCGCCGTCTCGGCCAGCCGCATCAGACTCGCGGGCCGAACACCTTTGAACAGGGTGCACCGGCCGATCGATTCGGCGGTCGCCGCCAAGGTCAGGATATTCGAAGAGGTTGCAGTCATTCGGAATATAAATTGTGTTTATCACCTATTTATAGTCCATCGTTACTACTCTGTCCAGCCCTTGATGCGCCGTCCAATCAGGCCGGGATCTCCACCGCATCCGGGATGCGCCGTGCCTCATCGACCAGCATAACCGGAATATCGTCACGAATAGGGTAGGCCAGACGATCGGCCCGGCAGATCAACTCCGCCGCCGCACGGTCGTAATGTAAAGGCCCCTTGCACAGCGGGCATACCAAAATGTCGAGCAGTTTGCCGTCCATAATAAAACTCCTTTATCTGTTAAGGCCTAGTATTTTCAAAATGCGTCCTTGTAGTCCCTCTTCGACCACAGCGTCAACTTCCAGCACCCAGCAATCCGGATGCGCAAAGGCCGCACATTTGACGGCATCTTTCGCCGTCATGATGACGGGCCCGTGCGGCAGATCAGCCGCCACAAAAGGGTGATGATCCGCAAAGGCATGAGGCACCGGCGTCAGGCCCAAGCGAACCAATTGCGCAAAAAAGCGTTGGGGATGACCGATGCCGGCCAGCGCGGCCACCGGTCGACCAACAAAATCAGCGATAGCTGCCGTCCGGGCAGGATCGCGCAGATTACGCAACACCCCCGCCTGCAATTGCATCGCGTAAGTAGGCGCGGCGCATTTCAGCGCGGTGAGATTTTCTCCATTAATTACCACTGCAGTCACGCGCTCAAGGCGGCGCGCCCCCTCGCGTAGCGGACCCCAAGGTAGGCGATGGCCATTGCCAAGGCCGCGCGCCCCGTCGATCACGGCAATCTCGATATCGCGGGCCAAGGATAAGTGTTGCAGGCCATCGTCACAAAGTAGTACATCGACCTCGGGATGCGCCGCCAGCAGGGCACGCCCGGCATCCACCCGGCGTGCGCCCACCCAAACCGGGCAGCCACTTTGGCGTGCCAGCAGGATCGGTTCATCGCCCACCTGGTCAGCAACGCTTTCCAGCAAGACCGGACGCACGCCATGTCCCTGCCCCCGGTAACCACGACTCACAATCCCGGGGCGCCAACCAGCCGTGCGCAAGAGTTGCGCCAGCCAGAGGGTCAGGGGCGTTTTGCCGGTACCGCCGGCCGTAATATTGCCAACCACGATCACCGGAACCGGCAGCCGTTCCCCGTGCAAGAACCCGGATCGGTAAAAACGGGAGCGCAATTCGGCGATTAGAAAAAAAAGCCCCGCCAAGGGCGCCAAACAAAGGGCCAAAACACGACAGCGTACAGCCACGGCGGAACGCTCCGAACGCGGATACCAGCACTCCAACAGGACGGAAATCGCGCCGATTACACCAATCGTGTCACTCACCGCTTGTTTTGGTCACAAAAGTCACCCGCGTCAGCCCCGCCCGCCGCGCCGCATCCATGACGCGGATGACCGACTGGTGCGTCGCCCGCGCATCGGCGTTAATGATAACGACCGAGTCGGGAGCAGGGCCGGCCGCCGCCTTGAAGGCCGCGCTTAGATCCTGCACAGCGGTCTGGCTTAAGCGCCTGTTGTTGAGGCTGTAGCCGCCTTGGGCATCCACACCGATATCCAGACGCTTGGGTTCTTCCCGAGTCGAATCGCCTTTGGCCTCCGGCAAATTGATCTGCAACTCAGAAAACCGGGCATAGGTCGTGGTGACCATCAAAAAGATGAGAATAACGAGCAGGACATCAATGAGCGGGATCAGGTTGATCTCCGGCTCATTGGCAACCTCACCGCGCCGAAAGTTCACGGCCGATCTCCATGAACCACCTCGACCAACTTCACCGCCTGCTGTTCCATTTCAATCAGTTGACCCTCGACCTTGCCGCGAAAATGGCGGTAGGCAATCATGCTGGGAATAGCGACGATGAGACCAAAAGCGGTGTTGTAGAGCGCCACCGAAATGCCATGTGCCAAGACCGCCGGGTTGCCGCCCGTGGGCGTTTGCGAGCCGAAAATCTCGACCATGCCAATCACGGTACCCAGCAAGCCGAGCAGCGGCGAGACCGAGGCGATCGTCCCCAAGGTCGTGAGATAGCGCGATAAGTCATGAGCCACAGCGCGACCTGCCTCTTCCAGCGACTCTTTCATAAGCTCACGACTCACGCTCAGGCTACCGATTCCGGCGGCCAAAATCCGGCCCAATGGCGAAGCATCATCGGTCACCGGCGTACCCGCCTTGAGCTCCGTCAGGGTGCGCTGCAACAAGCCCGCGGGCAGAACCCGCGCATCACGCAAGGACCAGGCCCGATCAAAAATAATGCCAAGAGAGATCACCGAGGCAATGATCAACGGCCAAATGGGCCAACCGGCCGCTTCGATAAGTGCAATCACGGAGTTTCCTAAAAGATAAAAGGGACGCCGCTTACTTTATCGCCGCCCTGCGTCAGGGGCAAGCACCGTTCGGTACGCCCTTGGCTATAAACGCCTGAAGAAGCGCCGCGTCAAGACGTCAAGACGCCACCCCGGCGACATCCCTGTATAATCGCGCGGCCCTATGATCAGTCAAATACGCCCCCGTCCAACCTGCGCCGTTCAGGCCGTTCCCATGAATTGCCTTTCCACATGATTCGCCGCCTGATCCGCAAGATCTTTGGGCGAGGTGCGGCAACGGCCCCCCGCATTATTCCTGTTGCCCAGCATGGCATCCGGCGCGAGCAGATTCACCCCTGCGCCCTCAAGGTCACGCGCACCTTGCGCGCCGAGGGTTTTGCGGCCTTCGTCGTGGGCGGTGCCGTGCGCGATCTGCTGCTCAAAAAAACGCCTAAAGACTTCGATGTCGCCACCAACGCAACCCCCGACCAGATTCGGGCCCTGTTTCGGCGCGCCCGCGCCATTGGCCGCCGCTTTCAAATTGTTCATGTCTATTGTGGCGCCGACACCATTGAGGTGACCACCTTCCGTGCCAGTCAGGACAACACCGGTGAGGCCGCCGAGGACGAAGGCCTGCGCCAGACTGCGGCCGATGGCCTGATCCTGCGTGACAATGTCTTTGGCTCCCAGACCGAGGATGCCGCGCGGCGCGATTTCACGGTCAACGCCCTCTACTACGACCCACACGACGAAAGTATCTGGGACTATCACGAGGGTGTGGCAGACGCGCAAAAACGCGTCCTGCGCATGATTGGCGACCCCAAGACCCGTTTTCGGGAAGATCCCGTGCGGATGCTGCGTGCCACCCGTTTTTCGGCCAAGCTCGATTTCCATATCGATGCGGCCACCCGCGCACCCATCGCCGAACTAGCCCCCATGCTGGAGCGCATCCCCTCGGCTCGCCTCTACGACGAGATGATAAAACTGCTCTTGTCGGGCCATGCCGAGCGCGGCGTCCACCAATTGCGCGCCGAGGGCCTGCATCACGGCATCCTGCCCATTCTCGATACGGTGCTCGATGATCCGGCCCACAAGCCCTTTATCCACGCGGCGCTGCACGATACTGACCAGCGCGTCCGCGAAGGGCGTTCGGCCTCGCCCGCCTTCATGCTGGCCGGCCTGCTCTGGTTTACCTTCCAGAAGGCTTGGGAATCCCTAAAGAATGAGGGCCTCCCCGACAGCGCCGCCATGTACGAAGCAATGGACGAAACTCTAGAACGGCAGCGCAAGCAACTCGCCTTCCCGCGCCGACTCGACCCCATGATCAAAGAGATCTGGGCGTTGCAGCCCCGCTTTGAACAACGCAGTGGGGCGCGCCCGTTCCGCCTTCTGGATCACCCCCGATGGCGTGCCGGCTATGATTTTCTCCTGCTGCGCGGGCAGGGCGCCGATAGCCTGGCCGCCGAACTGGCCGATTGGTGGGATCGCTTCGAGGCGGCTGACGATGCCACCCGCAACGACCTGCTCCTACCCGCCAGTGGCGAACGCCGTCCACGCCGACGCAGAAAACGCGGCCCGGCCAGGTCCTCGGTCCAGGGCGAGGATGCCGGTCGTGAATGAAGGGGCAGCTAAGGCCGCGCCGGCCGTCGCACCCCAGTTCACCGCCTATATTGCCCTCGGTAGCAATCTGGGCGATGCATCGGGTCACGACAGTCCCATCCAGCAAATTGAACGGGCACTACGCGAACTGCATAGCCTGCCGCAGACCCAGCGCGTGCGTCACTCCTGTCTTTACCAAAGTCCTCCCGCCGGCCATGCGGACCAACCGGACTATGTCAATGCCGTAGCCGAGATCAGGACCCGCTTGACCCCCGGCGCACTGCTCGAGGAATTACTCAAACTAGAAATCCGCTTTGGTCGTCGGCGGCTCTTTCGTAATGCTCCCCGCACCCTGGATCTCGATCTCCTCCTCTACGACGCACGGACCCTCCACGAACCCGGCCTGACCCTGCCGCACCCGCGCATGCACACCCGCCCCTTCGTCCTCGTTCCCCTGCTGGAGATCGCCCCAAAGATCGAAATCCCTGGGCACGGCCCGATTCACTCCCTACCCCCCGCCCACGATCGATCGCAATTGCGGCCCGTCGCTCTCCAAACCGCCTCTGCTCTCTGTGAAGGCCCGCTCTGATGCATCTTCAGGACGCCCGTTACATCGTCGTAGAAGGCCCGATCGGGGTTGGCAAGACCAGCCTGGTCAAGAAGCTCGCCGACCATCTGGCGGCAACTCCCCTTCTTGAGAATGACCGAAACAATCCGTTTCTCGCCCATTACTACCAGGACCGGGCCCGGTTTGCCCTGCCAACCCAACTCTTCTTCCTGATGGAGCGACACGAGCAATTGCGCCATCTGGCTCAACCGCAGTTATTTACCCCCACCACTGTCGCCGATTTTCTGCCGGAGAAAGACGCCCTCTTCGCCCAAGCCACCCTGAATGAGGACGAATTCCGCCTCTACAGCAAGGTCCACGCTGCCCTCTGTAGCCCGGCCGATGCCGCTCCCCCGGCACCTGATCTAGTCATCTTCCTGCACGCCCCCACCGAGGTCCTGACCCGCCGCGTCCTGCAGCGCGCCCGCCCCATGGAATCGGCCCTCGACGAACGCTATCTGGCCCGAATCAGTGAGGCCTACAACCAATTCTTTGGCCATTACGACCGGGCGCCAGTCCTGACCGTCAATAGTGCACATCTTGACTTTGTGAACCAAGAAGCCGATTTTTCGCTCCTGTTGCAACATATCGACGCCATGCGCGGCCCGCGTGCGTTTCTCAATCGGGGTCTCTAATGTTTCTGCCACAACTGCTTGACAAGGCCCACAGCGGCCAACGACTGGTCGCCCTGACCTGCTACGACGCCAGCATGGCACGCCTCATGGCGAGCTGCGGCATCGATATCCTCCTCGTTGGCGATTCGCTGGGTATGACCATTCAGGGCCACGATAGCACCCTGCCGGTCAGCCTTGCCGACATGGTCTATCACACCCGCGCGGTCGCCAAGGGCGCTGCAGGTCAGGCTTTCATCCTCGCCGACCTCAATTTTGGCAGTTACCAGAGCGCCCCCAAGCAGGCCTTTGTCAGCGCCGCACAACTCATGGCGGCCGGCGCCAATATGGTCAAGCTCGAGGGCGGCGCTCTTTTTGTTGAAACCGTCCGGTTTCTGACTCGGCGTGGAATTCCAGTCTGCGCTCATCTGGGCCTCCTACCCCAATCGGTCAACACCACCGGCTACCGCATGCAGGCCAAGGCCGAAACTGCCGCGCAGCAGCTCCTCGACGATGCCCTTGCTCTGCAGGAGGCCGGCGCCAGCCTGCTGGTCTTGGAGGCTATCCCGGCAGAACTTGCCGCCCGCGTCACGCAGACCCTGAGCATCCCGACCATTGGCATCGGCGCCGGAGTCCACTGCGGTGGCCAGGTTCTGGTTATCAATGATCTGCTCGGCCTGACCCCTACGCCGCCCCGCTTCGCGCAGAACTTCCTGCACGGCCAGGGCAGTCTGGAGGCCGCTCTTCGCGCCTACGCCGAGGCCGTCCGCCGCGGTCAATTCCCGGGCCCGGAACACAGCCGCTAGAGCGCCCACACCATGCAGATGCTCCATACCGTGGCCGAACTCCGTGCCGCCGTACACCTGGCCGGCGCCGTGGCTTTTGTGCCCACCATGGGCAACCTCCACGCTGGCCATCTCGAACTCATCCGCACCGCACGGCAGCGGGGCCTGCCTGTTGTGGCCAGTCTCTTTGTCAATCCGCTGCAATTTGGTCCGGCCGAAGATTTCGAACACTACCCGCGCACCCTGCAAGCCGACGCGACGCAACTGGCCGAGGCCGGCTGTCATATCCTTTTTGCCCCCTCGGTGACCGAGATGTACCCCGAGGCGCAGACCTGTACCGTCTCCCCGCCGCTGGCCGATGAGCTCTGCGGAGCCAGCCGGCCCGGCCATTTCGCCGGCGTGGCGACAGTCGTACTTAAGCTCTTCAATATAGTTCAACCCAGGCTCGCTCTGTTCGGCAAGAAGGATTACCAGCAGCTCTTCATCCTGCGTCTGCTGACCCGCCAACTCAATCTGCCCATCGAGATCATCGGTGTCGATACGGTACGCGCCGAGGACGGCTTGGCCTTATCTTCGCGCAACGGCTACCTCAGCACAGCCGAGCGGATCGAGGCTCCACGCTTGCATCAAATCCTCCAAGCCATGGCGGCGGCTCTAATGGCCGGAAAAACCGATCTAGTGGCGTTGGAAAATTCGGCCGTGGCCGAACTGACCCGGCACGGCTGGCAAGTCGATTATGTGCAAATCCGCGCCCAATCCAGCCTCCTCGCCCCCACCCCGATCGAGGCGGCCTGTGTGGTATTGGCCGCCGCGCGTCTGGGCAACACCCGACTGATCGACAACCTAGAAGTGACACGGCCAGTCCAAGCGGTATAATCCACTCCCGTTTTGACCTTTCCACGCTTTCGATGCAGCGTACGCTTCTCAAATCCAAGCTCCACCGCGTTCGAGTGACCGCTTCGGAACTCGAATACGAGGGTTCCTGCGCCATCGATGAAAATCTGCTCGAGGCAGCCGATATCCGCGAGTACGAGCGCATCGAGATTTACAATGTCAACAATGGCGAACGCTTTGCGACCTACGCCATCCGCGGTCAACGCGGCAGCGGCATGGTCTCGGTCAACGGCGCAGCAGCCCGCAAGGCCGCCGTCGGTGACATCCTCATCATCGCCACCTACAGCCAGTACAGCGAAATGGAACTGGCCCAGTTTGAACCGACGCTGATCTATGTGGACGAGAAAAACCGCATCAAGCGCATTGGCACTCAAATCGCCTCGCAGGCGGCCTGAACCCTAACGCTTCACCCGCCCCCAATCAAAACAAGGACCTGGATCGGTCTTGCGACCCGGCGCAATATCGCTGTGGCCAGCGATATCCAGCAAACTCGGATACACCGTTTTCAGAGCGGCAATCAGCGTGTTCAGCACACGGTATTGTGGCTCGGTAAAGGGTTGGTCATCGGCCCCCTCCATCTCGATCCCCACCGAGAAGTCGTTGCACCGCTCGCGCCCCTGCCAATGTGAGGCCCCGGCGTGCCAGGCCCGCCGGCTACAGGGCACAAACTGGACCAATTCACCCGTCCGCCGAATAAAGAAATGCGCCGACACGCGCAAATCGGCAATCTGGGCAAAATAGGGGTGCCGTGTCGGGTCAAGCTGATTGGTAAACAAGGCCTCCACCTCCGGCCCACCAAATTGACCCGGTGGCAAACTGATGGCATGAATGACCAACAGGCTCGGGGCATCGGCCTCCGGGCGGGCATCCTGATTGGGCGAATCGACGCGTCGGGCCGCCGCATACCAGCCTTCGTGCCAGCCTTCGGCAAGCACCGGAGCAGGGAAGTTCGGGGTAGAATCGGCCGTCATCTTGTCAGAAACCACTATCACCATGCTGTTCGCTGAAATGCTGTTCTTTCTGGTTCTCATCCTCGTCGCAGCCGAGGTCTTCGTCAATGCCCTGGAACATTTGGGCGAAAAGCTGAAGATTTCCGAAGGGGTCACCGGCTCGCTCTTTGCCGCCGTCGGCACGGCCCTGCCTGAGACCATCGTTCCGCTGCTGGCCATCTTTGCCGGCACCCAGAACCAACAACTCAACGAGGAGATTGGCGTCGGCGCCATCCTCGGTGCACCGCTCATGCTCTCCACCCTATCGCTGTTCCTGATGGCCACTTTCGCCCTCAAGAAACGCGGGCTGCAAGGTCACTTTAACCCTGAGCATGTCGGTCTGGAGCGCGACCTCAACTTCTTCCTAGCCGCCTTTGGCCTGTCCTGTCTTGCCCTCTTCATCCCCCACGAGATATCCGAGGTTCGCACCGCCTTTGCCTTCGTCATGGTGCTCATTTATTTCATTTACATCATGCTGACCCTGCGCGCCTCGGCGCAACTGGTCAAGGACGGGCACGCTACCGAGGCCGAAAATCCGATGCTCCTCAGCCGTATCGGTCTACCCACTAACTGGCCCACGATTATCCTGCAACTAGGCGCGGGCCTAGTCATGCTCGTTCTGGGCGCCAAGGGCTTCATCCACGGTATCGAACAGGCCGCCCCGCTGCTAGGAATCTCGGCCCTGGTCCTGTCCCTGCTGGTTGTGCCTATTGCCACCGAACTGCCGGAAAAGGTCAATTCCATCCTCTGGATTCGGCGTCACAAAGATACCCTGGCCTTTGGCAACATCACCGGCGCCATGGTTTTTCAAGGCACGCTACTGCCCGCCATCGGCATCTTGCTAACGCCGTGGATTCCTCAGCGCGAGGTTCTGGCCGGCGTGGTCGTGACCCTCTTGGCCGCGCTCTGGCTACGCGTCCTGCTTACCCGGGGCCAACTGCGCGTCTGGCACCTTGCGGTCAACGGCGGACTCTATTTCACTTATCTACTGATCGTGATTATTTGAGTCCGTGGGCCCCTCGCCGCGCTGGCGATGGGCCTCACAACAATAGAAATGTCCGTGTGTCAGGATGGCTTCGGAGCGAGGCAGATTCACTTGGCACACCTCGCAGCGCACCATATCCTCAACCTCGGGTCCACTCGCTCGCCTATCTTCGGCATGGCGCTGATTGCGCCGTTTGGCAGCCTGGTATAGCAGGTAAATCCCCAGACCCAACAATAACCAAAATAAGAGCTTACCCAAGGTCAAGACCGTTCTTGTGGGTATCGTTCAGGGTCATCAGGAGACGCTGAAAGGGAATGAAACAGCCATACTTGACCACGATGGGCAGGAACGGGAAGTCCTCACCATAGCCCCATTCATAACGCCCAGCCACCATGTCGTCGAACACCTTGCGCACCTGCGCATCGAGATGGTCAATAAACGGGCCAAACTGCTGCGACTGCTCGGGGTCGTAGTCAAGACTGCTGCGCATCTCGTCGATCTCGTACACGGCTTGGTGCATCAGATCGATGTATTCATCGATGGTTTTGGGGCGTTTGATATTCATTGTTCACTCACGGTCGAATAGCTCAATTCATAAATTCACCGGCAAAAAAACAGGGGCCACTTGGGGCCCCTGCAGATTACCACGCTCTCGGCTTACTTGCCGGCTAGGGCTTCCAATTGCTTGGCCCGGATCACATTCCCATTGAGGGCGGCCTCTTTAGCCGAGCTACCGTAGGCTACAGACATGATCTGGCTGTAATACAGCACCGGGATATTGAACTTGGTGCCGTACTTTTTATTGATAGCGCCCTGATACAACTCCACATTCGCCTGACACAGCGGACACGGCGTGACGATCATGTCGGCACCGCCATCATACGCAGATTCAACGATGTCTTTGATCTGAGCATGGGCCTTTTCCGGCTCGGAGAAGGCCAGCGCACCGCCGCAGCAAGTCACCTTCTGGTCGTATTTGACAGCCTCGCCACCGAGCGATTCGACCAACTTATCGAGGTACTTCGGATTCTCGTAGGATTCACCATCAATGCCGAACGGACGGTTGGTCTGGCAACCCACATAGCCGGCAAACTTAAGCCCATCAAGGCCCTTAACGACCGGCTTGGTCAAGGCCTCATAACCAAAGTCTTCAATCAAGACCTCAGCCATGTGGCGAACCTCCGGGATGACGGTGATATTGAGGCCCGCCTCTTTCAGGGCGATCTGGGTGTCCCGCATCAAGACATCGGAGTGCTCCAAACGCTCCTTGGCCTCACGCGTACCCAACCAGCAAGCGGCACAGGTCGCGACCACATCCAAGCCAGGCAGATACTTCTCAGCCAGAGCCAGATTGCGCCCCGACAGAGCCAGACGCGGCAGCTCACCGCCCTCCGCGTAGCCAATGGAGGCACCACAGCAGTTCCAATCCGGGATCTCCGTCAAACCGATATCCAAGGTCTTGCACATGGTCTGGACCGAGGTCAGATAGTTCGACGAAGAGGCCCCTTTTTGTGAGGAGCAACCCGGATAGAACGCGTATTCTTTCTTTGCCATTTTCAATTCTCCTTCAGACCGCTTAAGCAGCCTTGAGCGCCTTGCGCGTCTCTTCCAGTTCGCGGGCCTTCTTCAACATGGACTGGAGACCCTTTTGATCCTTGCACTTGTGTCCACCAAACAGTTCCAGCGGGTTCAAGCGGCCAGCCTTGACTAGGCCAATTGCGACTGACTGCATTTCCAAGGCCTTCTTGATGCCTCCGATAAGATCAAACTTACCTTCGGCGTTACGGAAGTACAGGTCCACGGTCAGCATAACCTCGTTGACGCGGCCGGTCTTGGCAGCATTGTTCCAGAAGATTTTGCCAAAGTTGCGGGTCGGCTGAAGTTTCGGAGCCACGCCCAGACGGTGTGCGTAGTTGGCAATACCGTGCATGATGTGGGTAATCGGCAGTTTGCGCGGACAACGCACATAGCAGTTGTAGCAGGATGTGCACATCCACATGGAGTTGGAAGTTAGCACCTCCTCCCGCCGGCCGGCCCGCACCATCATGAAAATCTCTTGTGGCGGGTGATCCCAACCAGAATGGAAATTGGTGGGACACGAGCCGGCACAAACACCGCACTGCATGCACATCTTGATCCAATCACCCATCTCGGCCTGGTCTTCCAGCTCCTTGAGGAAGTTGTTCTTGTAGCGAACGGCCATCTCGGTGTTATTTACACTCATATCATTCTCCGATCAGAAGCCCTTCATGGGTGACGGACCCATGGCTTCGAGTTGGGCGGCGTAATCATTGATGCGCTGGGGTAGCGTGACGATGTCGGTAATGGCGACTTCGGTATCAAGCACACGCTCCGGCTCCAGGCCCATACCCTTCAGCGTATCACCGACCTTGGACAAGCGGTAACGGCCCAGTTCGGAGCCTTTAACGAAGTGGCACTGATACTGCTCGCCATGTTTGCAACCCATCAACATGATGCCGTCAAAGCCGGAGTTCAGCGCGTCGGTAATCCAGATGGTGTTGACCGAACCCAAGCAACGCACCGGGATCACGCGCACAAACGCCGAATAGTCATGACGGTTCATGCCCGCCATGTCGAGCGCCGGATAGGCATCGTTCTCACAAGCCAGAATCAGGATACGCGGCTTGTTTTCGAACTCGTCCGGGACATTGATGGCCTTGACCTGGGCCCCCACCGTGTTGACCGAGTAATTCTCGAATGAGATCACGCGCACCGGGCACGCGCCCATACAAGTACCGCAGCGGCGGCAGCGTGATTCATTGAACAGCGGGAAGCGCTTTTCATCTTCGTCGATGGCGCCGAACGGACACTCCACCGTGCAGCGCTTGCACTGGGTGCAGCCTTCCAGACGCGCGGTCGGGAAAGAAAGATCGCCAGCACGCGGGTGCGCGGCCTTGCCCAAACCGGCATTTTCCACGGCTTGGATAGCCTTCATGGCGGCACCGGTCGCATCTTCGCGTGCCTGCACCATATCCATCGGCCGCCGTACCGGTCCAGCGGCATAAATCGCGGTCCGCCGGGTTTCGTAGGGGAAGCAGATGAAGTGACTGTCGTTGAAACCGTGCTTGAAATGAGGAATATCCGGACCCTGGCGATAGTTCAGGTTAAGCACGGACTTGGCACGCAGCTTTTCAACCTGAATGTCTGCCTCGGCCTTGATTGCCGCATCCTTGCTCTCGGAGGCAACCACAGCCGCGTTAAGGGCATCCAGATCCGGGCCGGAAGTCGGCACTGAGCCCGTCGCCAGCACGACCAAATCGGCCTGCGCCTGGGTGTCTTCGTTAAGGATCAAGTCCTTGAAGTTGACCGTCAGACCCTGGCCAGTGGCTGCCACCGTGGACACCACGCCCTTGGAGAAGATCACGCCCTTGTTCTGCGCCGAACGGTAGAAGTCTTCGCCATTACCCGGCAAACGCAGGTCGGTGTAGAGAACCACGGTTTCAACATCCGGATTAGCGTCCTTGAAGTACATCGCCTGCTTGACGCTGACATTGCAGCAATAGCCAGAACAGTACTCGAGGTGCTCGCCAGAGGGATCGCGCTGACCGGCACATTGTACGAACACCACGGATTTAACTTCCTTGCCGTCGGAGGGGCGTTTGATGCTGGCCCCGTTGGCAGCCTTGGCCAAGGCTTCCAGACCGGCCTGATCGACCACATCCGGAGAGGCGCCGTAACCCAGATGCGGCAACTTGTTGGCGTCATACAGCGTGAAGCCGCTGGCCTGAATGATCGCACCGACATCCTCGGTCACGGTCGAGCCTGATTCGACAGTGATATCCGCCTTGAAACGGCCCGGCGCACCGGCCGTCTTGGTCACCGTCGCATTAAGGTAAACCGTAATGTTGGCATCAGCGGCGATCCGGCTGACCATATCAGCCACACCGGTATCTTCCGGATCTTTGAACGGCTCACGGGTCGGTACGCGCTTGTAGTTCTGCGCAGCCCAGCCCCCCAGGGCGCCAGTTTTTTCAACCAATACCACCTTGTAGCCCGCCTTGGCGGCCTCCAGCGCGGAGGTCATCCCGGAAATACCACCACCGACCACCAACAGCGTCTTGCTGCCACCCACATTGGTGTTTCCGGAGGGCACGGTCATCGCCTTGACCTCGGCACAGGCCATGCGGACATAGTCTTCGGCCATTTCCTGCGTAGTCTCGCGCGCCTCCTCCGTGTCCGGGCGCACCCAAATCACACCCTCACGCAGGTTACCGCGCGAAATCGCCGTGGTCGGGAAATTGAAAGCCTCGGTCTTGGCACGCCGCGAACAGGCACAAATTGCAACATGGGTCACGCCCTCGTTGTCGAGGTCGTTCTGGATCATCGCCACGCCCTCGGCAGAGCAAAGGAAGGCGTGCTCGCGCACCAATTGCATCTTGCCGTCCTTGGTCGCGGTCTTGACTAGCGTCGCCACATCCAGGCGGGCACCCAGTTCGCAACCGGAGCAGATATACGCCGCGTGTTTCTTTTCAGCCATCGTTGCACTCATGATCAATTCTCCGCCCGGGCGACTTGGTTGACGACTTGGATCGCACGCAAGGCCGCCGCCGTAGCGCTTTGTACAGCGCGGTTCACATCCAGCGCATTGGTCGCACAACCGGCACCAAACACGCCCGTATTGCCATTCATCGCCAAGAAACCAGAGGAGTCAGCGGCAATTCCTTCCGACAACGCTGCCGGGATCGCCAAGCCCTTGACGGCCGGCTCCATGCCCACCGCCAGTACGACCAGATCATGCGGCTCGGAGTAGCGTTTGTAACCCTCGGTGTTGACGCCCCACAGACGCGGATCGCCGTTCTTGTCTTCGGAGATGCGCGCCACTTTCGATTTTACGAAGCTGACATTGGGGTTGGCCTTGACCTTCTGGTAGAAGTCCTCGAACCGGTCGATAGCACGGATGTCAATGTAATAAATCGTCGACTTTCCTTCGTCGCCGAAGGCTTCCTGAACATAGTGGGTCTGCTTCAACGAGGCCATGCAGCAGAAACGCGAACAGTGACGCAGGTGGTTCTCATCACGCGAACCGGCGCACTGAATGAAGGCGACATTCTTGGCCTCTTTGCCATCGGACGGGCGCAGGATCTTGCCCTTGGTCGGGCCATGCGGATCAGCCAAACGCTCGAACTCGACATTGGTGATGACATTCTTGAACTCACCATAGCGATACGGCGTGATCTTTTCGGCTGCATAGGGCTGCCAACCCGTCGCCCAGACAATAGCGCCGGCGTTCAAGCTGACCGTTTCGGTCTGCTGATCAAGATCAATCGCTCCCACCTTGCAAGCCGCCTTGGCCGCTTCTGCATCGGCCGTACCGATGATGGACGGATCCAGCACATAGCGTTGTGGATAGGCCATGTCATGCGGCAGATACGCCGCTTTAACTTTGCCCAGGTTGTAATTGAAGGCGTCAGGAATCTCACTGTTGACGGCCTTGGCGCACTCACCACAGGCCGTACACTGGTT
>SXTL01000092.1 GCA_005790965.1 Burkholderiales bacterium | reverse complement strand
CCCGATTGGTGTCGCTAACCCATTCATAAAACGGAAGGTTTGCGTGCAGTCCGGCTGACTGTGGGCTGACTTGGGGTGGTCCGATGCCTGGAATAGTTCAGCGGAGGAGGGCGGTCATGATTGCCTGAGAACAGACAACGGCCTCTGCATTGATTGAGGGGCTGAGTTCGGATAGAATGCGCCCTCCTTTGTTGCAGAGATCGCAGCAGAAGGTCATTGGCGGCGATAGCTCAGTTGGTAGAGCCCCGGCTTGTGATTCCGGTTGTCGTGGGTTCGAGCCCCATTCGTCGCCCCAAACAGAAAAGGCCGATGCATTCGTTGCATCGGCCTTTTGCTTGGCAGGGGCCCCAGTAACGGGGCCTAGCGATTGGGATTAGCGTTCCCGCGGGGGGCGTTGGCCGCCGGGCTTGCCGCTGAAACTGGGCTTGCCTTTGCGCGGGCCTTGGCCGCCGCGTGGCTGACCGTCCCGGGCGCCACCATGGCCACTGGGTTTGCCGCCATAGGAACGGGCTGGCGAGCGCTTGTCGGCCGGCTGGCTGTTCCAGGCGTTGGCGCCGGGTTGTGCCTCATGGTCATCCGGGCCGGCAGATTCGGCGGGGCTGTTTTGCCAGTAATTGCGGCCTTGGCCCTCGTTGCGATCGGCAAAACCGCCCGCACTGCGACCTTCCCAAGGACCGCTGCGGCGGGCTTCTGGCCGCGGGCCGTAGGGTTTGGGGGCGTCGCTGTGCGGGCCAAAACGGCGTGGCTGGCTGTCGCGTGACGGGAAGCCGGCATCGCGGTTGGAGGGGCGGCGCTCGCCGCCGGGGCGGGATTCGTTATCGCTTTGGCCGCGGGTGAAGTCGAAACGGGAGCCGCGCTCATATGAACGCTCCTGCCGGGCATATGGAGGACGCGAACGCTCGTTGCGCGGTGCAGAATCGGGGCGCTCGGCGCGCGGTTTGGGTTCTAGTCCGGGGAGGGTGGTGATGGTGAGTTGCTGGTGGGTATAGCGCTCAATGGTGCGCAGCATGTGGCGTTCGCTAAACCCGGCCAGGGAGATGGCGATGCCGGTGCGGCCAGCGCGCCCCGTGCTTCCGATGCGGTGGACATAATCCTCGGCCTGGCGGGGCAGGTCAAAGTTGATAACATGGCTGATGGCGGGGACATCGATGCCGCGCGCCGCAACATCGGTGGCGACCAGAACGCGGATCTGGCCGGAATGCATGGCTTTGAGGGTGCGGGTGCGCTTGGATTGCGGCATGTCGCCATGCAGCGCGGCGGCCGCGACGCCTTGTTCGCGCAGCTGGTCGGTGAGGGTGTCGGCGGAGGCCTTGGTGGCGGTGAAGACGATGGCTTGCACGACGGCGGCATCTTGCAGAAGCGCGTCAAGCAACTTGCCTTTGTGGAAGTGGTTATCGGCCATCAGGATGCGCTGTTCAATTTGCGGCGATTGGGTGGCGGCGGCGTGGCCAATCTCAATGCGCTGCGGATCGCGGGTCAGGTTGCGGGCCAGAACGCCGACAGTGCCATCAAGCGTGGCTGAAAACAGCAGGGTTTGGCGGTTTTCTGGGGTCTTGCTGACAATGTGCTTGATGTCGTCGATGAAGCCCATGTCGAGCATGCGGTCGGCTTCGTCGAGAATCAAAACTTCTAGGCGATCAAAATCAACCCGACCGCGTTCCATGTGGTCCATCAGACGGCCCGGGGTGGCCACCATGATATCGACCGGGCGGGACATCTGTTTCAGTTGTAGGCCATAGGGGACGCCGCCGACGACGCTGACGGTGCGCAGGCGGTGAATTTCACTACCGTATTTGTCCGAGGCTTGTTGCACTTGCTGGGCCAGTTCACGGGTTGGGGTCAGAACCAGGATTCGCGGACCGTTGCCACTGGCTGTGCTGGGCGTGGTGACGCGGTGCAGGCTGGGCAACATAAAGGCGGCGGTTTTACCGCTTCCCGTTTGGGCCGAGACCAAGAGGTCGGTACCGGCTAGCGCGGCGGGGATTGCTTCGGCCTGGACAGCGGTGGGAGCCTGGTAGGCGGCCGCATGCAGCGCCTTGATAATCAGGGGGGAGAGGCCGAGATCGGCAAAGTTCATGGTGTTTCCTCAATAAAAATCAGCCCGCAACGCCGCGGATAAAATCCGGCGAGAGCAGGCAATCTGACTGCGGGCAGATGCGCACGCGGTCAGGGCGTAACATCGGCGCCAACCGAGTTACGCGATTCCATATCGAGGAAATCAGGAGGTTGGGGCAGATGGGGCTGTGACAGATCGGTTTGGATCGGCAGTCCCGTAGAGTGTCAAATGTCGCCGAAAGGGCATTGGCGTGGCGACGGAACACTGGCAAGGCACAACGCCACGCATTATAAGCGAACGGTAATGCTTTTGGCTAGCGCTTTCTCTGTTTCAGCGCAGCGCGCCGCTACCCGCGGCCGTTGGGCCGTGCGTAGCGGGGTGCCGCGTGAATGATCCGGCTTGCTGATTAGTAGCGGTAATGCTCGGCCTTGTAGGGGCCCGTTACCGGCACGCCGATGTAGGCGGCCTGCTGGTCGGTCAGCGCGGTCAGTTGCGCGTTGAGCTTTTTTAGCTGCAGACGGGCCACTTTTTCGTCGAGATGCTTGGGCAGCGTGTAGACACCCACCGGGTAATCGGCCGTGCGCGTGAACAGCTCGATTTGGGCGATGGTCTGGTTGGCGAAGCTGGAGGACATCACATAGCTGGGATGGCCGGTGGCGCAGCCGAGGTTCACCAAGCGGCCCTTGGCCAAGAGGATGATGCGCTTACCGTCCGGGAAGATGATGTGATCGACTTGCGGCTTGATCTCTTCCCACTGATATTTTTCAATACCAGCGACATCGATCTCGTTGTCGAAGTGGCCAATATTGCAGACGATGGCCTGATCTTTCATCGCCGCCATGTGGTCGTGGGTGATGACATGGAAGTTGCCGGTGGCGGTGACAAAGATGTCGGCCTTGTCGGCGGCGTAGTCCATGGTGACGACGCGGTAGCCTTCCATCGCGGCTTGCAGGGCGCAGATTGGATCGATTTCGGTCACCCAGACTTGCGCCGACAGGGCGCGTAGGGCCTGGGCCGAACCCTTGCCGACATCGCCATAACCCGCCACGACGGCGATCTTGCCGGCGACCATGACATCGGTGGCGCGCTTGATACCATCGACCAGCGATTCGCGGCAGCCATACAAATTGTCGAATTTGGATTTCGTCACCGAGTCGTTGACATTGATGCCGGGGAACTTTAGTTCGCCGCGTTCGTGCATTTGATACAGGCGATGCACGCCGGTGGTGGTTTCTTCGGTCACGCCTTTAATCTGGGCCAGGCGTGTGGAATACCAGGTCGGATCGGTCGCGAGCTTGGCCTTGATGGCCGCAAACAGTATCGACTCTTCTTCGCTGCTGGGATTGGCGATGACGCTCAAATCGGTTTCAGCGCGGGCGCCGATGTGCAGCAGCAGGGTGGCATCGCCGCCGTCATCGAGAATCATGTTTGAGTAGACGCCGGCATTTCCGGTGCTGGGCCACTCGAAAATGCGGTGCGTGTAATCCCAGTATTCAGTGAGCGATTCGCCCTTGACGGCGTACACCGGCACACCGGTCGCGGCAATCGCAGCGGCGGCGTGGTCTTGGGTCGAAAAGATGTTGCACGAGGCCCAGCGTACCTCGGCGCCGAGCGCGGT
>SXTL01000091.1 GCA_005790965.1 Burkholderiales bacterium | reverse complement strand
TCGGTGCGCTTTATCTGCGGCACGCAGGACCTCCACAAGCGCCTGGAGCAAGCCCTCTCGACGTTCCTGGGGACCGCCGATACGATCCTCTACGGCTCCTGTTTCGATGCGAACACCGGCCTGTTCGAAACGCTGCTGGACGAGCGGGACGCGGTGATCAGCGACGCACTGAACCACGCCAGCCTGATCGACGGCATCCGCCTCTGCAAGGCGCAACGGTTCCGCTACGGCCATTCGGACATGGGTGAGTTGGAGACGGCCCTCAAACAAGCGTCGGCCTGCCGCCTGCGCTTGATCGCCACCGACGGGGTCTTCTCAATGGACGGGCATCTGGCCCGGCTGCCGGAGATCGTCGGCCTGGCGGAGCGCTACGACGCAGCCGTCCTGGTGGACGACAGCCACGCCACGGGAGTCCTCGGCCAGTCCGGACGCGGAACGCCCGATCATTTCGGCCTGGCCGACCGGGTGGACCTGATCACTGGCACGTTGGGCACCTTTTCGACGCCGCACGGCGCCGGCGGACCGGGGGCTGGCCCGGTCGGCGTGTCGGAGCGCTTATTGCCCTTCCTGCCGATCCCGTGGGTGATCGAGGAGGCCGGCCAATATCGCTATCAGGAAGAGGCCGAGTGTGCGCAGACCATTGGCCGCATGAGCGCCTTTGGTGGAAACCAGGGCATCTTGTTGCGCGCTTGGGCCTATGCGCGGCTGCTGGGCCGCGACGGCATGCGCCGGGTCGCCGACTATGCAACCCTGAACGCTAATTATCTGGCCGCCCGTTTGCGCGCCGCTGGTTTTGAGTTGGCCTATCCCGAGCGGCGGGCCAGCCATGAGTTCATCGTCACGCTTAAAAAACTCAAGGATGCAACGGGGGTCTCGGCGATGGATTTTGCTAAGCGCCTGCTCGATTATGGCTTTCACGCCCCGACCACCTATTTCCCGCTCTTGGTGCCGGAATGCCTGCTGATTGAACCCACGGAGACGGAGAGCCGCGACACGCTGGATGCCTTCATCGCTGCCATGGTCGCCATCAAGATTGAGGCCGAGACGCAGCCCGATCTCGTCAAAGGCGCCCCCTACACGCAACCGGTCCGGCGGCTCGATGATGTCAAGGCCGCTCGCGAGTTGGATCTGGCTTGGAAGGGGTGAGATGAGCGGTTCGGGCTTTGAAAGCGAAAGCCCTCACAAGGGCAAGACCGGCTTGCGGCGGGTTTTGAACGCGTTCTTTTACTCGCTAGCGGGCTTGCGATCAGCCTGGAAACACGAAGACGCCTTTCGCCAAGAGTTGATTTTGGCTCTGCTTCTGATTCCAGCCGCCCTGTGGCTGGGGGCCACGGGCCTGGAACAAGCGGTGTTGATCGCCAGCCTGTTTGGTGTGGTGTTGATGGAATTGGTGAACTCGGCTATTGAAGCCACGGTGGACCGCATTTCGTTGGAAAACCATCGCCTCGCTAAACGCGCCAAGGATATTGGCAGCGCCGCCGTGCTGATCGCGATAGTCAATGTGCTGGTGGTTTGGGGCCTGATCCTGTTTTAAGGCCGTGACCTTGGGGCGCGGCGCAGGCCCCTCAGTGCGCGGCGTCCCAGTTCGGGCCAACACCCATCTCGATCTTGAGGGGCACGGCGAGTTGCGCCACGCCGCACATCAGCTCCGGTAATTTTGACTGGACTCGCGCCAGTTCAGCGTCTGGAATCTCCAACACTAGTTCGTCGTGGACCTGCAGGATCATGCGGGTGGCAAGCCGTTCTGCGTCCAGCCAGTTTTGGACCGCGAGCATTGCCAGCTTAACCAAATCGGCGGCCGTGCCTTGCATCGGTGCATTACTGGCGGCGCGTTCGGCGCCTTGGCGGCGGGCCGGGTTTTTGCTGGCAATGTCGGGCAGATAGAGGCGGCGGCCAAACAGGGTTTCGACATAGCCGCGGGCGCGAGCCGCCTCTCGGGTGCGCGCCATGTAGTCGGCAACACCGGGGAAGCGGCCAAAATAGCGGTCGATAAAGCCTTGCGCGGCACTGCGTTCGATGCCGAGTTGGGCGGCCAGGCCAAAGGCTGACATGCCGTAAATCAGGCCAAAGTTGACCGCCTTGGCCATGCGCCGTTGTTCGGGCGCGACTTGCTCTGGCGCGAGGCCGAGCACTTCTGCGGCGGTGGCGGTATGAATATCAGCGTCGTGCAGAAAGGCGGTGACCAGGCCGGTGTCGTTGGAGAGGTGCGCCATGATGCGCAACTCGATCTGCGAATAGTCCGCGGACAGCAACACGCACCCCGGCGCGGCGATAAAGGCCTCGCGAATGCGCCGCCCTTCGGCCGTGCGGATGGGAATGTTTTGCAGGTTGGGATCGGCCGATGACAGCCGTCCGGTCACGGCGGTGGCCTGCGAATAAGTGGTGTGGATGCGACCGGTAGCGGGGTCGATGAGTCCCGGCAGCTTGTCGGTATAGGTCGATTTCAGCTTGGCGAGGCTGCGGTATTCGAGCAGCAGTTTTGGCAGCGGGTAATCCTCGGCCAGTTTTTCCAATACTTCTTCATCGGTGGACGGCGCGCCGGTGGGGGTTTTTTTGACCACCGGTAGGCCCAGTCTGGCAAACAGGATCTCTCCCAATTGCTTGGGCGAGTTGAGGTTAAAGGGTTGACCGGCCACCGCGTAGGCCTTGGCTTCGAGCGTCAACAGGGTTTGCGCCAGTTCGCCGGATTGCCGACGCAGGAGCGCGCCATCGAGCTGAACACCGTGGCGTTCCATGCGCGCCAGGATGGGTAGCAGCGGCATCTCGATGTCGCGATAGATGTGGTTCAGCGCGACATCTGCCGTGACTTGCGGGTGCAGTGCCTGGTGCAGTCGCAAGGTGATATCGGCGTCCTCGGCGGCGTATTCGGTGGCTCGTTCGAGGCTGACTTGGTCGAAGCTGATTTGCTTGGCGCCCTTGCCGCAGACCGCCTCGAAGGGGATGGTCGTCTCGCCCAGATGTCGCGCCGCAAGGCTGTCCATGTCGTGGCGCTCGTGCGCTTCCAGCACATAGCTTTGCAAGAGGGTGTCGTGCGCCATCCCTGCCAGCCGAATGCCGTGGTTTTGCAGCACATGCCAGTCGTATTTGAGGTTCTGGCCGACCTTGAGCTGGCGGCTGTCTTCCAACCAGGGTTTGAGGCGGGCCAGGGTGCTGGCCAGTGCGAGTTGGTCGGGCGCTCCGGGGTAAGCGTGTGCCAGCGGCAAGTAAGCGGCCTGGCCGGGTTCGACGGCGAACGATAGGCCGACAATACGGGCCGCCATGGGATCGAGTGCGGTCGTTTCGGTGTCAAGACAGACAAGCTCGGCGGCGGCGATCTTTTCCATCCAACGCAGCAGATCGGCCTCGGTGAGCAGCGTTTCGTAATGGCGTGCGCAGGGCGTTGCGAAGGGAGGAATGGGTTGCTGGTTGGGGGTGTCCGCAGCGGCGGCGGGCGAAGGTGCGGACAAACTTTTTTCTTCTAGCCAAGTCTTGAAGCCGTAGCGCTCAAACAGCGTCGCCAGCGTGGCTTTATCCTCCGGGCCCCAGGTCAAATCAGCGGGCTGCTCCGGCAGGTCGCAATCGGTCTTGATGGTGACCAGCCGCCGCGCCATCGGTAGCCACTCAAGCGCGCCGCGCAGGTTGGCACCAACGACGCCTTTTACCTCGGTGGCACGGGCCATCAGCGTGTCGAGGTCGCCAAATTCGCTCAGCCATTTGGTTGCGGTCTTGGGACCGCATTTGGGGACGCCGGGCACATTGTCGACAGCGTCCCCCGTCAGCGTGAGCCAGTCGATGATGCGCTCGGGCGGGACCCCAAATTTGGCCATCACGCCGGCGCGGTCGTAGGTCTTGTTGGCCATGGTGTCGATGACGGTAATGCGATCAGACACCAGTTGCGACATATCTTTGTCGCCGCTGGAAATGATGACTCGCATGCCAGCCGCTTCGGCCTGCCGCGCCAAAGTGCCAATGACATCGTCAGCCTCGACGCCGGGCGCGGCGATCAGCGGCCAACCCGCGGCGCGAATGGCGTCATGCAGCGGCGCGACCTGAGTGCGCAAGTCGTCTGGCATGGGCGGCCGGTTGGCCTTATAGTCCGGGTACCAGACCTCGCGAAAGGTCGGGCCTTTGGCGTCAAAGACGCAGGCGGCGAGGTCAGTCGGTGCTTCGCGCCGCAGACGGCGCAGCATGTTGAGAACGCCATAGAGTGCGCCAGTGGTCTCGCCCTGACGATTCTTGAGGTCGGGCAGGGCGTGATAGGCACGGTAGAGATAGGATGACCCATCGACCAGGAGCAGTGTTTGAGCGAGGTGTGTAGCCATCATGAACAAGATTCCTAAGCCGGGATGTACAAGTGAGCCCTGCGAGATTCACCAGGAGACCTCGGTGGAATCTTGGCGCATGCTCGAGATTATGGCCGAATTTGTGCAGGGCACCGAGAGCCTGACGCGTATTCAGCCCGCGGTAACCATTTTTGGAAGTGCGCGGGTCCGCCCTGGGTCGCCCTATTACCAATTGACCGAGACCTTGGCGAGAGCCCTCTCCGATGCGGGATTTTCCGTCATTTCCGGCGGTGGACCGGGCATCATGGAGGCGGCGAACAAGGGAGCTTATGCCGGCAAGTCGCCCAGTGTCGGCCTGAATATAGAACTCCCCAACGAGCAGCATGCCAATCCCTATCAGGATATTAGTCAGACCTTTCGGCATTTCTTTGCCCGCAAGGTCATGTTTGTGCGGCATACCTCGGCCTTCGTCATCATGCCAGGCGGCTATGGCACGCTGGACGAGTTGATGGAAGTGTTGTCGCTGGTGCAAACCCACAAAATCCGTCGCATCCCCATCATTCTCATGCAGCGTGATTTTTGGCAGGGCCTCTTGGACTGGCTGCGGACGGATTTGGCCGGTGGCGGCATGATCGCCCCGGAAGATTTGGACCTGATTCAGGTGATGGATGAGCCGCAGGCGGTCGTGGATGCCATTTTCCGCCATTACGAGCATCAAGGCTTTGCGCCGACGACTCGCGAGCAAGAGATTCTGCTCAATCTGTAGCCGGGTTTGCTAGAATGAATTGAACCCTTTATAGCAGGAATGATCCATGTCCATATCCAGACCTTTATCGGCCTTGACGCTGAGCCTGACCCTGACTTTAGGGCTGGCGTCGTTGGTTCAGGCGGCTCCTGTTCAATTAGAGCCGGTACCGGTTATACCGCCGCCACCCGGAATGGCTCAGGATCCTGCGCTGGAGCCGCAGATTACGATCCTGCAGCGTGGCCATGACCGCGTTGAGGAGTTCAGGGTGCGCGGCAAACTCTACCTGATCAAGGTGACGCCGCCGCACGGCACGCCCTATTACCTGCTGGACCCCACCGGCAATGGCCAGTTTCAGCGCATGAACGAGATCACTCCGAATTTGCTCGTCCCCCTCTGGGTCCTGTTCTCGTTCTGATCGCGCCGCCATGACGCCACGATTGCGAGTGACCCGCCCCTCGCTGGGGGCCGGGGTGTTTTGGTTACAAGGCGGAGTAGCCTTGTTGCGACAGGGCTTTGTGGCCTGGTTGGGCTTAAGCTCGGCCGTCCTGCTGGCCCTCCTGCTCCTTGGCATGACGGGCGCAGGGGCGATTTTGGCCTCGTTCTTAGGCCCCTTCGTGGTGGCCTTGTTTATGTTGGCCGGGGATGCCTCGCGACGCGCTGAGCGGTTTTCCTTTTTGGTCTTGCCGGGGCAATTGCGGCCCACGGTTTCGCCCCTGTTTCAGGTTGGCTTGGTGAATGCGCTGGCGACTCTGGCCGCCAGTCAGTTGATACTGGTGATGGCGGGCAGCGATCTTGAGACGATCCTGACCCTGGTCGATGCCGCGGGTACGACTGGCGGAAGTGCTAACCCGGAGGTGCTGAATCAGCATCTCGAGCGCGTCATGCCGGCTTTGTGGACAGCGTTGCTTATTGTCCTGCCGGTCTCTATGGCCTCCTGGTTTGCACCGGCACTGATCCTGTTTGATGCCTTTTCAGCGGGCCGTGCTTTGTGGTGGAGCCTGTGGACCGTGCTGACCAATGTTGTGCCGATGCTGCTTTTTGCCCTGCTGCTGGGCGGTGGTTGGCTCCTTGCCCTGATCATTCCTTATGGGATTGGTTTTATGTTGTTCCTGCCGCTCCTGATGGCAGCGACCTATGTTGGGTATCGCTCGATTTTTCACAGCGATGAGGCATCGTCCGATAAATGAAGCCCGGCTCATTGTCGTTATATGTTTTATCTATCAAGGGGTCGGTTATGAACGATCTTTGCACCCACCGCTATTTGGCCGACAGTGAAATATGTGGCGAGCTCTTTTTTGCATTTGTCTAGTAGGGGGCGTCTGCAACCCTGTGTCAGTCATGGCGGCTCCACTTGCGTCTGCTAACAAAGCAAGCACGGCGCCGGAGACTTCACCATTTGCACGGTTGATAGATCCCTATTTACGGCACGAGCGGTGTATTTCGTGTCACCAATTTAACAGTCTCGAGCATAACGGTCGGGCTTTTTCGTCGCACCGCAGTCGCTACCTCTGTGCTCGGTGCCACACTAATAATGTGATTGAGATGCAGAGTCACGAATGGATGGCGCCGGAGCCAAGGATGGATTACACCGCTATGAATCCGCAACAAACTTGTGAATTGCTTAAGCGCAACAGCGGAGCCGGCTCTGTCGATGCTAACTTGTTGCGCCATATGTTGCATGACCAGCGTATTCGGTGGGCTCTGGAATCTGGACAAACACCTTCGGGCCCGAAGCCTACGGTGCCGGGGGGATATGCCGCGTGGCAGCGAGACATTCAGGCGTGGGTTGCGGCAGGCATGCGCTGCGATTGATTTAATCCCGGCTACTTCTAACGGAACACCGTGCTTAGCTCTTTTCAGGAAATGCTCTGGATGGCCTGGTTGGCTGGCCTGATGGGCGGCGTGCATTGCGTGGGTATGTGTGGCGGTATCGTGGCAGCGACGACCGTGCCGGGCGAAGCGCCGCAGCGCACAGCTATTCTCCTTGGCTACAACTTAGGCCGCATCGCGAGCTATGCCCTGGCGGGCGCCCTGGCGGGGTTGATCGGTTCGGCCGCTTTTCTGGCTGAGGACCTGTTGCCCGTCCAGCGCATCCTGTATGGCTTGGCGCAGGTGATGTTGATTCTGGTCGGCCTGTATCTGGCTGGATTGAACCGTAGCGTGGTGCAGATCGAGCGGGCCGGGGCCTGGCTCTGGCAGCGTGTGCAACCCTGGCTGGGTCAGGTGCTGCCGGTTCGTAGCCCGGCACAGGCAGTGGTGGCCGGCGCGCTGTGGGGATGGTTGCCGTGTGGCTTGGTCTATAGTTTGCTGATCACGGCTTTGGCCAGCGCTAGCGCTGGCAACGGAGCCTTGATCATGGCCTGTTTTGGTTTGGGGACCTTGCCTAACCTGTTGGCTATGGGTTGGGCGGCAGCGCGGGTCGCTCAGTTCTTCAATATGCCTCGGGTGCGTTGGTTGGCCGGGCTGGTGGTGGTCCTCTTTGGCGTCTCTGGGCTATTTCATTTGCTTGTTCCTTGAGGATATTTATCGCGCGATAAAAAACCCCTTGCGCGCAGTCGGGCAAATATCGTTAAAGTCTGGTTTTTACCGTTTCCGTTTGGAGTTTTGATTATGGCAACCCGTGCAACCCTTGAACCGCGTCTGGCCGCATGCACTACGGCACAGGATCTATACACCCTGGCCCGTGAGGCTTTTGATGAGCCGGCGGATGCAGGGTTTGCCCAGACGGTGTTTGCGCAGCCGGCCTTTGCCGCCGATCCGGCTGCCAAGGCGGTGCTTGACGAGGTCGCTGGTGGGGCCATGTTTACTGGCGATTTTGTCGCTTGTGCTATCGGCTACAAGGCCTTGGGTGAGGATGCCAAGGCCGCGGATGCCCTGCAACAGGGCGCCGATTTCGCCATGAATGCCGACGAAAAGGTGGCGGTGGGTCTGGGTACGCTGATCGTGACCGGCGATGTCGTTCAATCCGGCAAGCTTCTCGCTGGTGCGCTAAAAGAGATTTCGACCACCGAGCCGCTCTATGCCTTGTTTGGTGTGGTGGCGACGCAGGTCAAGGACATCGCGCTGGCCAGCCAGATCGTGGACAAGATCAAGACCAAGTGTGGTCGAGCCGCTGACTTTGCCCGTTTGGCTCGTTCTGTCGCCTCGGACTTGATGGATAAAGTTCAGGGCGCCGCGATCATCAACGAGGGGGCCGCCAAGTACGGTAGCCCGGCTGATCTCATCACCCTGTCCGGGGTCATGGGTGAGATTGACCCGGCCGCTGCCGGCGGCCTGTATGCGCAGGCACTCGATTCCGCCAAAGATTTTACTGGCCTGATGCAGGTTTTGAAGTCGGCGGAAGGCAATGCCGAATTTACCCGTGCCGTCCTGGCCAAGGGCGGCAGTCTGGCAACGGCAACGGGCGAGTTTTTGCAACTGGCAGATGCCTGTGCCGCGAGCGGCGATGTGGGCGCTGCTTCGGCCATGGTCGCCAAGGCCGAGGAGAGCGTGGCCAATCTGGACGAGATGCGCAAGGTCGTCGAGGGAATCGAGAAGCATGCGGCAAATGATGTGGACTGGCTGGCGCGTTCCAAAGACAAGCTGGCGCGCCGCGAGGCTAATCAGGCCAAATATGTCGAGTTTCAGAGCGCTGAGGGTCTTTGCAAGACCGTGCGGGAGCAGATCGCACTGGCTGACCGCATCATGCTTGAACTGGGCGATGCGGCCTATGCCGGAAAGGTGTTGGCTAATGCTGAGACCGCGCTGCGCGAAGACGGTTTCCATTTCTCCCGCTTCAAGCCCCTGATCCTGGCGGTGGACCGGACTGGCGACAAGGCTTGGTTGTCTAAGCTGCTCGATGAAAGCATTGCCTCGGCCGCTGACTTTGTCTGGTTTAGCGAGATCGTCCGTACCGTGGGGCGCGAATTGAAAGACACCCAGTTTGGCCGTGAACGCGCCGAGGCCGCGGTACAGGCCCGGGCGGCCAGTGCGGGCGAGAACCCCTATGACTGGACCCGGCTGGCTGAACTAGCCCGCGATGCTCTTGCCAACGCCACTGAAGCCACGCGTATCTTGGGTGAAGCGGCGGCGCGAGCCAGCGATCACTTTGCCCTGGCGCAGGTGGCCAAGCTGTATCACGACATGGGTGCGATTGATGCGGCGAATGCCGCCTTTGCCCGGGCGGCCGACGCCTGTCAGAGCGCTGAGGCCTCGCTGCAACTCGCCACGCGTCTGAAGTCTTATGGCATGGAGAACTCTCGTATCGCCGAGCTGATGGACGGGGTTGGTGGTCGTCTGAACTCGGCCTCCGACCGTCTGCGCTGGGCGGCTGGTGTGGCTGATCTCCTGATGGACAAGGATTGGATCAAAAAGACCTACGACGGCATTGCCGACCAGTTCAAGAGCGAGACCGAGAAACGCGCCCTGTCGCAGAGTGCACAAATGCGTTTGGGTTACCGCTTCTATGGCCCGGGCGTGCAGCCGCACTGAGCTGCGAAGCGAATAACAAAAAAGCCGGCGTTTGCCGGCTTTTTTGTTGGACCCCAATTCAGTCGCCTAGCGCAGCGCCACCGGCAGGGGGAAGTGGACGCCTTCTGCTGCGCCGGTCAGGGTTTCGGTTTGAGTAACGCCCAGTTCTCGCAGACGGGCTTGCACCCCTTCGACCAAGACCTCGGGGGCAGAGGCGCCGGCGGTAATGCCAATGCAGCGCATGCCGGTCAGCCAGGAGGGATCAATGTCGGCGGCGGTGTCGATCAGCCACGCCTTGGCACCGGCGCGTTCGGCGACTTCGCGCAAGCGATTGGAGTTGGAGCTGTTTTTGGAGCCGACCACTAGTACGGCGTCGCAACGCGCTGCCAGCGTTTTGACGGCGTCTTGGCGGTTTTGTGTGGCGTAGCAGATGTCGTCCTTTTTAGGACCGACGATGCCCGGGAAGTGCGCATGCAGGGCGTCTATGGTGGTCTTGGCATCATCGACCGATAGCGTGGTTTGGGTGACATAAGCCAACTTATAAGTGCGCTTATCAGGTCGGGCGGCGCCTAGTTCGCTGGCCAGAAGCGCGACATCGGCGGGGGTCTCGACCAGCCATTTGTCGCTGTCGGTTTGGCCCAAGGTGCCTTCGACCTCGGGGTGACCGGGATGGCCGATCATGATGATGCCGTAGCCGTTCTCGACCAGCCGCTTGACCTCCAGATGGACCTGGGTGACCAGCGGGCAGGTGGCATCGAACACCGTCAGCCCGCGGGCCTCGGCCGCCCGGCGGACCGATTGCGGCACGCCGTGGGCGCTGAATACCAGCACCGCGCCAGCAGGAACTTCGTGCAAATCTTCGATGAATATCGCGCCACGGGCCTTAAGTTTGTCCACCACGAAGCGGTTATGCACGACCTCGTGGCGCACATACACCGGTGCGCCATGGCGTTCCAGGGCGCGCTCGACGATGGCGATGGCACGATCGACACCGGCGCAAAAGCCACGCGGATTGGCAAGCAAGGCGGTGGTCATTTTTCGATACTCAAGATGTGGACCTCGAATTCGACGGGCCGCCCGGCGAGCGGGTGATTGAAGTCGAGGGAGGCCGTGGTGGCGTCGAGGGCTAGCACGGTGCCGTGCAGGGTTTGTCCGTTCGGAAGTTGGAACTCAATCATGTGACCAATGCCAATCTCGGCATCAGATGTCAGGTCGTTCAGTTCGGCACGGGGAAACGCCTGAATCCGATCCGGGTCATGTTCACCAAAGGCTAGGGCGGGTGTCAGGTGCAGCGTGGTATGCGTGCCTTCGGTCATCCCCTTGAGGGCATATTCCAGGCGCGCTTCCATCTGGCCACGACCAAGCTCGAAGGTCTCCGGTTGGTCCGCAAAAGTATTGACGAGTTCTGCGTCTCCGCACGCTAGCCGGTAGTGCAGGGTGACTTTATCGTGCAGCCCAATCTCAGTCATGCTGTGGCCTCAGGCTCATCCAGAGCAAAATGCCGGCCGCGAGGACGATGGCCGAATCGGCGACATTGAACGCGGGCCAGTGCCAGCCCAGCAGATGAAAGTCGAGAAAATCGACGACATTGCCGTGGATGATGCGGTCGATGCCATTGCCGATAGCCCCGCCCAGGATCAGGGCAAAGGCTGCGTGCTGCAGGATCGGGGCGGGCTTCCGTAGCCACCAGATGATCAGGGCCGAAACGGTCAATGACAGGGCAATGAAGAAGAAACGCTGCCAGCCGGGCTGGTCTGCCAGGAGCGAGAATGCCGCGCCTTCGTTGCGGACATGGACGAGGTTGAAGAAGCCGGTCAGCTCGATGCGGGCGTAAAGCGGCAACGAGGTCAAGACGGCCCATTTGCTGATTTGGTCGAGGGCGATGATCAAGGCCGCAAGGCTGAGCCACTTACGCATATAGGCGTGTCTCACCGGGGCCGTTGAGGTTGCTGTCGCAGCGGCCGCACAGGGCATCGCTGTTCACATCAGCGCGGACATGCCAGCAGCGTTCGCACTTGGCGTGCGGGCTGGGAATGACCATGACGGTCTCCACGCCGCGAGTCAGACGAACGGCGGAGACGATGAAGACGAACTTGATGTCGTCGCCTAGGGCAGTGAGGTGGTCGTACAGCGCGGCGTCGGCGGTGATCGCTAATTCGGCTTGCAGCGCCGAGCCGATGGCCTTGGTCTCGCGCGCCGTTTCCAGCGCCTTTAGCACCGTGGGACGGAAGGCGAGGAGGGCGTCCCAGCGCTCGACCAGGGCCGTATCTGCGGGTGCATTGAGGTCGCTGATGAGCGACAAAAATACGCTGCCTTGTTCGTCGCTGCGGCGACCAGGGACAAAGGCCCAGGCCTCTTCTGCCGTGAATGACAAGATTGGGGCCATGGCTTGCACTAGGCTGCGGGTGATGGCGTGTAGCGCAGACTGCGCTGAGCGCCGTGCTTTTGAGGATGCGCCGCAGGTATAAAGCCGATCCTTGAGGATGTCGAGGTAAAAGCCGCCCAGGGTCTCGGCGCAGAAGCCGTGCAGGGCTTGGGCTACGCGCAGGAATTCGTAACCGGCGTAAGCCGTCCGCACCTCAGCCTCGAAGCGCTGGGTGAGGTGCAGGGCATAGCGGTCAATTTCCAGCCAGTCAGTCACGGGTAGGGCGTGCTGCGCCGGGTCGAAGTCGGACAGGTTGGCGAGCAGGAACTTGAGGGTATTGCGCACGCGCCGGTAACTGTCGATGACGCCTTGCAAGATCTTGTCGGAGATCGACAACTCGCCGGCATAATCGGTGCTGGCTACCCAGAGGCGCAGGATGTCGGCGCCGTACTTGTTCATGATTTCTTGCGGGGCGATGACATTGCCCTTGGATTTTGACATCTTGTGGCCCTGGCCATCGACGACAAATCCGTGGGTGAGCAGGGCCTTGTAGGGTGCGCGACCATCGATGGCGCAACCGGTCAACAGCGAACTCTGGAACCAGCCGCGATGTTGGTCGGAGCCTTCGAGATATAAATCGGCCGGAAAACCGTGTTGGGTGGCGTGCGAGCCACGCATGACATGCCAGTGCGTGGTGCCAGAGTCGAACCAGACATCAAGCGTGTCGGTTAGTTTGCGGTATTGACTGGCTTCGTCACCGAGTAACTCGGCGGCATTTAGCGCAAACCAGGCCTCGATGCCGCCTTGTTCGACGCGCTGCGCCACCGCCTCGATTAGCTCGGCGGTGCGTGGGTGCAGCGCGCCGCTGTTGGTATGCAGGAAGAAGGGAATGGGTACGCCCCAGTTGCGCTGGCGCGAGATGCACCAATCGGGCCGGGTCTTCATCATGCCTTCCAGGCGGGCGCGCCCCCAAGCCGGGAAGAATTGCGTTTCGTCCACCGCCACCTCGGCTTGATGGCGCAGGGTTGGCGCGGATTCGCTCCCCCGCTTGTCCATGCCGATGAACCATTGCGTGGTGGCGCGGAAGATGATGGGCGTCTTGTGGCGCCAGCAATGCGGATAACTGTGGCGGATCTTCTCGGCTTTGAGGAGGCGGCCACGCGCTTCCAATTCTTCCAGTACCTTGGGGTTGGCCTCCCACACGCTCAACCCGGCCAGTGCGCCGTTTGCCAAGGCCGGGGTGGTGGCGAGAAAGCGACCATCGCCACCGACCGGATTGTTAACCGGCAGGCCGTATTTGCGGCCGACCGTGTAGTCATCGACACCGTGCGCTGGCGCGGTATGCACGAGGCCCGTGCCGGCCTCCAGCGTGACATGGGTGCCGCAGATGATCAGAACATCACGGGGCTGAAAGGGGTGTTGCAGCAACAGGTGTTCCAGCGCCGCGCCGGGACAAGCGCCAAGAAATTCGCCCTCTAGGCCGTAGCGCTCCAGACAGGCGGCGGCCAGTTCGTGTACCAGGATCAGCGTGCCCTTGGGGGTGGAAATCAAATCGTAGGTGAGATCGGGGTGAACCGACACCGCCTCATTGGCCGGCAGGGTCCACGGCGTGGTAGTCCAGATCACGGCCGCCGCATTTGTTACCGGGTAGGTGAGGCCGAACGCCGTCGATAGTTGCTCGGCATGATGGGGATGCACCGGGAAGGCAACATCAATGGCGGGCGAGGTTTTGTCCTCGTGTTCGACCTCGGCCTCGGCCAGCGCTGATCCGCAGTCCAGACACCAGTTGACCGGCTTCAGGCCTTGATACAGATAACCCTTCTCCCAGATCTTGCCGAGGGCGCGAATCTCGTCGGCCTCGGCCTTGAAATTCAGGGTGAGGTAGGGGTTATCCCAGTCGCCCAGCACGCCCAAGCGGATGAAATCTTTTTTCTGCCGTTCGACCTGCTGGGCGGCATAGTCGCGACACAGGCGGCGCACGGCATTGCCTTCGAGATGCTTGCCATGCTGCTTTTCAACCTGGTGCTCAATGGGTAGGCCATGGCAGTCCCAGCCCGGCACGAAGGGCGCGTCGAAACCTTCCAGCGTCTTGTTCTTGAGGATAATGTCCTTGAGGATTTTGTTGACTGCGTGGCCAATGTGGATGTCGCCATTGGCATACGGCGGGCCATCATGCAGAGTAAAGCGTGGTCGCCCGGCAGCGGCTTTGCGGAGGGCGGCGTAAAGTTTTTTTTCTTGCCACTCGGCCACCCAGCCCGGCTCGCGCTTGGACAAATCGCCGCGCATGGGGAAGGGGGTGTCGGGCAGGTTGAGGGTGGCTTTGTAGTCCATGGGTTTATCCGACATTTAGCAGGGTGCGCGCTGTATCGGCATCGCGGCCGATTTGGGCGATGAGGGCGTCGAGGCTTGCGAATTTTTGTTCGTCACGCAGCTTGTGCAGGAACTCGACGCGCAGGTGGGCGCGGTAGATCGATTGGTTGAAATTGAAGAGGTGGACTTCGAGTGTCGGGCGACCGTTGGCGTGTACCGTGGGACGGGTGCCAAGGCTGGCGACGCCGGGCCAGTTTGGCTGGTTGAGACCCTGCACGCGCACTGCAAAGATGCCACTCACCGGCGGACGGTTGTGCTTGAGTTGGACATTGGCGGTCGGGTAGCCAATAGTTCGGCCGAGCTTGTCGCCGTCAACGACGCGGCCCGAAATGGTGTAGGGATGACCAAGCAGCTGGGCGGCGGTCGCCATGTCACCCTTGGCGAGTGCTGTGCGCACGGCGGTGCTTGATGCGCGTTGTCCGGCAGCCTCCACGGTGGGTAAGGATTCGGCGCTAAAACCCTGCTGTTGTCCGGCCGCTGTGAGCAGGGCGATGTCACCGGCTCGCTTGGCGCCAAAGCGGAAGTCGTCACCGACCAGGACATAGCGCGCCTTGAGACCATCGACCAGGATGCGCTGGATGAAGGCTTCCGGGGTCAGGGCGGCAAAGGCGCGGTCGAAATGACAGACATGGACATGGCCAACGCCGAGTTCGCGCAAGCGCTCGAGTTTTTCCCGCATCGAACTCAAGCGGGTTGGCGCGTGGGCAGGGCTAAAGACTTCACGCGGGTGCGGCTCGAAGGTCAGCACGGTGGGTTGAGCACCCAGCGCTACGGCGCGCGCAGTCAGGCGGGCCAGCATGGCTTGATGGCCAAGGTGGACGCCGTCGAAGTTGCCGATGGTGATGGCGTTGGGGCGCGCGGCGTGCGGCCAGCCGTGGGTAATGATCATGTTCGGGCGTTATGCAAACAGCGACGCTACAAGGAAGGCGTGATTCTACGGGTTGGGGCGTATTCCGTCAGCCCGTGGCGCTGCGCCGGAATTGGGCGGGGCGCAGACCCAGGATCCAGAGGCTGGCGAAATAGATGCCCACCGCCGTGGGGATGAGCCAGGCGAGGTGGAGAAGGCGTTCTTGTAAACCTGCCTTCAGCCAGTCAGCCTCCGCCCCCATGGCCAGAAAGAGAAATCCGCCCAGCGCAGCGAGGGCGGCGGTGAGCTGGAGCAAATAGAGGGCCCAACCCGGTTGAGGTTGGAAAATGTTTTGTTGGCGCAGTTTGCGATACAAGATGGTGGCGTTAAGACAGGCCCCCAGGCCGATGGCCAGGGCCAGGCCGGCGTGGCCCAGCGGGCCGATGAAGGCCAAGTTCATGGCCTGGGTGGCAAGCAGGGTAAGGATTGCGATCTTGACTGGGGTTTTGATGTTTTGTCGGGCATAAAAACCGGGCGCCAGAACCTTGACGAGGATCAGCCCGATCAGGCCGGCGCTGTAGGCGGTGAGGGCCAGGCGGGTCATTTCGACATCGTGGACAGTGAAGGCCCCGTAGTGGAATAGGGTGCTGATCAAGGGGATGGCGAGGACGGCCAGAGCCAGGGCGGCGGGCGCGGCTAGCAGCAGGGTCAAGCGCAGGCCCCAGTCGAGCAGGCGGGAAAATTCGGTGCCATCGTCGTCGGCATAGTGTTTGGCGAGCGACGGTAACAGGATGGTGCCGAGGGCGACACCCAACATCCCGGTCGGAAACTCCATCAGGCGATCGGCGTAATACAGCCAGGAGACGCTGCCGCTGATCAGGAAGGAAGCGAAAATCGTATTGATAAGCAGGGAGATCTGCGCGACCGAGACGCCCATGGCGGCTGGACCCATGAGTTTGAGGATGCGGCGCACGGCGGGGTCACGAGGGGCAAAATCCCAACGCGGTAAAAGGCCCAGTCTTTTTAGCGCCACATATTGCAGCGAAAGTTGCAGCACCCCCCCCAGGAAGGCGCCCCAGGCCAGCGCCAGGATGGGCGGATCAAACCAGGGAGCGGCCACGGTGGCGGCAAGGATCATGGCCACATTGAGTAACACCGGGGTGAAGGCCGGCACCATGAAGCGGCTCCAGGTGTTCAGTACACCGGCAGCCAGGGCGGTGAGCGACATGAACAGGATATAGGGGAAGACGATGCGGGTCATCGCTACGGTCAGCTCGAATTTTTCGCTATCGGCGCTAAAGCCGGGGGCCGACAGCATGACAATCAGCGGTGCGGCAAGGACGCCAAGCAGGGCGGTAGCGCTGACGATCAGAAACAGCAAGGTATGGACGCGGTGGATGACTTGCCTGGCGGCGGAATCCCCTTCCCGGTTGCGAATTTCAGCCAGTACCGGCACAAAGGCTTGCGAAAACGCGCCCTCAGCAAAGAGTCGGCGGAGCAGGTTGGGTAGCTTGAAGGCGACAAAAAAGGCATCGGTGATGGCGCCGGCACCGAAGGCGCGGGCAATGACCATGTCACGCACAAATCCCAAGATGCGCGAGAGCAGGGTCATCGAGCTGACGGTGGCAAGGGCGCTAAGCAGGTTCATGGGGGACAATTCTAGCTTGTCAAACATGGCGCGGGGGGATATACTCGCCGACTTCTTTTTTGAGTTTTTAGGAGCTTTTACCATGGCAAACAGCGCACAGGCTCGCAAGCGTGCCCGTCAGGCAGACCGTATTCGCCTGCAAAACATGGCTCAACGCTCGGCCTACCGCACTGCCGTGAAGAAGGTTCGCAAGGCTATTGAGGCTGGCGACCAGGCCGCCGCCGCGATCGTCTTCCAGGAATCCATGAGAGCCATAGATCGTCTGGCCGACAAGCGCATTGTTCACAAAAACAAGGCTGCGCGTCACAAGAGCCGCTTGTCTTCTGCCATTAAGGCCATGGCCTAATCTTTTCCGGCCGGACCAAAACCCCTCTGCGGAGGGGTTTTGTTTTTTGTGCGTATCCTCCGCGCCTCTCTATAATCGCGTCTACCGTCACCCTTAACAAACCCTACCAGAGGTCTTATGAATCTTGATCGCGTTAGCTCCGGCCGTAATGTGCCCGATGACATCAATGTCATCATCGAAATTCCCGCCCACGGCGAGCCCATCAAGTACGAGGTGGATAAAGAAACGGGCGCGATGTTTGTCGATCGCTTCATGTCCACCGCAATGCATTACCCGTGTAATTATGGCTATATCCCGCATACCCTGTCCGAGGACGGTGATCCGGTCGATGTCCTGGTGATTACCCCGATCCCGCTAATTACGGGTGTGGTGGTGCGTTGCCGTCCGGTGGGGATATTGAAGATGGAGGACGAGGCGGGGATGGATGGCAAGGTATTGGCCGTTCCGGTCGATAAGTTATGCACCATGTACGGCGCTGTCCGCCGCCCTGAGGATTTGCCGGCGCTGATGCTCAACCAGATTGCGCACTTCTTTGAGCATTACAAGGATCTGGAAATGGGTAAGTGGGTCAAGGTGTTGGGTTGGGCCGGTGTCGATGAGGCCCGGGCCGAGATTGTCGGCGGAGTGGATCGCTATAACGCGGCTATCGACAAGCCGATGTTCTGATGAAGATCTGCGTCGTTTCAGATTCGCATGACAACCGCCGTTTGCTCGATCACGCGGTTGAAGACGCTGTGGCGCGGGGGGCGCAGGCGATTCTGCATTGCGGCGATATCGTGGCCCCTACGACGCTGCGAGTATTGAAGAAGTATGGCGTGCCTGTGCATGCCATTCATGGCAACAATACCGGTGACCTTTACGCCATGATGCATCTGGCGCATGAACCGGATAGCCCCGTACGCTATCACGGCCAGGACGCTGTTCTGCATCTCGCCGGTCGCACCCTGTTTATGGTGCACTATCCGCACTACGCCGAGGCCATGGCCTTGACCGGCGATTACGATGTGGTGTTGTGCGGCCATGATCACCGCGTGAGTCAGCGTGAGGTGGTCAACATTCGGGGCGGAAAAACTTGGTTGGTGAACCCTGGTACCGTGGGCGGGGTCGGCAAGCCGCCGACCTATGTTCTTGCCGACCTGGAGACGCTGCAGTTTTTGACCATCGATGTGCCGACTGAACCGGGTGAGGCGTGCAATGTGCGCCCGGCCAGTATTCACGCCTGAGTCCGCAGGCTGGGGTGATTGGGCGCGGATTTCTATGCTAGAATCGACCGCGTTTTTATTTGATTGGCTACAACCATAAACTGCCTTGACCGGTGATGCCGGCACGGCAGTTTTTTATGGCCAAGCCACTGCCAGGAATCCTGCTATGGAAAGTATTCTCGAAATTCGCGAGGGCTGTGTTACGCCCGCCCAGTTGCTTAAGAGTCTGCCGTTTACGCGTTTTTTGGAGCGTTACAAGCAGGAGTATCTCGACGATCTCGGCCAGCGTGACGAACGCTATCGCGATGAGTGGCAACACCGTAGCTCCTTTGTAAAGTCGATCCGGGCACGGGATTTTCTGATGTTGCTCAACGCCGGAAAAATCGAGGGCGAGGCTTTGGATCGAGCCCGCGAGCTGGCCTTGTTCTTTGATGGAGGTTTTCATCATTTCCGCACCCGTTCCTATTCACGGCTGGTGCGTTTGCAGAATGAGGTGGTCACTCAGGGTGAGGTGACCTCAGCCACCGTTAAGGGCAAGGTCACCGAAAAAGCGCGGGGTTTGTCTGAACTTTTGCTGGAGACGCGGCGCGCGCTGCTCGATGGCGTGGGTTTGGAGGAAGGGACGCGGCGCACCCCGGGGCTGAATGCCTTCCCAAATGTCACGGCGGGCGAGATCTCTGGGCATTACTTCAATCTGCCACCGGATTATGTGGCCTTGTCGCATGTTCCGCTGACTATTGCGGCAGACATCCAGACGGGGGTTGATTACACGACGCCTTCTAACAAGCGGGCCAAGCCTTTCTATGAGTTGGACCATAATCCGTTCCGTTGTGAGCACTTCCGGGCGGATGATTGGGTGGCTGTTCCGCTGAGCGTAGGCAGTTGGCTGATCGTGGCCTATATCCACAAGTCACGCGGCTGCATCGAGATGGAGCCGGGTCTGTTGAATCTCTTCCCGTTTGCCAATGTGGACGAGATCAGCCAGGGCCGTAAGCCAGACGGCATCTTTTTGTTTGGCGACCCGGACGCGGCGGACGAAGATCTGGGTTATTGGTGGGACGCCGAGAATCAGCTCTTGGTGGGCTTGGTGCCTAACCGTGACGAACTGAAATACTTTGGTTATTGCAAGAAACCGATCCTGACTTTGCACAATGTCCTGACCATTCGCGCTGGAGAGGTTCCACTGCATTGCGGGTGCACGCGCTACAAGGTGCGCTTTGACGGCGCGGGCGCCCCCTACATTGCCGAGATGCGGGTCAAGGCCGACGACATGGGCCGCATCCGTCTCGAACGCGGGGAAGATGCTCAGATGCGCCCCATCTTTTATGGTACCGAGACGGGCGCTTTTGCTTGTCTGGATGGCTTCTCCGAGCGGGCCAAGATGCAGATGCAAGGTCGCGAAGTGGGCTACAACCGTGCCACCGGCTCTAATGCGCGCCAGATTGTTCCGGTCAGTGCGGATACCGAGGTCGCAACGGGTCACCAACTCGATGTGTTGTTGTATGCCAATAATTTCCGCCTCAAGGCCCCGAATGCCTCGACGGTTGATGTCGACATGGCCGTCATGGAGGCGATCACCCATTTCCGTCTCGGGGAGCGGGTGGCTGCGGGCAGTACGCAGACCTTCCGTGGGGCCCGCGAGTCGAGTTACTGGGCCAATCCCTTCCCCTTGTTGCAAGACCCGCAAGGCGTCATCCTGCATCCGGAATTGCATGCCATTTTCCAGGACAGCGAGGATCGCTTCATTAAGGTGTTCGAGCGCTTGGTGGCCCGCGGTGAGATGCGGCTGGGGGTGGCGCACAGCCAGCTGATGGCCGGCGCGGCGGCGGATAACAGTGATGCTGATATTGCAGGGGCGGGTTTCCCGAATCGCGAATCGGTTGAGATGCAGGGCCCTGAGCATCTGGCCAAGGACCTGATTACCCTGATCAAAACAGTGGCTTTGGAAAAGCGTGCTCGCCTAGGGGAAGAGACCAAATCGGTGAGTGTGACCGTGGCTATTGTGGGCGACAGCCGTACCGGCAAGTCGGAGACGGCCGAAAAGATGGAAGGCATTCTCGACCTGAATCTGGTCTGATGGGCTTCGCCCTGTGGCCAGCAGGGTATTGCGACGGCTTTATCTGCATATAAGTACATTCGATGCGGGCGTGGTCCCGAGGCATGGGCTTTGCAGGTAAGATTGGCGCGCTCTTGCACGCCCTTTTTTTGGGGGCTGTTTTGCTAATTTTTGCTAATTTTCGTTTTATTGGAGACGACACATGACGTCTATCGTGGCGACCAACCAGACCATTCTGGTCGTGGGCGGCGGCATTGCCGGGATGACAGCGGCCCTCGAGGCGGCGGAAACCGGTAAGCAGGTGGTGCTGGTGGAGAAGAATCCCTGGCTCGGTGGCCGTACGGCCCAGCTTTACCGCTATTTCCCCAAGATGTGTCATCCGACCTGTGGTCTGGAGATCAACCTGCGCCGTTTGAAGGCGAATCCGCGTATTCAGGTTCTGACCCTGGCAGAGGTGACCGCTATTTCTGGGACAGCAGGTAACTACAGCGTTAATGTGACTCTGTCACCGCGTTATGTGAACAACCAGTGTACGGCCTGTGGTGAGTGCGCCAAGGCCGTCAACAGTGAGATTCCTGACGCCTTCAATTACAACCTGGGCAAAGTTAAAGCGGCGTATCTGCCGCATGACATGGCCTATCCACAACGCTATGTGCTGGATCCG
>SXTL01000014.1 GCA_005790965.1 Burkholderiales bacterium | reverse complement strand
GGCGTTAGGTTAGGCGTTAGGTTAGGTGTGAGGTCAGAAAGCCGTGCCCATCTGAAACTGGAAGGACTGCAGTTTGTCATCTGTCAGTTTCTTGAGCGGCTTGGCGAGGCTCAGCTTGATGGGTCCCATGGGTGACATCCAGGTGACAGCGAGGCCGGTAGAAGCCCGCAGGTCAGCCAAAGAATAGGTGTTGGCATAAGCAGCACCCACATCGACAAAGGCCGAGAGCTTCAACTGCTTATCCTGTCCCGAGCCCGGGAAGGGGAAGATGGCCTCGGCGTTGCCAATCAACTGCTTGTTGCCCCCCAAGGAGACGACATTGCCGCTGCTGTCAGTGGTCTTGGGGCCCAACGAGCCATTTTCAAAGCCGCGCACCGAACCAATGCCGCCCACATAAAAGTTGCGCCAAAAGGGTAATTCACTGCCACCAATGCCGCCGCCATAACCCACCTGACCATTCAAGAGCAGGGTGGAGTTGGTCCAGGGCAGGGGCTTCAGCCACTGATGCTGGTAATTGAGCTTGTAAAACTTGAGGTTGTCACCCAAACCCGGAGCAACCTCGCCATAAATGCGCTGCAAGGAACCTTTGCTCGGGTGCATGACCGAGTCGCGTGTGTCATTGGCCCAACCGAGATCGAAGCGCAGCCAAGTGGCATCCAGTTCACTCGCCGTGCCGCCATTGCGAAGGGAGAAGTCTTGATAATCGGTCACGACATTGCTGGTGCTGAGCTTGAGCTTGCTGTTTTCCAGGGCCATGCCCAAGCTGAGCTGGTTGGTCTCTGAGGTCGGGATGCCCAGACGCAGGCCAAGGCCGGCGGTATCCATGGTGTAAGGCGCCACGCTGGTGGTAGTGCTCGCATCGGTCAGGTCGGTTTTCTTCAGGTAGGCATCCCAACCGAGGCTTAGACCATCCGGTGTGAAGTACGGATTGGTGTGACTGAACACATAGGTGGTGTTGGTTTTGCTGGTGTTAATTTGCGCGGAGGCGCGATTGCCAGTGCCAAACAGGTTGTTTTGGCTCAAAGATCCGGTCAGCACCAGACCGTCGGAACTGGAGAAACCGGCGCCGATCATGACCGAGCCGGTCGATTGTTCGGTCACATTGACATTAAGATCAACCTGATCCGTTGTGCCGGGGACCGGCGGAGTTTCAATGTTGACTTCCTTGAAATAGCCCAAGCGTTCGACCCGCTCGCGGGATCGAGTAATCTTGCCAGCGTCGTACCACGCCCCTTCCATTTGGCGAATCTCGCGGCGGATAACCTTGTCCTGGGTGCGGTTGTTGCCGGCCACATTAATCCGGTTGACATAGACCTTGCGACCCGGGTCAATCATGAAGGTGAAGGCGGCTTGGCGTTTTTCACGGTCCAGTTCGGGAGCGGCGTTGACATTGGCGAAGGCATAGCCATCCTGGCCCAAACGGTCACCCATCTTCTTGATGGTTTCGTTGAGCTTTTCGCGCGAGAAGGCGTCCCCCACCTTGAGTGCAACCAGTTTTTGCAGTTCAGCCTCAGGCACGGGCATTTCGCCGGCAAAGCCAAACTTGGAAACCGTGAACTTCTCACCTTCTTTGATATTGAGGGTGAGATAAATATCCTGCTTATCCGGAGTGATTGAGACTTGCGACGATTCAATCAAGAATTCCAGATAGCCGCGGTTGAGGTACCAAGACCGCAGGGTTTCGATATCGGCAGCCAGTTTTTGTTTGGCGTACTGATCGTTTTTGGTAAACCAGGTCAGCCAGCCCGGTGTGCGCAACACGAACAGATCGAGCAGGTCCTTTTCCTTGAAGGCCTTGGCCCCGACGATATTGATGGAACGGATCTTGGCGACATCGCCTTCGCTGACATCAAAGCTGATCGCCATGCGGTTGCGTTCTAGGGGCGAGGTATTGGCCTTGACCTGGACGGCGTAGAGGCCACGGTTGTAATACTGACGCTTCAATTCCTGCTCGGCCCGGTCCAGCAGCGACTTGTCGAGGATGCGGCCTTCGGCCAGTCCCAGGTCCTTGAAGGCACGGCGAATGTCATCCTTCTGGAATTCCTTCATGCCGTTAAATTCAACGCTGGCGATGGCGGGGCGCTCTTCCAGCACGACCATCAGTAAATCACCCTGACGCTCCAAGCGCACATCCTTGAAAAAACCGGTGGCATAGAGGGCCTTGATGGCGGCGCTCGCCCTTTCGCTGGTCAGCGTCTCGCCGACTTTGACCGGCAGATAGGAGAACACGGTACCGGCCTCCGTCCGCTGGATGCCTTCAACACGGATGTCCTTAATAACAAAGTCCTCGGCGGCCTGAACAGGGGCGACAGAGGCAACGCTGACAAGAAGGGCAGTGGCCAAAAGGCTCGAGGAGTGTGGCGATTTCATGTCGTAATTTTATGTTGCAAGTAAACGCGCGAGATCGTTATAGAGGGCAAAGGTCATCAGGGTCAGCAAGAGGGCGATTCCCACGCGCTGGGCCAATTCCTGAATACGGTCCGGAACCGGCTTGCCGCCGATCCACTCGAGGAGATAATACAGTAAATGACCGCCATCCAGCATCGGGATGGGTAACAGATTCAGCACGCCGAGACTAATACTAATCAAAGCCAGAAAACCCACAAAGGGGATCCAGCCGGCCTGGGCCGATTGTCCGGCGTAGTCGGCGATGCTGATCGGGCCCGACAGGTTCTTAACCGAGACTTCGCCCATCAGCATACGACCCATCATGCGCAGGCTAAAAATCGACAGGTCCCAAGTGCGTTCAATGGCGTGATGCATGGCCTCCAGCGGGCCGTCGCGATGCACAACCCGCAGCCGTTCCAGAAGAACGGGATCCATTTGCGGGCTGGCACCGATGCGGCCTAGACGCTGCCCCTGCTCGCTCACAACCTGTGGCGTGACGCGTAGCGTCAACAATTGTCCGGCGCGTTCAAGGGTCAGGGTTAGCTCGCCGCGCGTCGTCTGGCGAATATGTTGCACCAAGGTTTGCCAATCTGGGACAGGTTCATCGTTTACCGCTAACACGCGGTCTCCCGCTTGCAGACCTGCCTGTGCGGCGGGACCGTCAGCCACGACGCTAGCGATGACCGGCAGCAGGGGCGGGTGGCCGGGGAGCAAACCCAACGCCCGTAAGGGATCGCCGCCTTGAGCTGCCATTTTCAGGCTGTCACTGGGCACAATCACCTCGCGCCGCTGCCCCTTGGCGTCTTCAATGTCCAGACGGGCAGCACTTTGGTCGCTGGCCAACAGGCCTTCAGCCAGGGCCTGCCAATTATCGATTGGTGCTCCGTTAAGAGCCAAGACCCAGTCGCCCCCTTGCAAGCCGGCCATGGCAGCGGGCGTTCCTGCCGGGGCAGCGGCTAGAACGGGGCGCAAAGTGCTGTAGCCATGAAGGTTCAGTCCCCATAGCAGGGCGATGGCCAGGATGAAGTTGGCAATGGGCCCGGCCGCGACAATGACCGAGCGCTTGCCGAGGGGCTGACGGTTGAAGGCCTGAGCCTTCTCGTTATCAGCGACCGGAGCCTCGCGTTCGTCCAGAAAACGGACATAACCCCCCAAAGGAATGGCCGCCAGGGCCCAGACGGTGCCGTGACGGTCGGTGCGTTTCCAGAGCGGGCGACCGAAACCGACCGAAAAATGCAGGACCCGGACCCCGGCCCAGCGTGCGGCAGCGTAATGCCCCAGCTCATGCACGACGATAAGGATGCCCAGCGTGGCGAGAAAGGCGAGCAGGGTAGTCATGCCTAAGCTGTTTGCTTGGCGATACGGGCGCTGGCAATGCGGCGCGCGTCTTGATCTGCGGCGAACAAGTCGTCCAGACTATGGGCCGGACGCGAGCCAATGTCGTCCAGGGTGCTGCGCAGGGTGGCCGCAATGCCAAGATACGGTAACTGATGCGCGAGAAACGCGGCGACGGCCACTTCGTTGGCGGCATTCAGAATGGCGGGGGCTGCACCGCCGGCGCGTAGGGCGTCGAAGGCCAGGTTCAGACAGGGAAAACGCGCCGGGTCCGGGTTTTCAAAGGTTAAGGTGCCGATCTTTGCCAAGTCCAGCCAGGGCACGCCACATTCGACGCGCTCCGGAAACGCCAAGGCGTGGGCGATGGGGGTGCGCATGTCAGGGTTGGATAATTGGGCAATGACCGAGCCATCCTGATACTCAACCATGGAATGAATGATGCTCTGCGGGTGGATAACGACCTCGATCTGGTCGGGGCTGGCGTTGAACAACCAGCGCGCCTCGATGACCTCGAGGCCCTTGTTCATCATGGTGGCTGAATCGACCGAGATTTTTTTGCCCATCACCCAATTGGGGTGGGCCACCGCTTCCTCGGGCGTCACCGTCGCTAGGGTAGTGACGGCGCGGCTTCGGAAGGGACCACCGGAGGCCGTGAGCAAAATGCGCCGTACGCCATGGCCTTTGAGGTCGCCATCATAGGCATCGGGCATCGATTGAAAAATGGCGTTGTGTTCCGAATCGATGGGCAGCAAAGACGCGCCGCC
>SXTL01000090.1 GCA_005790965.1 Burkholderiales bacterium | reverse complement strand
GCCGAAGTTTGTTGAGGTGCAAGGCACCGCCGAAGGCGCGGCATTTAGTCAAACACAGTTGAGTGAATTGTTGGCATTAGCGACTGCTGGTTTGCGCGAAGTATTCGCGTTGCAGACACAGACACTCGCCGTACCACCAACACCAGATCGATTTCGCCGATCAACGGCTCGACGGCGTCCACGGGCGTGCCGGGATTGAGCGCAAGTCCGGGCTTCGCACCTTTTTCACGAATGAGCTGGATGGTGCGGTGCGGATGCGGGCCTGCGTCCGGATGAAAGGTAATGATGTCAGCGCCGGCTTGTGCAAATTCCGCAATGTAGGAATCAACGGGTGAAATCATCAGATGCACATCGAGCGGCTTTGAGGCGTGGGGCTTTAACGCCTTCACCACCAAAGGACCGATGGTCAGGTTGGGCACATAGTGGTTGTCCATCACATCAAAGTGGACGATGTCAGCGCCGGCAGCGAGGACATTGTCAACTTCCTCGCCCAGCTTGGCGAAGTTGGCGGAAAGGATGGAAGGGGCGATTTGAAAGTCCATAGAAGGCTCCGTTTAAACAGGTCAGCCATTCTACCGCAAGGATTTGCCCTCCAGCATGCCCAATCGCCCTGTTTACATCGCCCGGTTCTGGGAATACGCAGCGTTATCCCTGTTCCCGCCAATGCAACAAACCCTGCGCGTTAAGCTCGAGGTCATTGTCCAGCAAGAATAGCGCTTGGGACGGTGTCCCCTGCCAACCGTGGGCCTGCAAGCGGTGCCATAACAAATCGCCCAATGCCACTTTGAGCCAGGCCTGGGCACTCTCGTCGGTCGGTGCGGCTTGAGTGACTGCCACAAAGTCATCCAACAGCGCATGCAGGTCAGCCGCCAGGCGGGGCAGCTCGGTTACTCGACCCCAGTGCGTCAAAAAGATGGCCGAGGGTGAGAGGGCCATGAGACGATCAAGCGTGCCATGCGCCGCCGAAGGTTCGAACTGCACTGGAGTGGTCGTCGGATAAATAAACGCTCGGCTATCTGTGTCGAACTCCCGATAAGAAATTCCAAAACAGTCCCCCGTAAAAAGGGCATTGGCGTGGCGCTCGTGGACGCAATAATGATGCTTGGCATGGCCTGGGGTATCAAGAAAAGTGAGCGTTGTACCGGCCCAATCCAGCTTAAAGCCATCGCCCGTCTCAATGATGCGTTCAGCTGCTACAGGAATAATCTCACCGTACAGAGCCTGAAAAGTCGCTGCGCCATACACCGCAATCGTCCCCGCAACCAACCGGGTCGGATCGATCATGTGACGCACACCGCGCGGATGCACCAGAAGCTGCGCATTGGGACAGCATTGCATCAGGCGCCCCGCGCCCCCGGCATGATCAAGATGAACATGGGTCACGAGGACCAGATCGACCGCATCAGCCGTCAGTCCCAGCGTCTCAAGAAAATCTAGCACCCTGGGTACCGAATAGGTCGTACCGGTATCTACGATGGCCACGCGCCCGGCGCGAACCACAAGGTGAATCGCCGCTAGGCCGGTCCGCACATAGCCAGAATCCAAGGCATAAATTCCATCGGGGTAAGAAACGACACTTTCAATCGACATGATTTTCGCCTTGTAAATAAACCAATAGCTCGACCTTCAGCAAAGACATTAATGCCCAACGGGTTGCCATTCCGGCCAACAGTGTGGAACATACGCGCCCATGGCCGAATCCCGCAGATATCATATTACCGTGACGACGCAGGTAGATTACCTGCCCGAGCAATCCGACGAAGCAAATAACCGCTATGTCTTCGCCTATACCATCACCATCCAAAATAGCGGCACGGTTGCAGCGCAACTCATCTCGCGCCACTGGCTCATCACAGATGCCTTGCAACAGGTGCAGGAGGTTCGCGGCTTGGGGGTGGTCGGCGAGCAACCCATCCTGAAACCCGGGGAATCCTTTCAATATCGGAGTGGCACCGCGTTGGCCACGCCCATGGGCAACATGCGCGGTTACTATCAAATGACTGCTGATGACGGTCATCCGTTTGAGGTCGAGATCCCCGAATTCCTCCTCAGTATCCCGCGTATCCTGCATTAGCCGCGCAGAAATCATCGGCATCTGGCCCTATAATCGGCGCCATGTCCCGCCTTATTCTTTTTCTCCCCCTTTTCCTCGTCGGTTGCGGTCTGTTTGGCTCGCGCTCGCCAGCGCCCATCCAGGGCAGCCGGCCTGTCCCTCCCGCCGCCGTCACCGCCAGCCCTGACGCGCTCGCGCCTAGCCCAACCGAGACCTCGATCAAAACCACGCCTGGATCCATGCCTTGGCTCAAACGCGCAGACTGGGGCGATCTCCCCGGCTGGCGCAATGATGACCTGACCCGAGCCTGGCCTGCCCTGCAACAATCCTGCAAGACCTTGCGCAATCAAACGGCCTGGCAAACCATCTGCCGCGCCAGCGAGGCCTTGAGCAGTCCCAATACCGAATTGTTGCAAGATTTTTTTGAGACTTGGTTTACTCCCCACCAGATTCAACAAAGCGACGGCAGTCTTGAAGGCCTGGTTACCGGCTATTACGAGCCCCTGTTGCGCGGGAGCAGAACCCGCAGCTGGAAATATCGTTTCCCACTCTACGGTCCTCCCGATGACCTGCTCATCGTTGACCTGGCCGCGCTCTACCCGGATCTCAAGAACCAGCGTGTCCGGGGCCGCCTGGAAGGCAACAAGGTCGTTCCCTATTACAGCCGCGCCGAACTTTCCAGTGGCAAGGCGCCCCGTATCGCCGGCAAAGAACTGGCTTGGGCAGATGACCCGGTCGAACTATTTTTCCTTGAAATTCAGGGCTCCGGCCGCCTCCAGCTGGAAAATGGCGAGGTCATGCGGGTGGGTTACGCCAATCAGAACGGCCACCCCTACAAATCGGTTGGGAAATGGTTGATTGAGAAAGGCGAACTCACGGCCGCACAAGCCTCCATGCAGGGTATCAAGGACTGGGTACGCCGCAACCCGGATCGCCTTAGCGAACTGCTGAATACCAATCCCAGCCAAGTCTTTTTCCGTGAATTGCCCAGCAACGGCAATGGCCCGCTGGGGGCTCTCGGAGTTCCGTTGACTGGCGAGCGCAGTATCGCCATTGACCCACGCGGGATGCCTTTGGGCGCGCCGGTCTGGCTGGCCACGACCCAGCCCAACAGCAGTGAGCCACTGCATCGCCTGATGTTGGCACAGGATACCGGCGGGGCCATTCGCGGCAATGTTCGTGCCGATTTTTTCTGGGGTTTTGGTGAAGAGGCCGGGAAAAAAGCGGGCGCCATGAAACAGAAAGGCCGCATGTGGGTTCTTTTGCCCAAGGACTATCCGATCGTGCGTAACGGCAGCTAACGAAAACGCATCAGAAGTCGTCGTTCAGGGTAAAGCTGACCCGTTCTTCAATTACAGCTCGCACGGGGTGACCCTCGCGTTGCGGAGGTTGATAACGCGCCAGCTGAAAAAAGGCCCGTACCGTGGCATCAAATACACCCTCCGGCTGGGCAGAAACAATCTCCACCGTCTCAACCTCCCCCAAGGCATTCACCTTTAGCCGCACCTTGAGGTTCCCCGTGACCCCGCGCCGCTGCGCCGCTTCAGGATATTTCGGTTGCGCCGAGCCCAAGCGGCGCGGAATGGCATCCAGCTTGCGCGCCGGATAATACTCGCCATCAGGAATGAAGCGCGGCACTTCCGCAACTCCAGGCTGCGCCACCGGCAGGGCAACAGCGGCAGCGGACGGTCGTGAGACCGGCTGAATAAGGGCTACAGGGGCAGAGGAAACCGCCTCTCTTGTGATTGGTGTCGAGGGCGTTAGGGGCGCTAGCGTTGGCGTTGGGGTCGATACGGGTGCCGGAGCCACAGTCGTTGGCGAAGAATACACCGATGCCGGAAGCGGTCGGGCTGTGGCCAGCACAGGAATCGGTCTTGACTCAGGGAGCGGCCCGGCTGGTTCGGAGATGGCCTCCAGCCGCGCCACTATGACCAAGGGTGGCGGCGTTGTCTCCCATTGCGGGGTCTGAACCCAGGCCAGAGTCGCCAGATGCGTCGCCAGAGAAAATAACAAGGCACGACGAAACAGGGAATCACTCGATGCCATGCCGACCACGCCCACCATGATTAAGCCGCCGATCGCTCCAGGATGAAGCTCGCCGTTCCCTGCGCCAGCCGCTCCTTCAAGATGGGCAGACAGGCACGCAGCTCTGCTTCCAAAGTCCAGGGAGGATTGATGATCACGAGCCCACTGCCATACATCCCATACTCGCCCGTCACTGGCTTGTAGACCTCCAGGCGAACATCCAGCCAGTGATCTGCCACCGCGCGCAGACGCTCCGGCAGGCGTTGCGCCTCGGCCCGCCCCAAGAGCGGATACCAGACCGCGTAAATCCCGGTCGCAAAGCGTTTCAAGCTGTCCTTCAAGGACTCGATCACCTGCAGGTAATCGCTGCGCTCTTCATAAGACGGATCAATCAAGGTCAGGGCACGGCGCGGCGGTGGCGGCAACAACCCTTTCAGGCCGGCAAAGCCATCGCCCAAGGTCACCTGAACCCGACGCTGGTTCTGAAAGGTGCGTCCTAACAACTCAATATCAGTCGTGTGCAGCTCAAATAGACGCATCCGATCTTCGGGACGCAGCAATTGTCGTGCAAGATAAGGCGAGCCAGGGTAAAGCTTGAGGTCTCCGGACGGATTCAGGCCGCGAATCAGATTGACATAATCCGCCAGAGGCTCAGGCAGATCGGTCTGCGTCCACAACCGGGCAATGCCCTGCTCATGTTCGGCATTTTGGATGGAATAACCCGCATCCAGACCATAGACCCCGGCCCCGGCATGCGTGTCGATATACCAATAAGGCTTATCCTTCTGGTTCAGATAACGCAGTAGGCGTACCAACACGAGGTGCTTGAGTACATCGGCATGATTACCTGCGTGAAAAGCGTGGCGATAACTCAGCATCGGAGTGGGCTCAACGCGCGGCCTCTTGTAACAGGGCCTCGATCCGATCGGCCGGAACAAAACCGGGCGCGCGGTGACCGTTGGTAAAGATCAAGGTGGGTGTCCCGCTCACCCGCATCTTCTGGCCCAAAGCCATGACGACATCAAGCGGATTGGCACAATCGCCCTTGTTGGCGGGCAGATCGCCTTTCAGCATGTAATCGGTCCAGGCCTGGCCACGGTCGGCGGCACACCAAATCTGTTTAGACTTGGGGATAGCCGCCGGATGGGCGATGGGATACAAAAAGGTGTAGACCGTCACATCATTCACCTTGACCAACTCCTTCTCCAGACGCCGGCAATAAGGGCAATCGGGATCTGAAAAAACCACCAGACGCCGCTTGCCATTGCCCTTGACGACCTTGACCGCCTTGTCGAGTGGCAAGCTGTCGAACTTCACCCGATTCAATTCATCAATCCGCTCCTCGGTGAGGTTGCGCTCTTTCAGGATGTCGATCAACTCGCCGGCAAAGGCATAGGTCCCTTTGTCGTTGATGTACATCAGCATCGGTCCCTGTTGCCCACTCAACACAACCTCGTTCAGCCCCGCTACCGGCGTCGGACGGATTGAAGTCACCTTCACATCAGGTGCCAGGCTCTTGGCCGCCGCACGCACAGCCGCCTCATCTGCAACAGCTGCTGTAGCCAACAGCAAGCCAATGGTAGCGATCCAGGTTCTGGTCATGTCATTGTTCCCTTTTCTCAATAAAATCATTGCACGGCGTGGCGCATCAGGGCCTGTTTCAAGGGCCCCAAGGTGTCGACGAGCGTCATGCCCGAATTGCGCCAGGCCCCGAACGGGCCACCCAGCTCGTAAAAACCGCGTTTCAAATGACCCGTCACCGCCTGCATGCCGAGGACATCCTCGCGCCGCCGCAGGGCATAAGATTGTAATCGCCCGATTTCGCCCGGATCACCGCCCCGAGCCAACATTTCAGCGAGCAAACGCGAATCTCGAAAGCCCAGATTGACGCCCTGCCCAGCCAAGGGATGCACGGTATGCGCCGCATCACCCAGCAAGACCAAGCCCGGGCGTACCCACTCATGCGCCAGGCGACGCTTGAGTGGAAAGGCCTGTGCCGCAGTAATCAAACGCAGATCGCCCAAAACATGCCCCCCCGCCGCGGCCACCTCGTGCGCCAAGGCCTCGGGAGACTGAGCCAGACGCGCCGCCACAGCCTCGCTCGGCGTCGACCAGACGATGGATAGATGCCGCCCCGGCAGGGGTAGATAGGCCAGAATCCCATCGCGACGAAACCACTGCCAGGCGATACCGCGATGCGACCGTTCGCACGCAAAATTGGCCACAATCCCCGATTGGTGATAGTCCTCAACAGTGAGGCCAATGCCCGCCTGCTGTCGAAGCCAAGACTGAGCCCCATCCGCGGCCACCAGCAGTCGGGCCTGAAGCGCGGGGACCGCCTCACTAAAGTGCAGCGTATGGGCCGAGCCGCGAGTATCCCAAGCCACCCCAACCGGCCGTTCGTTCACGACCTGTACCCCGCGCGCCTGCAAGGCCTGCCAGATCTGCCATTGCACGCGGCTGTTCTCGGCAATAGAAGCGAGCGCCGGCAGACCAGTCTCCAGGGCATCGAAGGTCAAGCGCCCTTCGGCATCACCGTGGACACGCATGGCATGGACCGGCTGCTGGCGCAGGGTATCGGTCCAGCCCCCCAAACCCCGCAGCCAATCGACATTTCCAGGGGAATAGGCATAGATGCGCGCATCCCAAGCCTCACTCGGAGCCAGCGGGGGCTGTGCTTCCACCAAGGTCACCTCATACGCGCCATGGCTCAAGGCCAAGGCCAGGGCCGCCCCATTAAGGCCGCCACCCAGAATGACAATGTCGCGTTTAAGGACGGCCCTTACCATGTACGCGCCCCATGCATCATCTTGCGCGCAAAACCGTTTTTGAGCGGCGGCAAAAGATCCAGCGCCGTCAAGGCCGCTCCCCGCAGTCCTGCAATGACCGGTGGATCGTGGGCAAAGACATCGACCAAAAAATCCGTCATGCGGGCACCCGCCGGAACATCCGCTCCGCGGGCCCGGCTATAGCGCAACATAAGGTCCGCCGCATCCAGAGTCCCTGACGCGCTATCGAGAATGCACTCCGCCAGTTGCCAGGCATCACGCAGGCCTAGGTTGAAGCCTTGGCCTGCCACTGGATGCAAAAGCTGGGCCGCGTTACCAATGCGGACCAGCCCGGCCGTATCGCCCGGCCCGCGCAAGGCCATGCGCAACGGGAAAGCGGTCCGCACCCCAGCCGCGACAAAACGCCCCTGCCGCTCACCAAAAGCCGCATAGAGCGTCCTCAAAAAATCACTGTCCGCCAATCCCAAGCGTTCTGCCACCTGATCGGTTGGGGTCGTCCACACCAAGGCATAACGCGAACCCATGGGCAGTAGGGCAATCGGCCCCTCGGGGGTGAAGCGTTCGTAGGCCCGGCCAGCATGGGGCCGTTCGCTTTCCACCCAGCACACTACGGCGCTTTGCTGATAATCCTTTACGGTGCTCTCCGCTAAAGGCAGGCCGCGCCCGCCCTCGGCCAGAACCACGAGATCAGCCACCAAGTCCGCTGTGGTATCTCCCTGCCGATAAGTTACGCGCCCCGGTTTGGCTTCTGTCACCGGGGCCGCATAACGGATCTCCACCTCAGCCTTAATGGCCTGCTCGGCCAGGGCCGCCTGCAAGGCTTCATAGGTGACCGTATAGCCCATGGCCGGCACCTCCAAATCCGCAGCGTTCAACAAGGTGCGGCCGAAATGACCGCGCTGTGAGACATGAATCGTAGTAATTGCGGTGACCTGCCCCGCCAGCGCAGCCCAGACCCCCAAGCGCTCCAGAATGAGCCGTGAGCCATGGGACAGAACAATCGCTCGAGCGTCTGACACGGGTCCCGGCGGACGGGCCTCAAGCACAGTCAGCCCACGACCGGAATCGCGCAGCGCAAGAGCCAGCGACAGGCCGACCGGGCCACCGCCTACCAGGACGACATCAGTCATGACCCATCACCGCCTCAATCTCGGCCACGGTCTTGGGTGCGGCCGCGGTCAAGTTTTCCAGTCCATGCGCCGTCACCAGGACATCGTCTTCGATACGAATACCCATGCCATGCAAGTGGGCCGGCACATCGGCCGCCGGCGGGATATAAAGACCCGGCTCGACCGTCAGCGTCATGCCGGGACGCAAGCGGACCCAGTCGTCCCCGTCTTTATATTCACCCGCATCATGGACATCGAGACCCAGCCAATGACCGGTGCGATGCATGTAAAAGCGCTGGTAGGCCCCAGCCTCGATCAGGCCATCTAGGCTACCCTGCAACAAGCCAAGATCCAGCATGCCCTGAGTCAAGACCCGCACCGCCGCATCGTGATAGTCGATAAAAGCCGCGCCGGGTCGAATGGCCGCAAAGGCCGCTGTCTGGGCAGCCAGGACAATCTCGTAGGCCTCGCGCTGCGGCCCGGAAAAGCGGCCACTGACCGGAAAGGTGCGGGTGATGTCGGCCGCATAGCCCTGCAGCTCGCAACCCGCATCGATCAGCACGAGGCTGTGCTCGCCCAGCAGACGATTATTTTCTGTGTAATGCAGAATGCACGCCGACGCGCCGCTGGCGACGATGGGCGGATAGGCGTGTGCATCCGCCCCACGCCGCCGGAACGCGTAAGTTAACTCCGCCTCGAGTTCATACTCGGCCATCCCGCCCCGAGCCATGCGCATGGCTCGCACATGGCCGGCACAGGCAATCGCACAAGACTGGCGCAACCAGTCCATCTCGTGACCATCCTTGACCCGACGCATGGCGTCGAGCGCGGCATGGAGGTCCTGTACGGCAGAGGGCGGGCGGAGGCCCTTGCGTGCCTGACCGCGCAGGGTATTGATAACACCACCCAAGCGCTGATCCCACTCGACATCAACGCCCAGGCTGTGCCACAAAGCTGCGCGGTTGGCGAGCAGGTCCGGCAGCCGCGTCGCCAGTTCACTGATCGGATAGGCCGCGTCGAAGCCGAAGGCTGTCTGCGCGGCCTCCGGCCCATAGCGAAACCCATCCCAAACCTCGCGCGTGGCATCCTTCTCACGGCAGAACAACAACGACTGCGGTTTGCTGTCGCCCTGCCCGCCCACCAGGACCAGCACCGCATCGGGCTCCGGAAACCCCGTCAGGTACCAGAAATAACTATCAAAACGATAGGGATGGTGTGTATCACGGTTGCGCACCCGTTCCGGTGCCGTCGGCAGGATCGCGACCCCATTTCCAATCTGGGTCAGCAAACGCTGCCGGCGCGCAACAAAGGCCTGATGGCTCATGACAACTCCCGATCCAGCATGGCCAGTCGCTCAGGCGTGCCCACATCTTCCCAACGACCGCTGAAATGTTCGCCCGTCACCCCCTGCTGCTGCATCGCAGCCGTCAACAAGGGGGCCAACGCGGCCTTCTGTCCCGGCACGATGCCGGTAAATAAGCTCGGCTGATAACAACCGATACCTGAAAAAGTCAGCACATGGGCGGGATCGGTCAGCGGCAAGTCAACCTGACCATTTGCCAGGGCAAAATCTCCCTGCCGGTGGTGCGGTGGATTATCAACCAGAACGAGATGAGCCTGCCGTGCGACATCCACTTTCATCGCCGTCAACACCGGCACGAGTCGGGCATAGTCGAACGCCGCATAGACATCGCCGTTGGTGACCAGAAACGGGGCATCGCCCAGTAACGCCAAAGCGGTCGCGATACCCCCGGCCGTTTCCAGCGGCTCCGGCTCCCGCGACCACTGGATCTGAACCCCCAACGCGGCCCCATCGCCCAGCGCGTCTTCCAGACGCAGCCCCAAGTGGGCATGATTAATAACCAGATTCGTGAAGCCGGCCGCACGCAAGCGCTCAATCTGCCAGACGATCAATGGCTTGCCGCCGACCGGCAGCAGGGGTTTGGGCGTGTGATCGGTCAGTGGCCGCATCCGGTTACCCAACCCGGCCGCAAGGATCATGGCACGAAAATCCGCCATCAGAAGGTGTAGCCCACATCTGCCGCCCGGCCTTCCAGCACATCGAGCAAGCCCAACAGCGGTTGCAATTCGCGGTAGCGCTCGCAGGCACGGCGCAAGTAGCGCATCACCAACGGCATGTCTTTCAAGTAGCCGTCCTTGCCATCACGGTGGCATAAGCGCGCAAAGATGCCTAGCACCTTGATGTGGCGTTGCGCGCCCATCCATTCGAAGTCCCGGTAAAAGGCGCCAAAGTCGGCGTTGACCGGCAAACCGGCCTTCTTTGCTGCCTCCCAGTAACGCACCACCCAATCGAGAAGACGGTCTTCATCCCAGGCAATGTAGGCATCTTTGTAGATCGACACCAGATCGTAGGTGATCGGGCCGTACACGGCGTCCTGAAAATCGACTACGCCGGGGTTGTTAGCGGCCGTTACCATCAGGTTGCGTGAGTGCCAATCGCGGTGCACAAACACCTTAGGCTGAGCCAGATTGTTATCCAAAAGAGCGCGGAAGACCGACTCCAAGAGGCGACGCTGGGCGTCGTTCAAGGTCGTGCCCAGGTGGCGGGCGACATACCAATCCGGGAAAAGGTCTAACTCACGCCGCAACAAGGCGGCATCGTAAGGCGGCAGCACGCCGGCTTGCGTGGCAAGCTGAATCTGGATCAGGCTCGCGTTGGCATCACGATAGAGGCGGTCGGCCGTATCGTCATTTAATGCGGCCCCATTCAGCGCCGACAAATAGGTGGTCGAGCCCAGGTCGGACATCAAAATAAAGCCGTCCGTCAGGTTCTCGGCAAAGATCTGCGGCGTGTTGGCACCCGCGGCGCGAAACAGGTGGGCGATCTTCAGCCACGGCCCGCAGTCCTCATGACTGGGCGGCGCGTCCATAACGACAAAACTGCGATCAATACCCCCCTCAGCGGTGGTCACCCGAAAATAGCGCCGAAAACTGGCATCGGCCGAGGCCGGCTGCAAATCGATCAGCGGGGCGGGAAGCTCAGAGGCCACCCAGGCACGGAGGCGTTCGATGCGTTGGTGTTCGGTATGTTCCAAGCTACAATCCGGCGACTTCAATAATGACCGCCCCATTCTAGCACCGCCCAGCCCATGCCGCCCTTGCGACTGCTTACCCTGACCTTGGCCCTGGCCGCAACCTTCAGCGAGGTTTGGGGCGCCGACGAGCCATTGTTACTGAAATCCAGTGCCGGGCTCCAAGTACCCCGTGGCTATAACACCGTGCAAGGCGATCGGATTGACGGTTCCAGCGGCCACTTTTTGCAGGCCGAAGGCCAAGTCGTGATCCGCGACGATCAGCACGGCCAGATCAAGACCGACTGGCTCCGCTACGAGGACGCGACCGACGAGGCTGTTTGTCGCGGCCCGGTGATCATGACTCGCCCGGGTGAACACATCACTGGCCAAGACCTCAGCCTGCGCCTGACTCCGCGTCTGGGCGACATACACAGTGTCACCTATTGGCTTGCCGGCAAGGGCAAACCCCTGCTACCCGTTCAGGGCGTGGCCCGGCAAATGTACTTTGAGGGCCCCGACAAGTACCGGATGGAGGCCGTCACCTACTCGACCTGCACGCCCGATCGCCAAGACTGGGTCCTGCGGGCAGACGAACTTTCCATCGACTACAACACCCGTCTGGGCAAGGCGCGTCAGGCCCGGGTCGAATACCTGGGCATCCCCATTCTGTACAGCCCGTGGCTGCGTTTCTCGCTCGACAATGAACGCAAATCCGGTTTCCTGTCGCCCACCTACGGGGCCTCGGATAGCCGGGGTCTGGAAGTTATTCTGCCCTGGTACTGGAATATCGCCCCTAACCGCGATGCGACTCTGGTGCCCCGCTACATGGGCCGGCGGGGCCTGCAACTGGGCGGTGAGTTCCGTTATCTCGAGAAAGATTACAGCGGCCAGGTGTGGGCCGACATCCTGCCCTCGGACAGCGTGGCCAAGCGCGACCGCTATCAAGTGGACCTCACCCATCAGCAACGCTTCTCGCCACGCCTAGCCGGCCAGCTGCGTCTGCATAAGGTCTCGGACACGGCCTATTTCGCTGACCTCTCTGGCCTTGTCAACCAGACTTCGACGGTTAATCTGCCGCGCGAGGCTAACCTCGCCTATCAGGGCGACGGATGGAACGGTAGTCTGCGGCTGCAGACCTATCAAGCCTTGGACGGCACCAGTAGCGCGCCCTACGAGCGCCTGCCGCAGCTCAACTTCAATGTCAGCCAGTCTGATTTTTTCGGCCGTCGCCTGCGTTTCGACCTGGCTGCCGAGCTTGTCAACTTTGATCACCCGGATAGCCGCTTTGTCAAAGGTCAGCGGACCTACGCCTATCCCAGCCTGAGTTTGCCGCTCCAGACCACTTATGGCTTTTTGACCCCCAAGTTGGGCCTGCACCTGTCGAACTATCAGCTCGGCAGCCAAGCCGGGATTCTCCGCGACAGCATCGGCAATGCCCCTGCCGCCGGTTATCTTGGCAGTACCCGCAGCCTACCGATCTTCAGTCTCGATGCCGGTGTCTATCTAGAACGTGACTGGCGGCTGGGCAACACGGCCTTGCTACATATGCTCGAACCTCGCGCCTACTATGTACGCATCCCGCACAAGGACCAGACCCGCATCCCCGTTTTTGACAGCGGCCAGCAAGACATCTCCCTGACCCAGCTGTTTTCGGAAAACCAGTTCTCCGGTGTGGATCGGGTCAACGATGCCGACCAGCTCACCATTGGCATCACCAACCGCTTTATCAACGCAGACAAGGGCATTGAACGCCTGCAGCTAACCCTTGCCCAACGCTTTTATTTCCGCGACCAAACGGTCACCCTGCCCGGTGCAACAGCGCGAACCACGAGCTCTAGTGACATCCTTGCCACGGCCAGCGCACCGATCAATCCCCGCCTGCGCCTAAATGCTGGCCTGCGCTACGCCAGCGCCGACCGGGTCATCGCCCAAGCCAGTCTGGGCGGCACCTATGACGGCGGCCCCGGCAAGCGCATCAATGCTGACTATCGCTATACCGACAAGCTCTACGGCGAACTCAAATCGGTTGACCTTTCCTTCCAGTGGCCCCTCCAACCGCAGTGGTACGCCGTTGGCCGAGCCAACTACGCCTTCGTCGAAAATCGTCTCGCCGAGGGCTTGTTGGGTTTTGAATACAATCCCGGCTGCTGGTCCCTGCGTGGTGTTGTCCAGCAACTGGCTACCAACACGACCACCGCCACGACCGCGTTCTTCCTGCAACTCGAACTGCGCGGACTGACCCAGCTGGGTCCCAACCCGCTGGATGTCCTTAAACGCAACATCTCCGGATATGTGAAAAGCGATGACATTACCTCTCCCTAACGGCATTCCGGGTCTCTTGGCCCTCTGCGCCCTCTGTGCCTTCGCCACTTCTGGCTTGCTCGTACCCCCCCGCGCGGTCGCTGCCCCCATTGCCATTGACCGGGTCATTGCCGTCGTCAATAACGGCGTCATCACCGAACAAGAACTCGCCCGCCGGGTCGTCCAGGTGCAACAGCAGTTATCGCAACAAAAGGTCGCCACCCCCTCGCGCACTAAACTAGAACGGCAGATCCTGGAACGCATGATCACCGAACGCAGCCTGCTCGATCTGGCCGAAGGCACCAGCCTCAAGGTGAGTGCCGAAGCCCTGGATCGTACCCTGACCCGCATGGCTACCGAGAACCGTCTCAGTCTGCCCGAGTTCCGCAAGGCCTTGGAGCAGGAAGGCCAAGATTGGAACGGCTTCCGCGAGCAGATTCGCAACGAGATGACCATTGCCCGCCTGCGTGAGCGGGAGGTGGACAACAAGGTCAGCGTCACGGACGCCGAGATCGCCCTGCAACTGACCCAGCAAAGTGAAAAAACTGCCCAGGCCAAGGACGAGTATGAACTTGCCCACATCCTCATTACGGTGCCCGAGGCCGCCAGCCCGGAAGTGAGTGAAAAACGCCGCCAACGCGCCGAAGAAGCCCTTGCCAAACTGCGCAGCGGCGATGATTTTGCTGAGGTATCGGCCCTCTTTTCCGATGCCCAGAATGCCTTGGAAGGGGGCAAGCTCGGCTGGCGTAGTACCGCCCAGTTGCCTAATCTGTTTGCCGGGGCCGTCACCTCGCTTAAACCGGGTGATACCTCTGCTCTCCTGCGGAGCGCCAACGGTTTCCACATTCTCAAGCTGCTTGGGCAACGCGGTGCCAACACGGCCTACATTGTGCGCCAGACGCAGGCCTCTCACATCCTGATCAAGACCAACGAACTGGTGGGCGACAATGAGGCCCGGCATCGTCTGACCGATCTGCGCGAACGACTCGTGCATGGCGCTCGCTTTGCCGATCTGGCTCGCCTCAACTCCGACGACCTTTCCGCCAGCCGTGGCGGTGAACTGGGCTGGTTGAGCCCGGGCGATACCGTACCCGAATTCGAACGCGCCATGGACGCCCTTGCCCCGAACGAGATCAGTCAGCCGATCGCATCACCGTTTGGTTGGCACCTCATCCAAGTTATCGCCCGCCGCGATCAAGATTTGTCGGAAGAACGGCGACGCATCGAGGCCCGGCGCATGATCCGTGCCCGCAAGGCCGAAGAAGCCTTTGATGACTGGGTGCGCCAAACCCGCGACCGGGCCTATATTGAAGTTCGGCTTGAGGATCGCTGAGGCCTTGAATCCCTTAATTTTTACCCCCGGCGAACCGGCCGGGATTGGACCGGACCTAGCAGTCTGGCTGGCCCGGCAGCCCTCCTCAGCCGTACCCATCGTCATTCTCTCCAACCGCCATCTGCTGGAGGGACGCGCCGCGCGACTGGGGCAAACCTTTTTGGTGCCCGACTACGCACCCGGCACGACGGCTCCCGTCAGCCTCATCGACCTCCCGTTGCCGGTTGCGGCCCAACCCGGAAAACTGGATTCAGGCAACGCCAGTTTCGTGCTCGATGGCCTGACCCGGGCGACACTCGGTTGCCGGTCTGGTGAATTCTCAGCCCTCATCACCGGGCCCGTACACAAAGGCATCATCAACGCGGCCGGCATCCGGTTTACCGGTCATACGGAATTTCTGGCCGAATTAACCGGCACGCCGCAAGTCGTCATGATGTTGGCGGGGCGCATGCATAGCAATAACGCCTGGCTGCGCGTAGCGCTCGCGACGACCCACCTCCCCCTGCGCGCAGTCGCCGATGCCATCACGGTCGAGGGCCTGACCACCGCCCTGACGATCCTCGACGCGGCCCTGCGCCGCGACTTTGGGCTGAGCAATCCACATATTCTGGTTGCTGGCCTCAACCCCCACGCGGGCGAAGAGGGTCATCTTGGCCACGAAGAAGCCGAGATCATTAGCCCTGCACTCGACCGCTTGCGCCGTCAGGGCATGAACCTTAGCGTTCCATTACCCGCCGACACCCTGTTTCAACCCAAATATCTTGACCGTGCAGATGCCGTGTTCGCCATGTATCACGACCAAGGCCTGCCGGTGCTAAAACACGCTACTTTCGGACGCGGCGTCAACATCACGCTCGGTCTCCCCATCGTGCGCACCTCTGTCGACCACGGTACCGCACTCGACTTGGCCGGGACTGGCCAGGCCAACCCTGGCAGTTTGGCTATTGCCATTGAAGCGGCCATCGCGATGGCGCAAGCACGGCAGACAGCGTGATGCCAGAGGCCCTCTCCGCGCACCGTGCCCGCAAGCGTTTTGGGCAAAACTTCCTGCACGATCGCCAGGTCATTGAGCGCATCATCGCGGCCATCAACCCGCAAACCAACGACACCGTAATCGAGATTGGCCCCGGTCTGGCCGCCTTAACCCGCCCGCTGCTGGAAAAGATCCCGCATCTGCACGCCATCGAGCTTGATCGTGATCTGGCGGCCCGACTGCGGGCCGAATTTCCGCCTGATCGTTTGACCGTGCATGAAGGCGATGCCCTGAAATTTGACTTCGCTCGCTTTGGGTCTGACCTGCGCGTAGTCGGAAACCTGCCCTACAACATCTCCTCCCCTCTCCTGTTTCACCTGGCCAGTTTCGCCGGACAAATCCGTGACCTGCACTTCATGCTGCAAAAAGAAGTGGTATGGCGCATGGCGGCCGGGCCGGACAGTGCCGATTACGGCCGCCTGTCAGTGATGCTGCAGGCCCAGTTCCGGGTTGAAAAACTGTTCATCGTCCCGCCGGGTGCGTTCACCCCCGCGCCCAAGGTCGAGTCGGCCATCGTCCGCCTCACCCCCCTCCCCGCCGATCAGGTGGCTTGGCGCGATCCGGAGCGCTTCGGCCGTGTCGTGGCGCAGGCTTTTGCGATGCGCCGCAAGACCCTGCGCAACAACCTTAAGGGCCTGATTGCCATCGAGGCCATGGAAGCCATCGGCATTGACCCCGGCTGCCGTGCCGAAACCCTCTCGGTGGCTGATTTTGCTCGCCTCGCCGCTATTGAATCCACATCATGACTGCCTACGACCTGATCCGGCCCCTGCTCTTTCGTCTGGATGCTGAAACCGCGCACCGCCTCACGCTACCGCTACTGGCCCAACTGGCGCGCCTGCCTCTGGCGGCTCCGCGCCACAGCGCGCCGATCCGCGTCATGGGACTCGATTTTCCCAACCGGCTGGGGCTGGCCGCCGGCCTCGACAAAAACGGCGAGGCCATAGATCTCTGGTTTTCCCTCGGTTTTGGTCATGTCGAGATCGGCACCGTGACGCCCCGGCCACAGCCCGGAAACCCGCGCCCCCGCCTTTTCCGTCTCCCCGAGGCGCGCGGCGTCATCAACCGCATGGGCTTCAATAACCACGGCATTGACGCCCTCCTGAGCCAAGTGGCCCGCGCCCGGCGGCCCGGCATCCTCGGCATCAACATTGGCACGAATGCCGACACGCCTATCGAACACGCCACCGACGACTACCTGATGGGTCTGGCCAAGGCCTATGGCGCGGCCGACTACATCACCATCAACATCTCCTCGCCCAACACCAAGAATCTGCGCGATCTGCAAGGCGGCGCGGCGCTTAACCTTCTGCTCGGTCGCCTCAAGGCTGAGCAAACGCAGCTTACCGACCGGCATGGCAAATACACGCCCATCGCCATTAAGATTGCCCCCGATCTGGACCCCACCCAAATCGAGGAGATGGCGGCGCTCTTCCGCCGCCATCGCATTGACGCGGTTATTGCCACCAATACCACCCTGGCGCGCCACGGCGTCGAACATTTACCGCATGGCTGCGAGGCCGGCGGTCTGTCCGGCGCGCCCGTCTTTAGCGCCTCGACCCGCGTCCTGAGCGCTTTTCATAAGGCCTTGGCCGGCGAGATTCCGCTGATCGGCGCCGGCGGCGTTCTGTGCGGCGCGGATGCCCAAGCCAAGCAGGCGGCGGGCGCCTCTCTGGTGCAAGTCTATTCCGGCCTGATCTATCGCGGACCAAGCCTGATCCGGGAGTGCATTGAGGCGCTGGCCGTTGCGCCGTAGAAACCTTTATAAGAAGGGTTATTAGCCGAGTCAGACAGGGTAATATTCAGCCTTCACTTTTTTGAGAACCCTTACCATGAGCGAACCCGTTATTGCCGGCAAGGCTGGCATCCCCCTTGATCTAGAACCCGGTGAATACTGGTATTGCACCTGTGGCCGTTCAAAGACCCAACCCTGGTGTGACGGCGCCCACACCGGTACCGACTTCACCCCCCAGGCGGTACAGATTACCGAAAAGGGTCAGTACTGGCTGTGCGCCTGCAAACACACGGCCAATGCCCCCTTCTGTGACGGGGCCCACGACCTGCTGGACTAAGCGTTTGCGGCCCCCGAAATGGAACACTATCTCTTGATCATTGTTGGTACGGTGTTCGTCAACAACATCGTGATGACCAAGATCCTGGGCCTCTGCCCCTT
>SXTL01000013.1 GCA_005790965.1 Burkholderiales bacterium | reverse complement strand
CTCGCATCCCGCTTGCACTCACGCAGGCCAACTTCACTTGTGCGGCCAACAACACCTCGTCGCCGCGCCAGACTTGCTGCGCCATGGTCAGGCTGGCGCGGCCCAGCTCGGTGATGCGGGACTGCACCGCCAGCGCGTCATCGAAGCGCGCCGGTTTGCGGTAATCGGCCTCCACCCACCGCACCACAAACAGCACATCGTCCTGCGCCGCCAGCTCAGCCTGATGAATGCCCAGCGTCCGCAGCCACTCGCTGCGCGCCCGCTCCAGAAATTTCAGGTAATTGGCGTAATAGACCACGCCACCGGCATCGGTATCTTCCCAATAGACGCGCACCGGCCAGGAAAACGCGGCATTTATTTTACTCATCGAACAATTCCGTATTCTGGACGCGAGTCGGCGTAGCCAGCCCAAAATGCCGATAAGCCAAGGGTTGCGCCACCCGGCCGCGCGGGGTACGCGCCAAAAAACCCTGCTGGATCAAATAAGGCTCCAGCACATCTTCGATCGTATCAGCCGCTTCACCAATGGCCGCGGCCAGGTTTTCCAGGCCCACCGGCCCGCCCGCAAATTTTTCCAGCAGGGCCGCCAGCAGCTTGCGATCCATCACATCCAGCCCACCGTGATCGACCTCCAGCATCTTCAGCGCGGCATCGGCCACCGCCGCTGTCACCGCGCCATCAGCCTTGACCTCGGCAAAATCGCGGACCCGGCGCAACAGGCGATTCGCAATGCGCGGCGTACCGCGCGAACGGCGGGCAATCTCAAACGCCCCACTCTGATCAATGGCCACCTTCATCAACCGCCCGGAGCGCTCGACAATATGGGCCAGTTCGGCGGCGTTATAAAACTCCAGTCGGGCAACGATGCCAAAACGATCACGCAACGGGTTGGTCAACATCCCGGCGCGTGTGGTGGCCCCAATCAGGGTACACGGCGGCAGATCCAGCTTGACCGCACGCGCCGCCGGCCCGTCACCACTCATGAGGTCGAGCTGATACTCCTCCAGCGCCGGATACAGAATCTCTTCAACCTCGGGCGAGAGACGATGAATCTCGTCAATAAACAACACATCGTGCGGCTCCAGATTGGTCAACAGCGCCGCCAGATCTCCAGCGCGTTCCAGCACCGGCCCGGAGGTGCTGCGCAGATTCACCCCCATCTCGCGCGAGATGATGTGCGCCAGCGTGGTTTTGCCCAGCCCCGGCGGGCCAAACAGCAGGGTGTGATCAAGCGCCTCGTTGCGCTTACGCGCCGCCGCAATGAAGATTTCCAACTGTTCGCGCGCCCGCACTTGACCGACATATTCCGTCAAGGATTGCGGCCGCAAGGCGCGTTCAAACGCCTCTTCGTCACGCGAGGCTGGCCCGGGCGTGATCAGGCGGTCGGGAGCCGGCTTAGCCGCGAAGGTGTCAGGTTCAAGCATGGCTATTTCCTCACCAGCAATTTAAGGGCCTGACGAATGGCCTCTTCCAGTTTCAAGTCGTCCGACAACGCTTTCAGGACCGGCAAGGCTTCCTTGTCAGAGTAGCCGAGGGCCATAAGCGCGCCGAGGGCCTCGTGCTGAACACTGGCGGGCGTAGCGTGGCCACCGGCGACGCTAGGCAGGGCATCGGCAAGCTTGCCCTTAAGTTCCAGCAGCAGCCGTTCAGCCGTCTTTTTGCCAACGCCGGGGACCCGCGTCAGACGACCGACCTCTTGCAGGGCGACCGATTGGGCCAGTTCATCGACGCTCAGGCCGGACAACACCGACAAGGCCATCTTCGGCCCCACGCCAGTGATGCGGGTCAAGAGACGAAAAACCTCGCGCTCTTTCAGAGTCAAAAAACCGTACAAAAGTTGCGCGTCCTCGCGCACCACAAACTGGGTGTACAGGCTCACCCGCTCGCCGAGGGCGGGCAGGTTGTAAAACGAACTCATCGGCACATCGACCTCGTAGCCGATGCCGTGACAATCGACCACGATCTGCGGCGGGGTCTTTTCGATCAGGGTTCCGGTGATGCGACCAATCATTTCTCGTCTCTTTACAAAATACGGCCCGATTTGCGCCGCCGCCCTGCCGTCATGATCGCACCCAAGCCTTGGCCGCCGTGGGCATGGCAGATGGCACAGGCCAGCGCATCCGCCGCATCGGCCGACGGCTCGGCGGAGAGATGCAACAGCCGTTTGACCATGTTTTGCACCTGGACCTTATCGGCGTGGCCGTTGCCTACCACGGCCTGTTTAACCTGCAAAGCGGTGTACTCAAACACCGGCAGGCCCATGTGCGTCAGCGCGGCAATCAAGGCCCCACGCGCCTGACCAAGCAACAGCGTCGATTGCGGATTGACATTAACGAACACCTTTTCCACCGCAGCCGCCTCGGGCTGGAACTGTTCCACCATCTCGCGTACGCCGTTGAAGAGGATCGCCAGTCGCCCCGGCAACGCGCCGGCCTCGGTACGCACCACACCACTGGCCTGATATTCCAGCCGCTGTCCGTCCTGACTGATCACCCCGTAACCGGTGATGCGCAGGCCGGGGTCGAGGCCGAGGATCTTCACTCGGGCAAGATCGCCGCGCTATAAACCTCTTGCACATCGTCGAGGTCGTCGATCATATCGAGCATTTTCTGGAAGCGGCCAGCGTCTTCACCACCGACCTCGGTTTCATTGAGCGCCTTCATGGTGATTTCGGCAATGACCGGCGTAAATCCGGCGCCCACCAAGGCGTCTTTAACAATCGTCAGGTCGCCGGTGGGTGCGGTCAGCACCTCGATTGAACCGTCGTCGTTGGCCAACACATCTTCGGCCCCAGCCTCCAGAGCCACCTCCATGACGCGATCTTCATCGGCGCCCGGCTCCAGGATAATCTGGCCGCAATGCTTGAACTGGAATACCACGGAACCATCGGTACCTAGATTGCCACCGCACTTGGAAAAGGCGTGGCGGACATCGGCCACGGTACGGACCTTGTTGTCGGTCAGACAATCGACAATCACTGGCGCACCGCCCGGGCCGTAACCCTCGTAACGCACCTCTTCGTAATTGACGCCCTCCAGCTCACCGGTACCCTTTTTGATGGCGCGGTCGATGTTGTCGTTGGGCATATTCTCGGCCTTGCCCTTTTCCACGGCCATGCGCAGACGCGGGTTAAAGCTGATATCACCGCCGCCCATCCGCGCCGCGACCGTGATTTCTTTGGAAATACGCGAAAAAATCTTGCCCCGCTTGGCGTCCTGTCGCCCCTTGCGATGCTGGATGTTTGCCCACTTGCTATGCCCTGCCATTGCCCTGATTCCCGAAAGCCTGAAAAACGGGGCAATTCTATCCGAGATCGGCCTTATTGCCGCCTTCCTCGCCCCTATAACCAGAACTCCCTAGCGCCACTTGCCGCGCCAGACCAAACCCATCAACACCCGCAAGAGCCCATATGCCAGCCAGGACCACATCTTCTTGAACCAGCCGACGCGCCGCCAAGTCATGCGGTGCAGGACATGACTACCGCGCTGTAGTGCCGCTTCCAGACTGGCCCGCAACTGACGCGCAAAGGTCGGGTCAACCATCACGACATTGGCCTCACGCGCAAGCCAAAGGCTAAAAGGATCAATATTCGACGAACCGACCGTCGCCCAGACATCGTCAATGACCGCAACCTTGGCATGCATGAAACTGGCGTGATACTCACGAATCTCGACCCCTGCCTCGAGAAAATTTCGATACAGCGCTCGCGAGGCCTCTCGCACCAAGGGGTGATCGGAGCGTCCCTGCAACAAGAGGACTACCCGCACACCGCGCTGGGCCGCCGCCACCAAGGCCCGGCGCAAGGCCATGCCGGGCAGGAAATACGCGTTTGCTATCACGATCTCGTGGCGGGCGCTTCGAATTGCGCTCAGGTAGGCCTGCTCGATGTCACGCCGGTGGCGCAGGTTATCGCGCAGTACAAACTGCGCCCGGACCTCGCCACGCGGAGTCATGTCCATGCGCAAGCGGGGAGAACGGGCTGGCCGCCGGTGCAACTGGCTCCAGGACAATAGCCGCCACAGGCGCCGCGTGGCTGGATAGATGTCGGCCAACAACGGTCCTTCGACGCGAACCGCGTAATCGTAGCGATGATCCGGTCGCCCCGGGGCGTTACGATCGTCGATCACATTAATGCCACCAACAAAGGCTACACGGGCATCGATAACGACCAGCTTGCGATGCAGGCGACGCAGACGCGGCCAATGCAATCCCAAGCGCGGTGGTCGATAGATCAGCAGGTCCACCCCGGCAACCCGCCATTCATGGCGAATATCCGCGTCAAAGCCAAAGGCCCCGAAGCCGTCCAGCATGACCCTGACCCGCACCCCGCGCAACACGGCTCGGCTTAAGGCATGCGCGACCTCGTAGCCGGTGTGATCGGCGGCAAACAGATAGCTCTCGAAATAGATCTCACGCTCGGCCGTCTCGATCGCGGCCATCAGGGCCGGAAAATACTCCGCACCGTTTTCCAGCAGTTCGATGCGATTTCCGGCGCGCAGCATCAGGACGGTGACAAGTGTGTGGTCAGAACGGCGTGATCCGACAAACGCCGCCAGGCCGATCCGTGTAACACGGTCGCCGTATTGACTTTGAAGCCGCGCACATAAATCCGATCCAGGGCAAACAAGGGCAGCGCCGCAGGAAAGCTGCGCGCCGGTCGGCCGTGCATCTGACCAAACACCTCGCGCAAGGCCAATGCCGACTCCAGATGTCCGCAAGCGCTGCCTCGCCAGTCATTAAAATCACCGGCAATAATCAGCGGGGCCTCTGCCGGGACCGTCGCGCGAATACGCTGGATGATTTGCGCAATCTGGCGCAGGCGGCTGCCCTCGGT
>SXTL01000002.1 GCA_005790965.1 Burkholderiales bacterium | reverse complement strand
GTTCGGTTGACTTCGTGGGCGAAACGGTTCGTCGCGTCGACATTAAGCAAAAAACCGCTAGATACGTCGTTGACTGCGAGGTAATCATGGGCTTTCAATCCAGCGTGATGAAGCAGTCGGTGGCCTACCTCACGCCATTCATCGAGGCCACCAAAACCTGCGAATCCAAGCCCAAGGGCAAGATATTGATAGCGACAGTAAAGGGCGATGTACACGACATCGGCAAGAACATCGTCGGCGTCGTGCTGGGCTGTAACGCCTATGAAGTCATCGACCTCGGCGTCATGGTTCCAGCCGAGCAAATTTTGCAGGCCGCGCAAGAACACGCCGTGGATATCATTGGCCTGTCAGGCCTGATCACCCCCAGCCTGGAAGAAATGAGCCATATCGCTAAGGAAATGCAGCGCCTTGGGCTTAAACAACCGCTGCTGATCGGGGGCGCCACCACCAGCCTTGCCCACACGGCAGTAAAAATAGACACGCAAACCGATGGCCCCGTGGTCTATGTGAAAGATGCCAGCCGCGCGGTGGGCGTATGCACCCAACTTTTGTCCGATGACCTGCGCCCCGCCTTTGTTGCCAAGACCAAAGCCGAGTATGTCGAGGTGCGTGAGCGCTACGCCGCACAACAGGGCGAGCGCAGCTTTCTGACCTTGCCGGCCGCCCGTGCCAACGCCTTCAAATTCGCTTGGGCCACCTACACCCCACCCCCACCAAAGCAACCCGGCATCCAGGTCTTCAAAGCTTACGATCTGGCCAAACTGGTCCCCTGCATCGACTGGACGCCTTTCTTCCAGGCCTGGGAACTGCATGGCCGCTACCCGAAAATCCTGACAGATGCCGTGGTCGGCGAAGAAGCACGCAAGTTATTTGCCGATGCGCAGGCCATGCTAAAGCAGATCATCGCCGAAGGTTGGGTAGAAGCGCGCGCTGTGCTCGGGCTGTTTCCGGCTAACAGCGTGGGCGATGACATCGAGATCCGCAACGCGGCCGGCCAACCGGCCATGACTTGGCACAATCTGCGCCAACAAGGCCCGCGCCCGGCCGGCCAAGCTAATCACTGCCTGGCCGATTTCATCGCCCCCAAAGAGAGCGGCGTGGCGGACTGGATCGGTGCCTTCGTGGTGACGGCCGGCATCAACGAAGCCGACAAGGTCAAGGAATTCGAGGCCCAGCACGATGACTATCAGGCCATCCTGTTCAAGGCCTTGTGCGATCGTCTGGCCGAGGCCTTTGCCGAGCATTTGCATCAGCGCGTACGCACCGAGTTCTGGGGCTATGCGCCCGCCGAGGCCCTCAGCAACGAACAGCTTATCGACGAACAATACCAAGGCATCCGTCCTGCCCCCGGCTACCCCGCCTGCCCGGAGCATTCCGAAAAAGCGGCCCTGTTCGACTTGCTCAATGCCCCCTCAAACATCGGCGTCACCTTAACCGAGAGCTACGCCATGCTGCCGCTCGCCTCGGTATCGGGCTTCTACCTGAGTCACCCCGACAGCCGCTATTTCGCCGTCGGCAAGATCAACCGCGATCAGATCACCGACTACGCGACCCGCAAGGCCTGGAGCTCACAGCTAACCGAACACTGGCTGGCACCCAATCTTGGGTACACCCCGGAATGATGCACACTGCGCCACCCGCGCTCTTTGTCTCCCGTGAGGCTCTGACCCAAGCCTTTGAGAAGGGGCTGCGACGGCAGGCAGCCCTGCCCGGGATTGGCACTTTTATCCTGACGCTGGCCAATGCCAGCGCCGACCCCCTCTTGTGGTTCCCCCTGCGCCAGCAACTCGCTGACCGATTTACGGCGCTGACCGAACAATGTCGCCAAAGCCTGCGCGCCGGCCAACCCTTGGGCGTGCCTGAGGACGATCTGACCGTCTTTTTGAAATTGGCCCTGCTCGGGTTTGCTGATCTTGAAACCACTCAGATTCGCCAGGAAGGGCCGTGGGAGATTCAGTACAACCCTTTGCGCGCCCTGCGGCCAGCCCGGGCCAGCAGCCAAAAATTGGCCAACGCCTTAGCCCCGCCGTTTTCCGAGGCGGGCTTTCATTTCAACAAGCCCTTCCTGCGCCCAGAGATTCTCTGGGAAGGCGAACTGTTTCGCCATTCCGTCCGCTTGCTCTACAACAAGTTTCCGTTTGTGCCCCTGCATGGCTTGCTGGTGCCCGTCCCCGAACGCGGCCTGCCACAAGAGATTCAGCAAGAATGGCACCTGTTCGCCTGGCATGTCTGTCAAACCCTGGGCAAGGCCATCGCCGGCTTTACGATGGCCTACAACAGTTACGGGGCCCAGGCCTCAGTCAACCATCTCCACTTCCAGACCTGCGTGCGCGATGTCCCGCTCCCCGTCGAATCGGCACACTGGCAACACAAGGGGGGACAAACGGCCTATCCCGTACCCTGTCATACCTTCACCGACCCCCTAGATGCCTGGTTTTTCATAGATCACCTGCAACAAGCCCGCCAGCCCTACAACCTGATTTACACACCGGGGCAGCTTTACTGTCTGCCGCGCCAACTCCAGGGCAATCACCCACAACCGGCTTGGAGCCCGGGTTATGCCTGGTATGAAATGGCAGGCGGCATGACGGCCTATAACCGGAGCGATTTCGACCGTCTCCGCGCCACCGACCTACACAATGCCCTGGCTCAGGTTGCCTAAGACAACGAGGCGTGGCATTGTCCACCTATCCAAATTGATGGATACCCCCGTGGATACCGTCTGGTTGCTCCTGCCCTGATGCGCACCCCGCACCCTGCCGGCCCCTGGCCACATCGCCTTCTGCACGGACTCAGCTATCTGCTGGGACTGGGCGTCATCGTGGTCATGGGGATCACCCTCTTCCTGCGCCTCGTGCTTATCCCGGAGATCGATCGCTACCGGCCCGATATTGAGCAACTGGCCAGTCGCAACCTCGGCATGCCAGTTCACATTGGCGCCGTTAGCGGCCACTGGCAAGGTCTGCACCCCCATTTCAAGCTGGCTGGCCTGACCGTGACCGGTCCTGACGGGAGGCCCCACCTTAGCCTGGCCGAAGTGCGTGCAACTTTATCCTGGAGCAGTCTGTTGTTCATGGATCTGCGCCTGGCCAATCTGGAACTTCGTGACCTCGATCTGCTTGCCCGGCGCGACCCAGCCGGCGTCATTTATGTCGCCGGCATGCCCGTAAATAGCCCCGGCCAGAGCTCGCCTTTTCCTGACTGGCTCCTGCGCCAGCACAATGTGCTCCTGATGAATGGACAGGTTCTTTGGCAGGACGACCTCATCAAGGCGCCGCCCCTGAAAATTACTCAAATCAATGCCCGCATGGAGAACCTTCTTGGCCGCCACCAAATGGGCGTCAAAGGCCAATTACCGAGCGGCCTTGGAGAACGACTGGATCTGCGCGCCGAGTTGCGCGGCCACAGACTCTCGGACGCGGCTAGCTGGCACGGAGAGATCTACATGGCCGTGGACAACACGCAACTGGACACCCTGGCCCGGCATGCACCTTGGTCGCAATCCTTTGTCCAGGCCGGGACCGGCCATGTACGCGCCTGGATCGACCTGAAGAAGGGGCGGCTAGCTGCCGTCACCGGCGATGTCCACCTTGCCGACACCCGCCTGCGTTTTGACGAGGCCCTGCCGGACACCCTGTTCACCTCGCTCCGCGGACGCATTATGTGGCGTAGCGAAGGCCCGCACGAAGAACTCAGCGCGCGGGGCCTGACCTTTACCACCCCGAGCCAGAGCGCCAGTGAACCTGCCGATCTTCGCCTTCGCATCAAGCGCACGCCTGACCAGCAGCGAATTGAGAGCGGCGAACTCGAAACCCGCAATCTGCGCATCGAGACCTTCACCACGCTTACCGGCCATATCCCCATGCCGCGCAGCATTCACGATCAGATCCAGAGCTTGGCGCCGCGCGGCCAGATCACCCACGCCTCGGGACAATGGAACGGATCTGATAAATATCGGCTCAAAGCCCATTTTTCTGATATCGGCATCAAGGCCACGGCGAAACAACCCGGTTTCCAAGGGGCCAGTGGCCACCTGGAAGCCAACGAAAACGGGGGCAGTTTGGTGCTCGATACGAATGTCTTCACCCTCGACGCCCCAAAAGCCTTCCGCTACCCGCTGCAATTCAAACGCGTGGAAGGCGCCGCCCAGTGGCGTAATCAGGCTGATCAGCACGAGATCCACATTAAGCGCCTGGAACTTCTCAACGACGATCTTGAAGGCCAGCTTCAGGGCCGGCTCATCTGGAAACCCGGTCGCAGCCCGGTGGCCGACCTCAAGGCGCAGATCAAGCACGCGCGCGGCGATGCCGTCTGGCGTTACCTGCCCGAGGCCGTGGGTGACGATACGCGTTTCTGGCTCCGGGACAGCCTCAAGGCTGGCGTCTCGCGCAATGCCCAGATGCGCCTCAAAGGTCCGCTGGACCGCTTCCCATTTACCCACGGTGGCGGCGAATTCCGGGTCAGCGTACCGCTGGAAGACGCCAAACTGCTCTACGCAGAGCATTGGCCGAGCATTGATCACATTCAGGGCGACCTCGTCTTTGACCGCGCCGCCATGCATCTGAAGGCCACGGGGCGCAGTGCCGGAACCCAACTCTCCGAAGTGACCGTCAGCATCGCCGATCTCTTTCAGGTCCCCACCCTGCTGGAAGTACAAGGCCGCGCGCAAGGCGAGACCCGGGCCTTTATCGATTTCGTCAACCACAGTCCCGTCAAGGCCCACACCGGCGGCTTTACCGAGCATCTGGTAGCGCGAGGCCAGGCCAGCCTGGACCTCAAACTGCGGCTGCCTCTGGAAAAGATGACCGATAGCAAGGTCGAGGGATCGCTGACGCTGAAGGACAACCAGGTCAGTCCAGGGCTAGGCCTGCCGGACCTCGAACAGTTAAACGGCTCCCTGCGTTTTACTCAAGATCAGCTCAGTGGCCGCGACCTGACGGCCCGTCTTTTTGGCGAACCGGCCCGCCTGTCGATCGCCCCACGAAATTCAGGCACGCTGGCCGTCCAGGTACAAAGTCAGCTCACCCGGAAATTGCTTGCAGCCTGGCTACCTGCGGAATTTTTGACCCGCCTGCAAGGGCAAACGACCTATCAACTAGAACTTCTGGCTGACACCCGTCAGCAGCGTCTCAAATTCACCAGCGACCTGGAAGGACTGGCCATCCAACTGCCGGCTCCGCTGGGCAAAGCAGCGGCCCTGCGCGCTCCGCTTCGAATCGAGTCAGCACCAAAGGAAATGGGCTTCAATGCTCTCGAAGCGCAATATGGAAACATCGCCACCCTGCGCGCCCTTTATAAAAGCGATCTGGCCAGCGCCCGTATCGGTCTGCGCCTTGGCCCCGGAGAGGCCACGCTCCCGGCCGCAAATGGCGTGGAAATCAGCGGCTCAATGGGACGACTGGACCTTGACCAATGGCGCGCTTTGGCCGCCTCAATGCCGGACACGGGGGATGGAAAAGGTAGCCGCCTACCGTTACGCTCGATCCACATCCAGAGTGCTGAACTGCAAATCATGGATCGCACCCTGCACGGCAGCACCATCGATCTAAAGCCCAATGGCCAAGGCTGGTTGATCGCCCTGAAGAGTCGCGAGGCCGATGGAGGGATCATGATCGTGGCGAGTAAACGCCACATCACTGCGGATTTCGCGCGCTTGCACTGGCCGGACACCACGGAATCCCCTGCGCCTGCGGCGCCTACCGCGTCTGCCGCCACGGACTATTCTGGCACGGTCATTGTAAAAGACCTTCAGGTAGGCAAAGCCAAACTGGGCGAGGTCTCTTTCAACTACAAATCCATCATGGGCGGAAAAGAAATTGACCGCATCAAAGTGAGCCAACCTAACGCGACCCTCACCGGACGGCTTAAACTTTACGATGATCCCCGGCGCCAATCGGTCTTTGAGGACGGCGAGTTGCAAATCGAAAATCTCGGGCGACTCATGGATCGACTAGGCTATCCCGAGCGTGTCAAGGGTGGTTCGGGAAGCATTACCAGCCAACGCTTGGCCTGGCCTGGGGGTTTGGATAGACTGAGTCCCAATGCGCTTTCCGGCCAGTTCACCATCCAGATCAAAAATGGCCAGTTTCTGGAGGTCGATCCTGGAATTGCCCGACTGTTCGCTATTGTCAATCTGCAGGCCATCTCGCGCCTGGCTGCCCTAGATTTTGGTACCCTGTTTTCTAAGGGCTTTGCTTTTGATCAGTTGGATGCGCGCGCCCAAGCCTCACTGGGACAAATCAAGCTAGACCTGTTCGAGATGAACGGCCCCCCGGCCAAGGTCAGCATGACGGGCCAGATTAACCTCAACAACGAGACTCAGGTCCTCGATCTAAAAGTAGAACCCCATTTCACCGATACTCTGGTTGCGGCTAGCGGACTGGCGGCTGGCCCGGTCGGACTGGCCGGGGCCTGGATCGCCAGCAAGATCCTGAAGGACGAAATCAACCGGGCTACCCCGCGCTTCCACTATCTGGTCACTGGCACCTGGGACAAACCCGTGATTACCACTAAGACTCCGCCCAAAGAGACCAAACCTACGCCCTCGGATGACTTGTTTCCATAAATCCGCGTCCCCACCAAATCCCCACCCTTAACGGCCTGCAGCGCCCCAGACATTCAAAATGCCTTGTCGCAAACGAAAGGCTTGTGTAAGGTTAGGCCACCCCTCGTAGCCCACCGATATCATGACCGTACGCCACTCTGTCAGCCCCCCCAAACCCGCGCCGGACATGACGCGCATCGCCGCCATCCAAATGGCCTCCGGACCCAATGTTTTGGCCAATCTTGATGAAGCCGCGCGACTCATTGAGATCGCCGCCAAAGCGGGCGCCAAACTGGTCGCCCTGCCCGAATATTTCGCCATCATGGGAATGAAGGACAGCGACAAGGTCGCCGTGCGCGAGACCCCGGGTGAGGGCCCTATTCAGGCCTTTCTTGCCGCACAGGCCAAGCGCCGCAAAATCTGGCTGGTTGGTGGCAGCGTGCCTCTAGCCTGCAACAATGCAAAAAAGGTTTTCAATAGTTGCCTCGTCTACAACGACAAGGGACAACAGGTTGCTCGCTACGACAAGATCCACCTCTTTGGGCTCGACCTCGGTAGCGAGCACTATCGCGAAGAAAAAACCATCCAGCCAGGCAAGGAGGTCGTCACCCTTGATACCCCCTTCGGCCGTATGGGCCTGTCCATCTGCTATGACCTGCGCTTTCCGGAACTGTACCGCGCCATGACCGGAGTTGATTTCATCGTTGTGCCCTCAGCCTTCACGGCCACCACTGGCAAGGCCCACTGGGAGACACTGGTTCGCGCCCGCGCCATCGAAAACCTCGCTTATGTTATCGCTCCGGCGCAGGGCGGTTACCATGTGTCCGGTCGCGAAACCCATGGCGACAGCATGATCGTCGACCCTTGGGGCAATATTCTCGACCGTCTGCCGCGCGGCTCGGGCGTCGTCATCGCCAACCTCAACCCGGCCTATCAGAACAGCTTGCGCAACAGTCTTCCCGCCCTGCAGCACCGCCGCCTCGACTGCAACCATCTACCCATCCAGAACGCCAAATGAGCGGCGCTCTAGAGATCGCCCAGCCACTCCTGCTGGCAGACAATGGGCTTGATGCGACCCTTCTCGAGCAGGCCTTCGCCACGCTGGGAACCCATTCGGCTGAGGATGCCGACCTCTATTTCCAACATACCCGTAGCGAGTCCTGGAGCCTTGAGGAAAGCCAGGTCAAGTCCGGCAGCTTCAATATCGACCAAGGGGTGGGAATCCGCGCCGTAAGCGGCGAGAAAACCGCTTTCGCCTATTCAGACGACATTACCGCCCCCGCCATTCTGGAAGCTGCACGCAGCGTACGCACCATTGCCGCCGCCGGACAAAATGCGCGCCTTTATCAACCTACCGAAGGGCAGAGCCATCAGCTCTATGCCCCGCTCGATCCCATTGGCTCCCTAGCCGAAGCCGACAAGATCGCCCTGCTGCATCGCCTGGAAGCCCACACGCGGGCCCTTGACCCACGCATCACTCAAGTAATGGCCTCGCTCGCGGGAGAATACGATGTCGTGTTGGTCGCCCGCCAAGACGGCCTACTTGCCGCCGATGTCCGGCCCTTGGTGCGACTGTCCCTGCAAGTCATCGTCGAACAAAACGGTCGCCGCGAACAAGGCAGCGCCGGCGGCGGCGGCCGCTTCGATTACGCCTGGTTCAATGAAGCACGCTTGGCCGACTACGCCCAAAAGGCTGTCGCGCAGGCCCTTACCAACCTGGCCGCCGACCCTGCGCCCGCTGGCACCATGACCGTTGTGCTGGGCCCCGGCTGGCCCGGCATTTTGCTGCATGAAGCCATCGGTCACGGCCTGGAGGGTGATTTCAACCGCAAGGGCAGTTCGGCGTTTTCCGGGCGTATAGGGCAGCGCGTTGCCGCCCCCGGCGTCACCGTCCTGGACGATGGCAATATCGCCGACCGCCGCGGCTCCCTCAATATTGACGATGAGGGCACGCCCACCCAAAGCACGGTCCTCATCGAAGATGGCATTCTCAAGGGCTACCTGCAAGACCGCCTCAACGCCCGCCTGATGGGTGTCGCATCGACCGGCAACGGCCGCCGCGAGACCTTAGCCCACCTCCCGTTGACGCGCATGACCAACACCTACATGCGCGCTGGATCGCACGATCCAGCCGAAATCCTGGCCTCCGTCAAAAAAGGCCTTTACGCCAGCAACTTCGGCGGCGGCCAGGTAGACATTACCAGCGGAAAATTCGTGTTCGCTGCCAGCGAGGCCTGGCTCATCGAAAACGGCAAGCTCACCCGCCCGGTAAAGGGCGCTACCCTGATCGGCAACGGCCCCGATGTACTAACCCGCGTCGCGCTGATCGGCAACGACCTCGCTCTCGATCCCGGTGTAGGAACCTGCGGCAAAGATGGTCAAAGCGTCCCCGTTGGCGTCGGGCAACCGACCTTGCGCATCGACGGACTCACCGTCGGAGGCACCCAGTAGGGTTATTTCGTCGCCTCCGACCTTTTCATTTTTACGCGGCCGCAAACCGGGTCATTCAGCGGCACCGTTTGCGCTCGCAGTCACCCCTGTTAGGCCATTGACCTTCGCATCGCTGTCGGGTTTCGGACACGCAAACCTTTTCAGCCCATGTGCACGGAGTCATTCGTACACGACCCCAGCCATCTGTTAACCAACATTCTTACTATATTTATTTAAGGTTATGAGCCATTTATCTCTGAGCCTTAAAAATACAGGCTGGTACGCGCCCGTTTTGGGTTCCGCCGCAATGCTCGACATTCGACGCACATAGTTAAATTAAATAATTTTTGTGTTACTGGTAATATAGGTAAATTTCTTTACCTATGTTTAGCTCCTGTCTAACCATTTCATCTATGGAACTCTCGATACCCTCTATTGTTCATAGCGTTTCTTTTGTCGCTCCCCCAGACGAAGCACGCGTGTTTCAAGCACGCTTGCAAAGCGCCTTGCCTAACGCATCGAGGTTGCGCGTTCACGCCATACCCGAGGCCAGTGCTTTGCGGCAGACATCAAATGTGGTCGTGGTTTACGCCGACGCGGCGACCAACGCTAGCCAGGAAAAAATATTGAAGAACACCTGTCACACCATTACCGCGCTACGAAGCCATTCTGCATCACCGTCTGTGCTAGCCATCACACCGGATTCGCGCCCGCAGATGCGCCGTCGGTTGTTTGACTGTGGTGCTTCTGATGTACTCATTACCCCGTTCGAAACGCCAGAGCTCGTTGTACGCATTGCGCGTGTGGCCCGTGCTGCCCAACCGCTGCGCCTAGGGCAATGGCGGCTCGACATGGACTCAAAAACATTACATCACCTCCGAACTGACGCCGTCTGTCATCTTCCACCGGCAGAGGCCGCCCTATTGCATATGCTTTTACTGGGAAATGGGCGTATCGTCGATTTCGAGACTCTCTCGTGCGCCATTTCGCCGGAGCATGACGGTGCTGGCATCCGTACACGCATTTCCAGTCTGAGAAAACGATTGTCCAAGCTTGAGGGCGCGCGTTGTGTCATCGAAGCCGTTCGCAACCATGGTTACCGCATTGTTCTCTGAAAAGCCTTTTGAGAGACTTGGTAATTCCCCCAAACAGGCCTTTGTGTGTTCGAAAGACTATGCCATTGCCTCTCTGTGCGAAGCCATTCTGGAAGGGCAAGGCTGGTATGCCGAGATGTTTACAGAGCATCCGCCCGATAAAGACGCGCACTGCGATCTCTGGCTCATTGATTTTGATGACTTGATCCCCGGCGTCCGCCCGCCTCCCAAAGCTGTGCGCATCGGAATTGTCAAGTCGATGGATCCCGTGCGTCGCTGGAAGCTCATCGAAAACGGCTGTTTGGATTACCTCATAAAACCTTTCCCCCCAGCCGAACTGCTGGCCAGGCTACCTCTCCAGTTAGATTTTCCGAGTAGCCATCTGGAAAGAAGTTGCGAATTTGTCACTTGTTGCCAAGTAGGCCGCTTCTGGTTTGATGCGCAACACCACACCCTGACGCATGATACCGGGCGCGTGGTCGCGTTGACACCCGGCGAGGCGCGTTTACTGGCACGCCTATGTGCAAGCAAGGGAAACAGATGCAGCCTTTCGACCCTTCAAGAAGATCTTGGCAGCACCACGACCAGTCTACGAATGCTCGTCAGACGGTTGCGAATTGCTATCGAACCTGATCCGGAAAACCCCCAGCATCTGCTCACTGTGGAAAAAGGCTACCGTCTAAAGCGCGACCCCGTCGCTTGGGGGGGGGCGATAACGCACAGAGCCTCGGGTAAAAGCCGCATGACCCGGCGGTATAAGTGGCACCACAGCAACGCGGGCGCTGCCATCAACACAAAAGCAGGTGTTATTTATTTGGGGTGACGCCCCGTTTATATCCATACCCCATAAACCGTTCCCAGGGTAAATCACGGGGATTTACTTATCCAACCTTGGGAGCCTTTGATGTCATCAATCAAAACACAATCCAATCCAAGCCGCTTGATATTAGCGTTAATGGCCAGCGCCTTGACACTATCGGGCGGACAAGCCGACGCTGCTGATGTTGCAGTCACAATAGGTGTCCAATCGGGGCAAATCTCAGCTGGTGACACCATCACCATCTCGGGCAATGCAGGCGCCACCGATATCACAACCACCGGCAACATCGGTACGGGTACCTTGGGCGTCACCGCCGACGCCACCGTCGGTGGAACCTTGGGCGTCACCGGGGCCACGACCACTGCAGGCATCACCAACACCGGCAACATCGGTACGGGAACCTTGGGCGTCACCACCAACGCCACCGTCGGCGGAACCTTGGGCGTCACCGGAGCCACGACGATGTCGTCCCTGACCACCTCGGGCGCCGCAAACCTCGACAGCGCGGCCGTCACCACCAACGCCACCGTCGGTGGGACCTTGGGCGTCACCGGGGCCACGACCACTGCAGGCATCACCAACACCGGCAACATCGGTACGGGAACCTTGG
>SXTL01000089.1 GCA_005790965.1 Burkholderiales bacterium | reverse complement strand
TGTGAACCGCGCCGTCAACAAGGCGGTAAGATGCACGGCCATGAAACTCACCTGTCTGACCATTGGCGAGCGGCTGCCCGGCTGGGCGGATGCCGCCGTGGCCGAATACCAGAAACGCCTGCCGCGCGAATGGCGTTTTGATCTGATCGAGGTGCGCCCGGAAAAGCGTCTCGGCCAGCCTGTTGAGCGTATTAAGGTGGCTGAGGCCACGCGTCTCCTAGAACGCTGTCCAAGCGGTGCGCGGATCGTGGCTCTCGATGAACACGGCCAGACGCCAACCACGCGTCAATTGGCCGACTGGATTGCCGATTGGCAACGCGAGGGGCGCGATACCTTGCTTCTAATTGGCGGTGCCGATGGTCACGGCCCCGAGGTCTTGCAGCGTGCCGAGCTCAAATTGGCCCTGTCCAAATTAACGCTACCGCATGCGCTGGCGCGGGTTCTTCTGGTCGAACAACTGTATCGCGCCGCCAGCCTGCTGGCAGGTCATCCCTATCATCGCGAATGAGGCCACGCATGACGGCACGGTTATGAATACCCTATATCTGGCCTCGCAAAGTCCGCGTCGATTGGCGTTGCTGCGTCAGATTGGCTATGCGCCCGCAGTGCTACTGCCGGATCCGGCGGTAAATGAGGACCCGCTCGGCGCTGAAGCGGCGCGACCTTATGTGATTCGCCTGGCGCGGGCCAAGGCCGAGGCCGGTGAGGCCACCCGCCGGGCGCGCGGTCTGCCGTCGCGGCCCCTCCTGGCGGCCGATACGACCGTGACGCTGGATGGCCAGATCCTCGGCAAGCCCCTATCGGCGGCCGAGGCATCCGAAGGGTTGCGGCGTTTTTCCGGACGCACGCACAGCGTTTTGACCGCGGTGTGCGTGATCCGTGAGGGTGTTTTGCAAGAACGGGTCTCGGAAAGCGAGGTGCGCTTTCGTCGCCTGGACGAGGCCGAAATCGCGGCCTATATCGCCAGCGGTGAGCCCTTTGACAAGGCCGGCGGATACGGAATCCAGGGTCGCGCGGCCGCCTTTATTGCCCATCTGAGTGGCAGTTATTCAGGTGTCATGGGCCTGCCGTTGTGCGAAACTGCGCAGCTATTAAGGCATTTCGGGCTGGACGCAGCATGAGTGAGGAGATTCTGATCAATGTAACCCCGCAGGAGACGCGGGTCGCCGTGGTGCATCTGGGCGCGGTCCAGGAACTGCATATCGAGCGTAGCGGTGGGCGCGGCATTGCCGGCAATGTCTATCTGGGCAAGGTCAGCCGGGTTTTACCGGGGATGCAGTCGGCCTTTCTCGACATTGGCCTGGAGCGCGCCGCCTTCTTGCATGTGGGCGACATTCTGGAAGCGCGCTGTGAGGAATGTCCGCGTCCCATCGAACAGATCCTGCATGAGGGCCAGAGCCTGTTGGTGCAGGTGATCAAGGACCCAATCGGCACTAAGGGGGCGCGGCTCTCGACCCAGATTAGTCTGGCGGGCCGTTGTTTGGTTTTTCTGCCGCAGGAGGTGCGGATTGGGGTGTCGCAGAAGATTGAGGATCCGGCCGAGCGAGACAATCTGCGCGCCCGGCTGGATTCTCTGATTCCGGAGGGGATGGGCCGGGGTTTCATCATTCGCACCCAGGCCGCTGACGCTAGCAACACCGAGCTTGCGGCGGACATTGAATATCTGCACACCTTATGGGATGCCATCCGCAATCGAGCTGCGACCAGCGAAGGGCCGGCGCCGATCTTTCAGGAACTGGATCTGGCCCACCGCGCCTTGCGCGACATTGCCAATGAAGCGACCGATCGCATTTTGGTGGATTCGCGCGAGACCTATCAACGCATGCGGGCTTTTTCCGAAGATTTTACGAGTAAGCTGCATGACCGGGTATCGCACTACAGTGCCGATCGCCCGCTGTTTGAGCTGTATGGCGTCGAGGACGAGATCGAAAAGGCGCTCGCGCGGCGGGTCGATCTCAAGTCCGGCGGTTATCTGATCATTGACCAAACCGAGGCGCTGACCACGGTGGATGTCAATACCGGGGCCTATATCGGCGTAAAGAGCTTCGACGAGACCATTTTTAAGACCAATCTGGAGGCGGCACAGGTCATTGCGCGTCAGATGCGGCTCCGCAATCTGGGCGGCATCATCATCATCGATTTTATTGACATGGATAGCGCCAGTCATCGCGAGGCCGTGCTGACTGAATTGGGTCGCGCCATGGAACGCGACCGCACCCGGACGACGATGAGCGGTTTTTCGGCGTTGGGTTTGGTGGAAATGACCCGCAAGCGCACCCGCGAGAGCCTGTCGCGGCAGATGTGCGAGGCCTGTCCGACCTGCCAGGGACGCGGCCAGATCAAGACCGCGCAGACGGTGTGCTACGAGATCCTGCGCGCTGTATTGCGTGAATCGCGGCAATTCGGTGCCAGCGAGTTCCGGATCCTGGCCGGGCAAACCGTGATTGATCAGTTCCTCGACGAAGAATCGCAAAGCCTTGCGCAGTTGTCTGACTTTATCGGTAAGCCCGTGTCGCTCCAGGTCGAAACGGCGTTTACACAAGAGCAATACGACATCATCCTGCTTTAAGCGGTACCTCAAGCCGAGCCAAGACGGTATTCGCGGCGAGCGGGATGCGCACGCGCTTGGTGCGGCTGGTCTCGCCCGCAATCAACTCCAGTGCGGCAGTGGGGATACCTAGACGCTTGGCCAGAAAGGTCAGCAAGGCGGTATTGGCCGCCCCTTCAATGGGGCGGGCCTGAATGCGGATCTTCAGGGCTTCGCCATGCACGCCAGCGATCTCTGACCGCGAGGCGCCCGGTTGGGCGTGAATCGCTATGAGGCTGGACTGATCGCCAGCCGCTTTCAGCCAGACTGGGAACGCGTCTATCACAGCATTGCGCGGGCGCTTTGTTCCAGCAGGGTAACCGGAAGCATGAGCACCAGTTGAATCAGGATGAAGGCGGCGATGGGCGACAAATCGACGCTGGCGATGGGCGGGATAATGCGCCGCAACGGGTTCAGGATTGGTGCCGTGAGGGCGTGAAAAAGCGCTGACGCGGGCGAGACCGGGCTGACCCAGCTCAGGACGGCCTGACCAATAACCAAAATAACCAGGGTCTGTAACACCAACCGGAGGGCGGCGGCGATGCCCAGCAATAGCAGGCTGGACAGCACACCCGCACCGGCAACGCTGAAGGGGAAGCCGCTAATGAGTTCGCTTAAAACCACAGCGAGGATTTCCACGCCCAGGAAGGGCAGCAGGCTGCTCCAGTCGAGGCCAAACAACCCCGGTATGACGCGGCGCAAGGGCCGTACGGCGAAATCGGTGACGCGCATGATGAACTGGGCAAAGGGGTGGTGGAACGGTACCCGGGCCCATTGCAGGTAAAAACGCAACCAGAAGGCTGTGGCGATCAGATCGAACAGGGTGTGGATCAGGAACTGCAGGGCGTCGGTCAGCATACTTATTCCTTGCCGAACAGGTCGCCCATCTCGTTGGCCCGAACGGCAGCGGCACGGGCCGCATTCCTGAAGGCAGTTCGTACATCGGCAGCTTCCAGGGCCGCAACGCCGCGCTCGGTGGTGCCGCCTTTGGAGGTCACGCGAGCGCGCAAGTCAGCCGGATCACTCGCCTCGTCCACGGCCAGTCGGGCGGCGCCCAGAAAGGTGTGCAAGGCCAGTTGCCTGGCGGTGTCAGCGTCTAGCCCCAAATCGCGGGCGGCGGCTTCAAGCGCCTCGATACAGAGAAAGACATAGGCCGGGCCGCTGCCAGAGATGGCGGTGACGGCGTCGATCTGCGCTTCCGCTTCGACCCAGACGACCTGCCCAACAGCCCCGAGGAGGGTGCCGGCAGCGCTGCGCTGGGCGCTGGAAACCAAGGGTAAGGCAAAGAGGCCGGTAATCCCTGCACCCACCAGCGCGGGAGTATTGGGCATGGCGCGGATGATGGCCGGATGGCCGCCCAGCCAGCGCGCGATGTCGGCAGCGCGTACCCCCGCCGCCACCGAAAGCACCAGTTGCTCCGGGCGCAGCTTGGGCCATCCGGATAAGGCGGAATGCAGTTGTTGTGGTTTGACCGCCAGGACGATGACCTCGCAATTGAACAAGCCCGCCGCTGCGGTCTCGGCGACAATGCCGTAGCGTTCGGCCAGCGCCGTCCCTTTGGCCGCATCGGGCTCGACTACCACGATGGCGTGCCCTTGATACAGGCCACCGATCATCGCGGCGGCCATATTGCCGCCCCCTAAAAATCCAATCTTCATGAATAAACCCGTTCTCCAAAAAGGGCCGTGCCAATACGCAGATGCGTGGCACCTTCAGCAATGGCTGCCTCCAGATCGCCACTCATACCCATCGACAAAACATCCAGATCCAAACCGGCTGCGCGCAATTGTTCCAGAAGTTGCCGCAAATGGCGAAACGCGGCGTGTTGTGAGGCCGGATCGGCGCTCGGTGCGGGGATGGCCATCAGCCCGCGCAGGTGCAGATGCGGCAGTTTTGCGACAGCCTGCGCCAAAGCAGGCAAGGCAGACGGCAGTACCCCGCTTTTGCTGGCTTCGGCGCTGATATTGACCTCTAGGCAGACCTGCAGGGGTGGCAACCCGGCAGGCCGCTGGGCCGCCAGCCGCTCGGCAATCTTGAGGCGATCCACGCTGTGCACCCAGTCAAAGTGCTCGGCGATCAGCCGGGTCTTGTTGCTCTGTATGGGGCCGATAAAGTGCCAGATCAGACCGCGCTCAGCCCACCCGAGGGCCGCTAGTGCCGTGCGTTTGCGCAACGCCTCTTGCACATAGCTTTCGCCAAAATCGCGTTGCCCCAGATGCGCCAGTTCGGCCAGTCGCTCGGCCGGTTGCGTTTTGCTGACGGCGATCAGGACGGGCTTAGAATGTGAGCGCCCGCTTTCTTCGCAAGCCTTTTCAATTTTAGAAAGCGTGTTCGAGTATAGACTCATGAGAGGAGCGCTATGGCCATGCGAAGACCGAGCGCATACAGGAGCAGGGCGAAGATGCGCTTGAGTTTTTTGACCGGTAGGCGATGGGCGAGTTTTGCGCCCAGAGGGGCGGTGATCCAGCTGGCGGCAGCGATACCAGCCAGCGCCGGTAGATACACAAAACCGAGGCTCCCGTCTGGCAACCCAGCCGCGCCGTAACC
>SXTL01000012.1 GCA_005790965.1 Burkholderiales bacterium | reverse complement strand
GGCGTCACCGACGCCTTCATGCAAGCCGTGGAAGCCGATGCCGACATCGAACTCACTCACCGTGCTAAACCGGCGACCGACCTGCTCGCCGCCGGTTCGTACCAACGCAGCGATGGCCAATGGGTCTATCGCAAGTTGCCGGCCCGTGCGTTGTGGGGACAGATCATGCAGGCCACCTACGATCACGCCGAACCGGGCGTCCTGTTTCTCGACCGCATCAACCGCGACAACAACCTCGCCTATTGCGAAACCATCGAGGCCACGAACCCGTGTGGCGAGCAACCGCTCCCGCCCTACGGCTGCTGCTGCCTGGGTTCGATCAACCTGGCCCGCTTCGTCGGCTCGCCCTTCAGCGCACAGGCGCATTTCGATTTCGACAGTTTTTCCGAAGTTATCCAGATAGCCACGCGAGCGCTCGATAATGTCCTCGATCTGACCGCCTGGCCGTTGGAAAAACAACACGCCGAGGCGCAATCCAAGCGCCGTGTCGGTCTCGGGTTTACCGGCTTGGGAGACGCACTGGTCATGCTTAACCTGCGTTACGACACACCGGAGGCGCGGGCCTTTGCCGGAAAGACCGCCGAATTCATGCGCGACACAGCCTATCGCACCTCGGTTGATCTGGCGCAGGAACGCGGGGCCTTCCCGCTCTTCAACGCCGACCTCTATCTCGCCAACCCCAGTTTTGCCAGCCGCCTGCCCACAGATCTGAAAGACAGCATTCGTACGCACGGCATCCGCAATTCGCACCTGCTCTCCATCGCACCCACCGGCACCATTTCGCTGGCTTTTGCCGACAACGCCAGCAACGGCATCGAACCGGCGTTCTCGTGGTTCTACACCCGCAAAAAACGCATGCCGGACGGCGGCCACAAAGACTATTCGGTCGAAGACCACGCCTGGCGCATGTACAAGGAGCTGGGTGGCGACACGGAACACCTGCCAGCCAGCTTTGTCACCGCGCTGGAGATCTCGGCCATGGGCCACATGGAAATGGTGGCATCCGTCGCGCCCTTCGTTGATTCAGCCATCTCTAAAACCGTCAATGTCCCAGAGGCCTACCCCTTTGCTGATTTTGAAGACCTCTACCTCGCTGCCTGGAAGGCCGGGCTAAAAGGCATCACCACCTACCGCCCCAACGCCGTGCTGGGCAGTGTGCTATCGGTTGCCCCGGAAAAGGCCGCCCCGCAGGATTTTTCGACTGGTGATGTCAACCGCCGTATCGAGATCAAGGCCATCCCCGCGCCTGTGCTGGAAAGCCTGAAATGGCCGGGCCGCCCCAAGTTGCCGGGCGGCAATCTGGCCTGGAGCTATATGTTGGAATACCCGCAGGGAAGCTTCGCCCTGTTTGTCGGCCACATTCAAAACGGCGGTGGCAAAGCGTGGCCCTTCGAGGTCTGGGTCAATGGAGCCGAACAACCGCGCGGCCTAGGAGCACTTGCCAAAACGCTATCCATGGACATGCGCGCCAATGACCGTGCCTGGCTCAAACTCAAACTCGAGACCCTAGCCAAGACTCGGGGCGATGATGCTTGCACCCTGCCTTTCCCTCCCGAAGGCGAACCCCGCCAGGTCCCGAGCATGGTCTCGGCAGTCGCACAACTGGTACGCTGGCATCTGGAAAACCTCGGCTGCCTAGAAGCGGAAGGCACCACGCCGGTACTCGATGCCCTATTCAGCCTCAAAGAGCCTAAAACGGGCACTGATGGCACCCTGTCATGGACGGTCGATGTCAAAAACCCCCACACCGATGACGACTTCGTTCTCGGTTTAAAAGAAATCACCCTGCCTGATGGCGTCACGCGACCCTATTCCTTGTGGCTATCCGGCGATTACCCGCGCGCCCTCGACGGTCTGTGCAAGCTGCTATCGCTCGACATGCGCGTACTCGATCCCGCCTGGATCGGCATGAAGCTGCGCAAGTTGCTCAACTACCAAGAGCCGCTTGGCGACTTCATGGCCTTTGTGCCGGGCGGCAGCAAGCAGGAAAACTGGCCGTCCACCGTTGCCTATGTCGCCCGCCTCATCATTCACCGCTACGCCATGCTCGGCATCCTCGACGAAGATGGCTTTCCCCTGGTGCAAATGGGCATCCTCGAAAACCCGCAGCCGCACACCGAAGGCAGCCCCGCACCGGCCCCGCTTCTGCGCGGCAAGCCCTGCAAGGAATGTGGCAACGCTACGGTCATCAAGAAGGATGGCTGCGAGTTCTGCACCGCCTGTGGCGCGGTGGGCGCATGTGGCTGACCGTGCGGTAATCAGCGGTTGACGCCGTAGCCCTGAAATGCCGCCAGGGCTTCATCCATCTCTGCATCGGTCAACAACACTGGTTCACCCAGCTGGCAGGCCCGCCAGTATTGCTCGCACAAGGCCTCGACCTCGATCGCGACCCCCAACGCCTGTGACAAGTCGCGGCCCACGGCCACCTGGCCGTGATTGGCCAGCAAACAAGCGCGCAACCGGCCCATCGCCGCGAGGATATTGTCTGACAACGCCTGGGTGCCGAAGGTCGCGTAATCGGCACACGGAATCGTTTTTCCACCCGCCACCGCGATCATGTAGTTGAAGGGCGGGATGCCCCGTCGCAAACACGCCATACTTACTGCGAAGGGCGAATGCACATGCACCACCGCCCCCACCTCCGGGCGCGCGGCATACAGATCACGGTGAAAACGCCACTCACTCGACGGCTTCAGAGTGCCCGTCCACGCGCCATCCATGGCCACAAACACCACTTGCTCTGGGTACACCTCGGCAGACGGAACACCCGACGGCGTGACCAAAAAACCAGCCCCGAAGCGAGCGCTCACATTGCCAGAACTGATGCGATTAAGGCGCTCATGCACCGTACGCGCTGAGGTCTCGGCCACCTGTTTGCGCAGCGTAAATTCATCCATTTTGGGCTCCAGTTTGATCTTGGGCAGATTATGCGTTGATTTCGCGCGCTAAAATCACGCCTATGAACGCCACCCTTTCCATGCCCGCAGCCCATCCCGTCACCGCCGTCCCTGCGGTTGTTGAAGAGCAACTCACGGATGCCGAGCGTGCTGACCTGATTGTCCGCATCAAGGCGCGAATGGCCGAACAAAACGCCGTCCTGGTCGCACATTACTACACCAGCGCTGACTTGCAACGCTTGGCCGAAGAAACCGGCGGCTGTGTGTCGGATTCGCTGGAGATGGCCCGCTTCGGCCACGCTGCCAAGGCCGGGACGCTGCTCGTCGCCGGGGTGCGCTTCATGGGTGAGACAGCCAAAATATTAAATCCGGAAAAACGCGTGCTGATGCCGGACTTGGGCGCCGAATGTTCGCTCGATCTATCCTGCCCAGCGGACGAATTTGCGGCCTTTTGCGATGCGCACCCCGACCGTACCGTAGTCGTGTACGCCAACACCTCTGCTGCAGTGAAGGCGCGCGCCGACTGGATGGTGACCTCCAGCATCGCGGTGCGCGTGGTGCAACACCTGCACGCCCAAGGCAAAAAAATCCTCTGGGCGCCGGATCGTTTCCTCGGTGACTTCGTGCAGCGTGAAACCGGGGCCGACATGCTGCCTTGGCAAGGTTCCTGCGTCATTCATGAACGCTTCAAGGCCGAAGGCATTGTCGAATTGAAACGCCAATATCCTGACGCCGCCGTGTTGGT
>SXTL01000011.1 GCA_005790965.1 Burkholderiales bacterium | reverse complement strand
GGTGCATGACAGTATCGTCAAGGAGGAAGAGGAGGAGTCCTCTCCCGCCCAGAAAGAGGCACCATGAGCCCCACGCCTTCCGTCACCCGCATCATGACCCAAGTCTTGTGGGCCCTCTTGCCTGGCATCGCGGCGCATGTCTGGCTCTTTGGTCCCGCCCTGCTCTTCAGCCTGGTTCTCTGCGCCAGCTTCGGACTGTTGTTCGAGGCCGCCCTCCTGAAGGCACGCCATTATCCCCTGCGCCCCTTCCTCGGTGATGGCACCACCTTGGTGACGGCCGCCCTCCTGGCCCTGACGCTGCCCACCTTGCTGCCTTGGTGGCTGTATGCCGTTGGCATGCTGTTCGCCACCGTCGTGGGCAAACATCTCTATGGCGGCCTGGGCCAGAATACCTTCAATCCAGCCATGCTCGGCTTCGCCGTACTCATCGTTAGTTTCCCGGCCCAGATTAATGTCTGGCCTGCACCCGCGGCCCTCGCCGCGTATAGTCCAAGCCTCGGCGACGCCTATGACATGATCTTCGCTGGCGCCCGCCTACCGATCGACGCCTTCAGCGCGGCCACCCCCCTCGACAGCCTCAAGACCCATCTCCGCGCGGGTCATGAGGCCTCCAGCCTGATGGCCGCCCAATCAATCCCCACCCTGCAAGCCCGCGATCTGGTGGCGTTGTTGTATCTGCTGGGTGGCCTCTATCTGCTGGCACGGCGCATCATCACTTGGCACATCCCGGTTGCTTTTCTGGGTGGCATCGCGCTCACCTCCGGGGTTCTTTATGGGCTCGACCCTGCCCACCAGGCCGGCCCCTTCTTCCACCTTCTGGCCGGTGGCACCCTGCTGGGAGCCTTTTTCATCGCGACCGACCCGGTTTCAGCGGCCAACACCCCCGTGGGCAAACTTCTCTACGCCGGGCTAGCCGGACTGATCACCGTCCTGATTCGCAGTTTCGGCAGTTTCCCCGATGGTGTCGCCTTCGCCATCCTGTTGATGAACAGCGCCGCGCCCCTCATCGATGCCTACACCCAACCCAAGGTCTTCGGGCACCGCCGTCGGCACCTGCCGGGAGATAAACCATGAAGCGGATCAAACACTGGGCCCGCGACATTCTGGCTCCCGCTGCCGTCCTGCTCATTTTTTCAGCCATCGGCGCGCTCTTGCTGTCCGGTACACATCAGGCCACAGCTCCGACCATCGACAATGCCGAACGCCTCCTCAAGAACCGCTTACTGGCACAAACGCTACCCTCCGGTGGCTTCGACAACGATCTCAGTCGTGCCATCTATCCCCTTCCAGCCGATCCCCTGCTCGGCCTAAAACGACCCGCCAGCCGCTATCTCGCCACCCAGGCGGGCCAAGCGAGCGGGGTTATTCTCGAGGCCAGCGCGCCGGATGGCTATTCTGGCGAGATTCGTCTGCTGATCGGCATTCTTCCCGACGGCCGGGTCGGTGGCGTACGGGTCACCAGCCATCGCGAGACCCCTGGCCTAGGCGATTACATTGAGATGGCCCGCAGTCCCTGGATACAGCAATTCGCTGGCACCTCGCTAGACCACCCGGTTAGCGCGCACTGGAAGGTGCGCAAGGATGGAGGATCGTTCGATTATGTGACCGGTGCCACCGTCACCCCACGCGCCATCGTCAAGGCCGTGCAAGGCGCCCTGACCTATTTCGCCGCCCATCGCAGCGAGTTATTAAGTGGAGCGCAGCCATGATGCCATGGTCGGAAACCCGCGATATCTTTTACAACGGCCTGTGGAAACAGAACCCAGGCATCGTCCAGTTGTTAGGGCTCTGTCCTTTGCTTGCGGTCAGCAATACCGTGATCAACGCCCTCTCGCTGGGTCTTGCCACCACCCTGGTCATGGCCATCTCCAGCGGCTCCGTGGCCGTCATCCGCAACTTTATTCCCAATGCCTTGCGCATCCCTACCTTTGTATTGCTCATCGCGGTACTCGTCACGATCGTGACCCTGGTCATTCAGGCCTATGCCCAACCGCTTTATTTGATACTGGGTATCTTCCTGCCGCTGATCACCCCCACCTGCATTATTCTCGCCCGGGTCGAGGCCTTCGCCTCCAAGCAACCCACCGTACAATCGATCCTTGACGGCATCGCCATGGGCCTAGGACTGACCGCCGTCCTTGTTGCGCTGGGCGCCCTGCGCGAGGTCGTAGGCAAGGGCACTCTGTTCTCAGGTTTCGACCTGGCTCTGGGGGAAATTGCAAAGGGCTGGACAGTGACCGTTTTCCCCGACTATCCGGGTTTTCTCCTCGCCGTTTTGCCCCCCGGCGCCTTTTTCGGACTCGGCCTTCTGATCGCCCTGCGTAATCTGATTCAATCGCGCCGGGCATGAAGCGGGACCTCGTTGCCGAATGCTTCCGCCGCTGGGCTGAGGCCAACCCCGAGCCGCAGGGTGAACTCAATCACCGCAACCCGTTCGAACTCCTGATTGCGGTCATCCTCTCTGCGCAAGCCACCGACACGGGGGTCAACCGCGCAACGGGGCCCTTGTTTGCCGTAGCCGACACACCACAGGCGATGCTGAACCTGGGGCTGGATAACCTGACGGAACATATCCGCCGGATCGGCCTGTATAAAACCAAGGCCAAGCATATCCTCGCCACTTGCCAAAAATTGCTTAGCGATTTTGCGGGAGAGGTGCCAAAAACCCGCGCATCACTGCAAACGCTGCCGGGTGTGGGGCGCAAGACCGCCAATGTCGTGCTCAACATTGCTTTTGGTCAGCCAACGCTAGCGGTAGATACGCATGTATTCCGCGTTGCCAATAGAACCGGCATGGGTAGCGGCAAGACGCCTCTCGCGGTCGAAGAAAAACTGCTTAAGGTCGTAGCTGGAAAATACCTGGATCACGCCCATCACTGGCTCATCCTGCACGGACGCTACACCTGCACCGCACGCGCGCCCAAATGTGCTAACTGCCTGATCGCCGACCTTTGCGAACGGCACGGCCTGTAAGGCAAGCGCCTAGGTCGTCACAGGCTTAGAGCCGACCCGAACGCAGACGCCTACATCCCGCGCAGCAGATCCTTTTTGAGGTCGTCGACATGTTCCAGGCCCACAGCGATGCGGATCAGTCCGTCGCTAATGCCGGCGGCAGCGCGCTGCTCGGGCGACATCCGGCTGTGGGTCGTGCTGGCCGGGTGGGTAATCGTCGTCTTGACATCGCCCAGGTTAGCGGTAATCGACATGATCTGGGTGGCATCGATCAACTGCCAGGCTGCATCCTTGCCCCCCCGCAACTCAAAGGCCACGATACCGCCGCCCGTGGTCTGCTGGCGCATAGCCAAAGAATGTTGCGGATGCGACGCCAAACCGGGATACAGCACTCGCGCCACCTGCGGCTGCGCCTCCAGCCAAGTGGCCAACTCCAAGGCGTTGGCCGAATGCTGGCGCATGCGCAAATCCAGCGTCTCCATCCCCTTGAACAACACCCAGGCGTTGAACGCAGACAGCGATGGCCCCGCAGTGCGCAGAAAGGTGTAAACGCCTTCCATCAGTGCCTGACTGCCGAGCACTGCGCCACCCAGCACGCGGCCTTGGCCGTCAATGTATTTGGTCGCGGAATGGATGATGATGTCCGCGCCAAGATCGAGCGGCTTTTGCAAGATGGGCGTGCAGAAACAGTTGTCCACCGCCAGCCAGGCACCCGCCTCACGGGCGATGGCCGCCAGCGCGGCGATGTCAGACACCTCGGTGAGGGGATTGGACGGCGATTCAACAAAAAACAAGCGCGTATTGGGCCGCACGGCGGCACGCCATTCTTCCGGGTCCGTGGGCGAGACAAAGGTCGTCTCGACGCCAAACTTGCCAATGATGTTGTTGAACAACTGCACGGTCGAACCAAAAATCGAACGGGAAGCAACGATATGTTCACCCGCCTTCATCAGCCCCATCACCGTGGCCATGATCGCCGCCATGCCGGTAGCAAAGGCCACGCACCGCTCGGCCCCTTCTAGGGCCGCCAAGCGCTCCTCAAAGGCGGAGACGCCCGGGTTGGTAAAACGGGCATAGATCATGCCTGGCTCGGCTCCGGAGAAGCGGGCCGCCGCTTGCGCCGCGGTGTCGAACACAAAGCTGGAGGTGAGGTACATCGCATCGCCATGCTCGTTGAACGGCGTGCGGTGGATGCC
>SXTL01000010.1 GCA_005790965.1 Burkholderiales bacterium | reverse complement strand
TCATGACGGCGCACTGGGCTGAACTGCCGTACGCGCTGCTCGGCAAAGTAGCCAACCGCATTGTCAACGAAATCCGCGGCATCAACCGCGTTACCTACGATGTCACCGGCAAACCGCCGGGCACTATTGAGTGGGAGTGACCCCGGAAGCTATAAAAAAGGCCGGTTTCCCGGCCTCTTTTTATGGGCTGCGCAGTGGCTTTAGTGCGAATCGACACCCAGACCGGCTGTGCTGTTGAAGCCAGAGTCGACATAGGTGATCTCGCCGGTGATGCCTGAGGCAAGGTCGGAGAGCAGGAAGGCGGAGGCGTTGCCCACCTCTTCGATGGTAACATTGCGACGCAGCGGCGAGTGTTCTTCGCCCCAGGCTAAAAGCTTGTTGAAATCAGCGATACCGGAGGCGGCCAGGGTTTTGATCGGGCCGGCCGACAGGCCGTTGACGCGAATGCCTTTGGGGCCCAGAGCGGCGGCCAGATACAGCACCGAACTTTCCAGGCTGGCCTTGGCCAGACCCATGACATTGTAGTGCGGTACCGAACGCACCGCGCCGAGGTAGGTCATGGTCAGCAGCGAGGCATTGCGGCCCTGCATCATTGGCATGGCGGCCTTGGCTAGCGCGGTGAAGGAATAACTGGAGATGTCGTGGGCAATGCGGAAGTTTTCACGCGTTACGCCTTCGATATAGTCACCGGCCAGTGCCGTCTTGGGCACGAAGGCGATGGAGTGAACGATGCCATCCAAACCATCCCAGCGCTTGCCGAGTTCAGCGAACAGGGCATCAATCTCTTCATCGCTACTGACATCGCAAGGGAAAGCTAGATCGCTGCCAAATTCCTTGGCGAATTCTAGAACCCGATCGCGGGCGCGTTCGCCCTGATAACTGAACGCCAGTTCGGCGCCTTCGCGGTGGCAGGCCTGGGCCACGCCATAGGCGATTGAACGGTTGCTGATCAAGCCGGTGATGAGAATCTTCTTGCCGCTGAGAAAACCCATGTATTGCCTCTCTGTGTCTGAACGCCGGTGGAATTATAACCATGTACGCAAGATTCTCTTACACTCCACAGTCATGCGCACATTACTTTTAATCATGGTTTTTGCCTTGATGGGGTGCCAAGAGCCCATCAACAGTCCCCACCCATCCGGTGCGGCGCTAGGCAAGACCTTGTTTTCGTCCTTCTCCGAGCGTCCCAAACACCTCGATCCGGCGCGCGCCTACAGCAGCAACGAGATTGAATTGATCGGCCAGATCTACGAACCGCCGCTCCAGTATCACTTTACCAAGCGCCCTTACGAACTGGAGCCGCTGACCCTGACGGCGATGCCGCATCTGACCCTGCTGGACAAACAGGGCAGGGTGCTAGCCCCGAATGCTCCTGCGGAACAGGTTGCGCAGAGCGTGTACGAGCTGCAGCTGCGTGACGATATCCGCTACCAGCCGCACCCAGCCTTTGTGCCCGCCATGCATTCTGTTGCTTTGCGCACGGTGGAGGGCTTGGCCGATTTTCCCGAGCGCGCCAGTCGCACCGTGACGGCGGCGGATTATGTGCATCAGATCAAACGCTTGGCCGACCCCCGGGTGTCTTCACCGATTTACGGATTGATGCGCGAAACCATTTTGGGTTTAGGTGAACTGGGGGATCGGCTGGCGGCGCGGCAGCAGAAGGGTGAGCCGATCCATTTGGAGGTTGAATCGTTGGCGGGCGCGGTGGCGGTGGATGCGCGCACCCTGCGCATCACCCTTAAGGGGCGCTATCCGCAATTCATCTACTGGTTGGCTATGCCGTTTTTTGCCCCCATTCCGCCTGAGGTAGAGCGCTTTTATGCTCGCCCCGGTATGGCTGAAAAAAACCTGAGCCTCGATTGGCAGCCGGTCGGGAGTGGGCCGTTTTTCCTGGCCGAAAACGACCCCAACCGGGTCATGCGCCTGGTGCGCAATCCTAACTATCACCTTGAATCTTATCCTGGTCGCCCTGATCTGCGCCTGCCCCTGATTGACCAGGCGGTGTATAGCCTGGAAAAAGAAGACATCCCGTACTGGGGCAAGTTTCTGCAGGGCTACTACGATAGTTCCGGGATTGCGTCCGACACCTTTGATCAGGCCATCCGCGTCGCACCCGATGGCACGCCGGAGTTGTCTGCCGAGATGCAGGGCCGCCATCTGCAATTGGTTACTGCGCTGCGACCATCGCTGTGGTATGTGGGCTTTAATGACCTCGATCCGGTGCTGGGTGGCCGTGGCAATGCGGCGCGCAAACTACGGCAGGCCCTGTCGATTGCCCTCGACTGGGAGGAGTTCATCTCTATCTTCCTGAACGGTCGCGGCATTCCGGCGCAGGGGCCAATCCCGCCCGGCATCTTCGGTCATCGCGAGGGCGCGGCGGGTCTCAACCCGGTCACGCATATTTGGCAGCAAGGTCGTCTGCAACGGCGTTCACTAGCCGATGCCAAGCAATTACTGGCCGAGGCCGGCTGGCCACAAGGCCGTCATGCCCAGACCGGAGCACCGCTGGTGTTGTACCTTGACACCATGGCCGGTGGTGCCGATGCCAAGGCGCGCTTGGACTGGTATCGCAAGCAGTTCGCCAAACTCGGTGTCCAGCTTGTGGTGCGCGCCACTGACTACAATCGCTTTCAGGACAAAATGTTGAAGGGCAGCGCGCAGATCTTTGAATGGGGCTGGAACGCTGATTACCCTGATCCGGAAAACTTTCTGTTCCTGCTCTACGGCCCAAATCGCAAGGCTGGGCTGAACGGCGAAAATGCTGCCAATTACCAAAGCGCCGAATTCGACCGCCTGTTCGTGCAAATGAAAGATATGCAAAACGGTCCGGCTCGCCAAGCCGTCATCGACCAGATGCGGGCCCTCGTCCAGCACGACGCACCGTGGGCCTTTGCTTATGTGAGCAAGAGCTACGCCCTGCGCCACGGCTGGATGGCGCCGCGTACCCCCAACTTGATGGCCAACAATACCCTCAAATACACCGACCTCGACCCCAGCGCGCGCGTGGCTTATCAACAAAAATGGAATCGTCCGGCGCTGTGGCCGCTGTTTGCAGGGCTGGCTGGGGCCGGGTTGCTCGTCACAGTCGCTTGGCGCGCTTGGCGGCGGAGGGAGGCCGCACAGACATGATCACCTACCTAATCCGCCGTTTGGCGTATGCCCTGCCGATCCTGCTTGGGGTGAATCTGCTTACCTTTGCCTTGTTCTTTGGGGTCAGTTCGCCCGATGATATGGCGCGCCTGCATCTCGGGGGTAAACGGATTACGGCAGAGGCGGTGGAGCGCTGGAAGGTGCAACATGGCTATGACCTGCCGCATTTTTACAACCCGGCAGGCGAGGGCGTAGCGAAGGTGACGCAGACGCTGTTTGTGCAGAAGTCGCTGAAATTGTTTGCTCTGGATTTTGGCGCGGCGGATGACGGTCGTGACATTGGTCGCGAGATTGGCAAGCGTATGTGGCCGAGCTTGGTGGTGGCCTTGCCGACCTTTGTCCTGGGTCTGGGAGCCTATCTGGCTATAGCGCTGTTTTTGGTGTTCTTCCGCAACACCGCAATCGACACGGTAGGCGTTATTCTGCTGGTGGCATTGATGTCGATTTCGGGGTTGTTTTATGTTATCGGTGGTCAGGTATTACTGGCCAAGTGGTGGCAGTGGGTGCCCATTTCAGGATATGCGCCGGGGCTGTCCGGGTTGCATTTTTTGGTGTTGCCGGTCTTGATCGGGATGGTAAGCGGGATTGGTGATTCGACTCGCTTTTATCGCGCCCTGTTTTTGGAGGAGGCCGGCCATGACTATGTTCGCACTGCGCACGCCAAGGGCCTTTCACCCTTCCGGGTGCTGTTTCGCCACATCCTCGGCAACGCGGCCATTCCTATTTTGACCGGCGTGGTGGTGGTGATCCCGCGCTTGTTTCTGGGTAGTTTGATTCTGGAATCGTTCTTCGGTATTCCGGGACTTGGCAGCTACACCATCGACGCGATTCAGGCGCAGGACTTTGCCATTGTCCGCGCGATGGTGTTTTTGGGTTCGTTGCTCTACATCCTCGGCCTGATGCTAACGGATCTGTCTTATGCCTGGGTTGACCCACGGGTGAGGCTGCAATGATGGGTATTCAACCCACCTTGCTGATCAGCGATGCCGTGCTGTTCCTGCTGCTTGCAGCGGTGGGGGCTTATGTCTGGCGCAGCCGCCGTTCAGAGCGCGCGCGGGCGACTTGGCGTGGGGTATTCGCTGCCAGGATGGGGCGCTGGTCGGCGTGGGTAATGGTCTTTTTTGTCAGTGTCGGCGTGTTTGATTCGCTGCATTTTCGCGTAGCCGTGGAGACTCCAGCGGGACAGGCGCAGCAATACAGTGGCGAGGTGCTGTCGGTGCTGGATACCGTGCTTACCCCTTTGCGTACGGCCAGTGAGAAAACTTATTCGGCTCCGCTGGCGGCCACCTTGCTGGTGAAAGAAAGCGTGACCCTGGCCGATGGCTCGGTGGCACGCCTGGCTCCGGCCATTGCCCATGTTCACCCACTGGGCACCGACAAGGTGGGCCAAGATGTGCTGTATCTGGCCCTGAAAAGCGTGCGCACCGGCTTGTTGATCGGCACGCTGACGACTTTGGTGATGTTGCCCCTCGCTTGTGCGCTGGGGATTGCGGCGGGCTATTTTGGCGGTCGGGTAGATGACGCGATCCAATATCTGTACACCACGCTTAATTCCATCCCCGGCGTATTGCTGATTGCGGCGGCGGTGCTGGTCGTGGATGTGCAGATCGACGCGCATGGCGAGTGGTTCAACAGCGCGGCGGCACGGGCCGACCTGCGTTTGTTGGCCCTCTGCGCCATTCTGGGGCTGACTGGCTGGACCGGGCTCGCGCGCTTGTTGCGAGCTGAGACCCTGAAACTCCGCGAGCTGGATTACATCCAGGCAGCGCGTGCCTTTGGCGTATCGCACGGGCGCATCCTGGCGCGCCATGTGCTACCCAATGTGGCGCATCTGGTCATCATTACGGTGGTTCTGGATTTTTCCGGGCTGGTGCTGGCCGAGGTGGTGTTGTCTTATGTCGGTGCGGGGGTTGATCCGGCTACGCCCAGTTTCGGCAACATGATCAACGCCGCACGCTTGGAGCTGGCGCGTGAGCCAGTCGTGTGGTGGCCACTCGCGACGGCGTTTGCCTTCCTGTTTACCCTGGTGCTGGCCGCCAACCTGTTCGCTGACGCCGTGCGCGCGGCGTTTGATCCGAGGGGGGCGGGTTGATGTTGCAACTTGCTGATCTCGTCGTTCGCCTGCCGGACGGTCGCCATGCCGTGGATGGGGTGTCGCTTGCTCTGGAAGCCGGTCGTTGCTTGGTGCTGCTGGGCGAATCGGGCTGCGGCAAATCGCTGACGGCGCTGTCGTTGCTGCGCCTGTTGCCCGAGGGGGTGACGATTGCAGGGGGGCAGGCGCGGCTGGCTGAGCAGGATCTGTTCAGTCTCCCTGAACGCCAGATGCGCGGCTGGCGCGGTGGGCGGTTGGCGATGGTGTTTCAGGAGCCCATGAGTAGCCTCAACCCGGTGCTGACCATTGCTGCGCAAATCGAAGAAGCCTTAGTGGCGCATGGCTCCTCGCAAACGGTGGCCAGCCTGCTGGCCGATGTGGACCTGCAGCCACAGCACGCGCAGAGTTACCCCTTCCAGTTATCCGGCGGCCAACGCCAGCGCGCCTTGATCGCCATGATGCTGGCGGGCGAACCGGAGATTTTGATCGCTGATGAGCCAACCACGGCCCTCGATGTAACGGTGCAGGCGCAGATTTTGCGGCTGCTGCGCGACTTGCAAGCCAAGCGCCGTATGGCTTTGTTACTGATTACCCACGATCTTGGCATTGCCCGCGAGATGGCAGACACGGTGGCGGTGCTTTACGCCGGGCAGGTAGTCGAAGAAGCGCCGGCGTCGGCCTTGTTCGCTTGCGCTGCCCGGCACCCATACACCCGCGCTCTGATGCAAGTGACACCCAGTCTGGGCCGCCGTGGCCAGCCCTTATCAAGTCTGCCGGGCAGCGTGCCCTTGGCCGGCGCTTGGCCGCGTGGTTGCCGTTTTGCGCCGCGTTGTGGCCAGGTCCAGCCCCGTTGCCGTGAGCTGGCACCGCCGCTCGAACACGGCGTGCGTTGCCTGTTTCCGCTGGATCAGGCGGTTGCGTCGCCGCCATCGATCGCCGCTCAGCCTTTGGCCGATGCAACGAGTGCACAGGGGACCCCACTCTTACAGGTTGAAGATCTTTGTGTTCACTATCCCATTCGCCGTGGCTTATGGCAGCGCACCGCCGACTGGGTGCGGGCGGTTGATGGGGTTAGCCTGCACCTGAATCGGGGCGAGACGCTGGCGTTGGTGGGTGAATCGGGTTGCGGCAAGAGCAGTTTAGCGCGCGCCTTGCTGCGCCTGCAGCCGCAGGCGACGGTGCGGGGCCGGATACGCTTGCATGGCGAGGAGGTTTTAAACCTGCGCGGCGCAGACTTGCATGCCTTCCGTAGCCGCGCCCAGATTGTGTTTCAAGACCCGTTCTCTTCGCTGAATCCACGCATGCGGGTAGGCGATATTCTGGAAGAAGGCTTGCAGGCCTTGCGTCCGGAAATGGGGCCTGGCGCGCGCCGGCAACAGATCGAACGCATGCTTAACCGGGTGGGTTTGGATGCGAGTGCCATGCCGCGTTATCCGCACGCCTTTTCCGGTGGTCAGCGCCAGCGTCTTGCCATCGCACGGGCGCTGTGCGTCGAGCCGCAATTGCTGATTCTGGACGAACCGACCAGCGCGCTCGATGTGTCAGTTCAGGCGCAAGTGCTGGCGTTGTTGCGGGCCTTACAGGACGAGCACGGTTTGGCTTACTTGTTTATTACCCACAATCTGCCTTTAGTCGGCTATTTTGCCGATCGGGTGGTGGTGATGCAGGGCGGGAAGATTGTCGAAGCGGGGGCCACCGAGATCGTCATGGCGGCGCCGCAGCATCCCTACACGCAAGCCTTGCTGGCTTCAGCGCCGGGCTGAATCAGGACCGCTCAAAGCGGGCGGGCAGGCTGGTGAACGGCTGGCGTGCGGCTGGGATGCGACAGACTGGCACGCAAATCCGATTTTTTGTTGGACTTGGTCGGTTCAGATTCTGGTTTCTGAGCCGGGACCAGAACAGTTTGCGATTCGGAGAGGGTGCCCTTGCGGTTGGGTTTGACCACATTGTGATCACGCAGCCATTGCAGGGTGACCCCAAAACGGTCGGCAATCTTGGCTAAAGTATCGCCACTTTTGGGGGTGTAAACCTTAAGCGAACTCTCGGTTTTGCCGGCTTGTTGCAGATTAAAGTGGAAGGTCTCGACCCGGTCCGCCGGGATTAGCAGAGCGCTGGAGGTAACGCCACCAATGACATTGCGGCGAAATCCCGGGTTGAGCTGGATAAATTCGGTCATGCTCATCTCGGCGAGCTTGGCGGCCGTGGTCGCGGTCATGGGCTGTTTGAGATTGACCTGCATGAAATAGGCCTCGTTGTCGATCGGCTCCAACTGAACACGGAAGCGTTCCGGCTCGCGCACAATATTGCGCAGGGCGATCAGCTTGGGCACATAGTGGCGCGTCTCGGTGGGTAGAGCCAGACTAGCGTAGTCCAGCGATTTACCCTTGCTAGCGTTCTTTTTAAGAACCCGCGCGACACACCCCTCACCGCAGTTGTAGGCAGCGAAGGCGAGATCCCAGCGGCCGAATTGGGCATACAATTTTTGCAGGTAATCGAGCGCGGCATCGGTAGCGGCCGTCACTTCGCGGCGGCTATCCACCCAACCATCTTGTTTCAGACCATAGAGACGACCGGTGGAGGGGATGAATTGCCACATTCCGGCGGCGGCGCGCGGCGAAGTGGCCGCAGGGTTATAGGCCGATTCGATGAAAGGTAACAGGGCGGCCTCCATGGGCATGCCACGGCGCTCAACTTCTTCTACCACATGATAAAGATATGGGCGGCTGCGCTCGGTCGTGCGCGCCAGGTGTTCCGGATGGCTGGCAAACCAGCGCTCATGGGTTCGCACCAAGGCGGGCGAAACCTCTTCCATGACAAAACCTTCACGGACGCGCGACCAGAGATCGGTTTCATTAGCCAGGGCGGGGAGGGCGGCTGATGCCAGCACGGCCGGGGCCTCGCGCCGCACGGGTTCAGCAAAGGCCGTCGGTAGTACAAATAAACCTGTCAGACACAGCCCGAGGAGGGCTAGCAGACGGGGTTTGGCGGTTCTTTCCTGGCTACGAGAGGCCTTGCTTCCCTGCATCGTAATAGATTGAATCTTGATGAGCATGTCCGCAATTTTATCCGGGAGGTGTTCAAAAATCAAGTTATTCAATGGGTTCTGTTGCTGTCTCGGGTTTCGAGTGAGGGTTTTTGACACAGGCCAAGCGCCCTTACCTTGCGTGGCAAACCATGGCGTGACGCGGTCAGCTAGGTATAATCAGCGCGCGCAGTCGATAGGCTGCATGGATACTTCACAGTCGAGATCGGTGTGACTGTCTTACAACAGACTGTACGCAAAGCGTACGCTAATGGATTTTTATCATGCTAGAAGCTATTCGTGACCGTGCGCAAGGTTGGATTGCCCGCGTCATTCTGGGTCTGGTTATCCTGACCTTTGCCATCTTTGGCGTCGATTCCTATATTAATGACCGATCTGCCGTGCTTGAAGTCGCCAAGGTTGGGGGTGATGGCATCAGCTTAGAAGATTTTCAGGTGGCATTGCGTAACCAGAAAGACGCCATCGAAGGCAATGGCGAAGGGAAAGCAAACACCGAAGATCCCCAATTCCGCCAAGCCGTGCTGGATGATTTGATTACCGCGCGCGTCATGGCGGCGGCGGCCCAGCAAAGTGGTATCAAGACCGATCCGCAACGGGCGCTCAAAGCCTTGGCCGAGATCCCGGCCTTTCAGGAGGGGGGTAAGTTTTCCCCGGCGCGTTTGGATAGCTGGCTGCGTAACCGCGGCATGAGTCAGGCGCAATTGCTGACCTTACTGCAACAGGATGTTCAATTAGGTCAGTTGGAAGTGGGTCTGCGTGAAGGCAGTGTCATCGCCGAAGGCAGTATCAAGCCGCTGATCACGGCCTTATCCGAACAACGCGAAGTTAATGAGCAAATTTTTGACGCCCGCCGATACCAAAATCCGGGCCAGATCGACAACGCCGCGCTTGAGGCCGAGTACAAAGCCCAGCGCACCAAGCTAGAGACCCCGGCGCAGGTACGGATGGAATATCTGGTGCTTTCTCTGGATAGCATCAAGGCTCATATCAAAGTCGATGAGGCGGCGGTTCGGCGTTATTACGAGAGCAACCTGTCGCGCTACAGCGAGCCTGAACAGCGTCGGGCCCGGCATATTCTCATCAGCGCGCGGGCCGACCAGCCCGCGGCCGAGCGGACTCAGGCCCGGCAAAAAGCCGAACAGGTGCTGGCCGAGGCGAAAAAGACCCCGGCCCGCTTTGCGGATTTGGCGCGCAAATACTCGCAGGACCCGGGTTCTGCCAGCACGGGAGGCGACTTGGGTTTCTTCACCCGTGACCGTATGGTCAAGGTCTTTGCCGACACGGCGTTTGCCTTGAAGAAAGGCGAGATCAGTGGGGTTATCGAGAGTGAGTTTGGCTACCACATCGTCCTGCTGGATGAGATCCGTGCGGCTCAGGCCAAACCGTTTGAGCGCTTGCAGGCCCAATTAAGCGAAGAATGGCGCACCCAGGAGGCCCAGAAACGCTTTGCTGAGCAGGCCGACAAGTTTGCCAACCAAGTCTATGAACAGGCGAATGGGCTGCAGGCTGTGGCTAAGACCTACAACCTGACGGTGCAAACCTCGGGCTGGGTCAGTCGTACTCAGGCGGAGCCGGCCTTTCTGGCCCATCCCGGTCTGATGGATGCCGTTTTCTCACCGGAAAGCCTGACCAAGAAACAGAACACCGATGCCATTGAGGTGGCCCCCAATATGCTGGTGGCGGCGCGCCTTCTGGAACACAAACCGGCTGGAGTCCGTCCGCTGGCCGAAGTGGCGGCTCAGATTCGTGACCAACTGGCTGGCCGTTCTGCGCTGGCTGCGGCGCGTAAGGCCGGAGCTGAAGCCCTGGCGCAGGGTCAGACGGGTAAGGGGGTCTGGAGTGCCAACATGATGGTAACCCGCATGCAGCCGCTGAACCTGCCGCCAGAGGCGATTAAGGCCATCTTCAAACAACCGGCGAAGCGCTTGCCGGTCTTCGTGGGTGTTGAGACCCAGGACGGCTACCGCGTCTATCGGATCAACCAAGTTCAGGCGGGCAATGCGGCCGAACAGCACGCTGGCCGGATCCGCGCTGATCTGCAGCGTATGCAGGCCAAGAGCGAGATCAAGGCCTTCATCGCCGCGGCCAAGGCCGACCTGGGTGTCTCCATCGACGAAAAGGTCCTTGGCAAGACCGAGGCGCGCTAGTCCTTCTGAGAGGGTCCTGTATGAAACAGCGCAAATTACTCGTTCTCACTTTGGTCTTGCTCAGTGCCATGCCTCTGCTCACGCATGCGCAGGGTGCCGGCATCGAATGGGACATCCTCAACCAGGAAACCATGGATCTATACCAAGCAGGAAAATATGACCGTGCTGTGGTGGTCGCTCGGAAAGCCCTGCAAGTCGCCGAACAGAATGTCGGCCCCCACCATCCCG
>SXTL01000088.1 GCA_005790965.1 Burkholderiales bacterium | reverse complement strand
GACGCCGAGGTGGTGCAGATGGCCTTGTTGCAGCGCCGGCAGCAAAACGGCACGGATTTTATGCCCTTGCATTTGCAGCGCATCGTTACGGTCTCGGCCATCCTGCGCGCGGGCGACAGTCTGAAGGTGTTTTCGCTGTCCGAGCCGGATCTGAACGAGGCCGACATCGTGCGGCGCTTTTTCGAGGGGGTGGAAAAGTACACGCCCCAAATCGTGTCCTGGAATGGCGGCGGCTTTGACTTGCCGGTCTTGCATTACCGCGCCCTGCGCCACGGTGTCGCTGCGCCGCGCTATTGGGATCAGGGCGAGGATGACAAGGATTTCAAGTGGAACAACTACATTAGCCGCTATCACAGCCGCCATCTCGACCTGATGGATCTGTTGGCCTTGTATCAGCCGCGCGCCTCTGTACCGCTCGATGATCTCGCCAAACTGCTCGGGTTTCCCGGCAAGCTGGGCATGGACGGCAGCAAGGTGTGGGACGCCTTCCACGCCGGCCAACAGGCAGCGATTCGTGATTATTGCGAGACCGATGTAGCCAACACCTGGCTGGTGTACTTGCGCTTCCAATTGTTGCGCGGCCACCTGACAGCAAACCAATACGCGGCCGAGATGGCTCTTACCCGGGCCACGCTTAAAGACCTGCCGGGTGAGCATTGGCGGGAATTTCTCGCCGCCTGGCCAGAGACCGTTGGAGATGTTCCAGCATGAGCGAAAACACCCCCTCGATACAGCCGCCGAATGCGAGCCCCAGTGTCCTGATCGAGTCGGTCGATCATGAAGGTCAGGGCGTCGGCCGTCTGGCCGATGGACGCGTTGTCTTCATTGAAGGCGCGTTGACCGGTGAGGTGGTGGAATACAGCGGAAAACGCAGCAAGGATCGCTTCGAAAAAGGCACGGTAACGCGCATTCTCAAGGCCAGCCCGTTCCGGGTCACGCCGGAATGTGAGTGGTTTGGCGTCTGCGGTGGGTGCTCGTTGCAACATCTGGATGAGGCTGCGCAGGTGGCTACCAAACAACGCGTGCTTGAGGACGCGCTCAGGCATCTCGGCAATGTCACGCCTGACCATTGGCTAGCGCCGCTGCACGGCCCCACCTGGGGCTATCGGCGCCGGGCCCGCCTGTCGGTGCGTTTTGTACCCAAAAAGGGTGGCATTCTGGTCGGCTTTCATGAACGCAAAAGCCGCTATGTTGCTTATATGACGAGCTGCAAGATTCTGCCGCCACCCATTTCTGACCTGCTGCCAGCGCTGTCAGAACTGGTGTTGAACCTGTCTTTGAAGGAGCAACTGCCCCAGATTGAGGTCGCCGTCAGCGATGCCGTCAGTGTGCTGGTACTGCGCATCATGCAGCCACTCACCGCTGAGGATGAAGACCAGATTCGCGCCTTCGTCGATCGCCACACAACGGCCCGCCACCCGTTGCAGATCTGGCTACAACCGAAGGGGCCGGACAGCGCCTATCCTTTTCATCCGCTCAATGCACCAAAGCTCACCTATCGGCTGGATGAATTTGCCGTGGAGATGCCCTTCGGCCCAACCGAGTTCACTCAGGTCAACTTCGGCATTAACCAAAGCCTGATGCGCCGCGCCATGCATATGCTTGACGCGCAACCGGGTGAACGCATCGGCGACATGTTCTGCGGCCTGGGTAATTTCTCGCTCCCCATTGCGCATTCCGGCGCGCAGGTCTTTGGTGTAGAAGGCAGCGCAGCCCTGGTTCGGCGGGCGGAGGAAAGCGCAGCGCACAACAACCTCTCTGGCAATACCCAATTTCGTGCCGCCGATCTGTTCAAGATCACGCCAGAGGCCTTTGCCGCGTTAGGCTCGTTCGACAAATTGCTGATTGATCCACCCCGTGACGGCGCCATCGAACTGGTCAAGGCCTTGCCTGACGCCGGCGAACCAGGGCGTCCGGAGCGCATTGTCTATATCTCCTGCAAGCCCGCGACGCTGGCGCGAGACGCCTCGGTGCTGGTGCATATCAAGGGTTATCGTCTTGTTACCGCCGGGATCGCCAACATGTTCCCGCACACGGCGCATGTGGAGAGCATTGCCCTGTTCGAGCGCCTCTAAGCAAGTCTAAGCGCCTCTAAGTAAGCGCCTCTAAGCAAGCGCCTCTAAGCGAGCGCCTTTAAGCGCGACCATCCAGGCCCATGCAGACAACAAAAAAGCGGCCGCAGCCGCTTTTTTGCGTTGTTATGCGCTGTTATGCGTGATGTTGTTTAGGCAACCAAACGCTTAGTCACGCTCGCCCATGAAGGCCATCAACAACTGCAGCAGGTTGACGAAGATATTGTAGAGATCGAGATAGACCGCCAAAGTCGCCATGACATAGTTGGTCTCGCCGCCGTTGACGATGCGCGAAATGTCAAACAGCAACAGGCCGGAGAACAACAACACCGCCACGCCTGACAAGGTCAGCGCCAAGGCCGGAATCTGGAAGAACAAATTGGCCAGGCTGGCCAGAATCAGCATCACCAAGCCGATCATCAGGAACTTGCCCAGGAAGCTGAAATCGCGCTTGCTGGTGGTAGCAATGCCGGCCAGGGTCAGGAAAATCGCCGCCGTACCGCCCGCCGCCAAGGTGACAATCTGGCCGCCGTTGGACAGCCCGGCCGCCACTTGCAGGATCGGCCCCAAGAACAAGCCCATTACGCCCGTGAAGGCCAGTAGCAGGACCACGCCCAGACCACTGTCACGGTTCGCCTGAACGGCCCAAAGCATGCCGAACATGACGGCGATCATCAACAAGGTGCTGATAATGGGAGAACCCGCCATGAAACTGAAGTTCATGTTCATGCCGATAAAGGCCCCCAGCGCGGTCGGGATGAGCGACAGGCCGAGCAACATATAGGTGTTGCGCAGGACGCGATGCGTTGCAACAACGCGAGAAGAGGATTCGTAAGTACGGGCACCGAAGGCCATGGGCGTCACCTCGTGACAAGTTAAGACGGAGACTAATCTAAGGGCTATACGGCAAAAATTCAAGGGCCGTCATGAACCCGACACAAAGGAGAAAACCAGGATGGCCGTAGGGTCAGACTGGCAGGACCGGGGGCGGGCGGGTAGAATGACCGGATTTCGTCACAGACACCCCTCGTCATGTCGCTCATTGTTCAAAAATACGGTGGAACCTCCGTCGGCTCCATTGACCGCATCCGCAATGTTGCCGAGCGCGTCGCCAAGTTTAAGATGCTCGGCCACCAAGTCGTCGTTGTCCTGTCGGCCATGTCCGGCGAGACCAACCGCCTCATCGCCTTGGCCAAAGAAATCCAGCAAGATCCCGACCCGCGCGAAATGGATGTACTCATCTCCACCGGTGAGCAGGTCACCATCGCCCTCTTGGCTATGGCCCTGAAAGATCTGGGTCTCAAGGCCAAGAGCTACACCGGCAGCCAGGTTCGCATCATCACCGATGACGCCCACACCAAGGCCCGCATTCTCTCCATCGACGAAGACAAGATGCGGGGCGATCTCGATTCTGGCCATGTCGTCGTCGTCGCCGGTTTCCAGGGCGTGGACGAGGATGGCAACATCACCACCCTGGGGCGCGGCGGTTCCGACCCCACCGGCGTTGCCCTGGCGGCCGCGCGCAAGGCCGACGAAGGCCAGATCTACACCG
>SXTL01000087.1 GCA_005790965.1 Burkholderiales bacterium | reverse complement strand
ATCGATGCCGAACTATCCTTGGGAAATTGATAGCGGCTATCCAGATCGAGGCGCACGGTAGCCTCAAATTTCTGGGCATCAAAACCGATTTCGCTCACCCGACCCACGACGACCCCGGCACTCTTCACCGGCGCACGCGCCTTGAGCCCGCCGATATTGTCAAAATGGGCCTCAACAGCATAGGTCTTGGCACTATCAAAACTGCCCAGATTGCCCACCTTGAGGGCGAGGAAGATCAGCGCGCCGATGCCTGCCGCAACAAACAAACCCACCCAGAGATCCAGCGTGGTTCTTTCCATAATCAAACTCCACGGAACATGATAGCCGTCAGGACGAAGTCGAGGGCCAGGATGGCCAGGCTCGAGGTCACAACAGTGCGCGTCGTCGCGCGAGAAACGCCCTCCGCCGTCGGCGGTGCGTCAAAACCTTCAAACAGGGCAATGACCGTCACGGCCACGCCAAAGACCACACTCTTGATGACCCCTTGCAGGATGTCATCGCCAAAATCGACGGCCGCCTGCATCTGCGACCAGAACGAGCCTTCATCGACCCCGATCAAAACGACCCCGACCAGATAGCCCCCAAAGATTCCCATGGCCGAGAACAGCGCCGCCAGAAGCGGCATGGAGATCAGCCCGCCCCAGAAACGCGGCGCCACCACGCGAGCGATGGGATCGACCGCCATCATTTGCATGGCCTCGATCTGCTCGGTAGCCCGCATCAGGCCGATCTCGGCAGTAATCGCGGAGCCGGCACGACTGGCAAAAAGCAGTGCTGCCACCACCGGCCCCAACTCGCGCACCAGCGACAAGGCGACCAGGATGCCGAGCGCTTCTTCCGAACCGTAGGTCTGTAGCGTGTCATAGCCCTGCAGGCCAAGCACCATGCCCACAAACAGGCCCGACACCAGAATAATAATCAGCGACAGCACCCCCGTCGAAAACACTTCACGAATGACGAGGTGTGGGCGGCGCGCGCAGGTACCGGAACGCATCAGCGTCAAAACAAAGAAGCGCGCGGCGACACCCAGACGCCAAACGCTCTCGATGACACGATGGCCAAGGTGGCGAATGGGGATGAGGCTGCGTTCAGGCACGGGCCACCCCCAGATCAACGGCTAAATCCGGAGCCGGATAATGGAAGGGTACCGGACCATCTTCCTCGCCATGCACAAACTGGTGCACAAACGGCAGGGTCGAAGCCCGGATCTCATCCGGTGTTCCCTCGGCCTCGATCACGCCATTGGAGATGAAATAGACATAATCAACGATCTTCAGCGACTCCTGCACATCATGGGTTACCACCAGCGAGGTCAGGCCGAGCGCATCGGTCAGGCGACGGATCATGTTACCGGTCACGCCCAACGAAATCGGATCCAGACCAGCAAACGGCTCGTCATACATGATCAGCATCGGATCGAGCGCAATCGAGCGCGCCAAGGCCACGCGCCGTGCCATACCCCCGGATAGTTCAGACGGCATGAGATCAGCCGCACCACGCAGGCCGACCGCGTGCAGTTTCATCAATACCAGGTCGCGGATCAGCGACTCGGGCAGGTCGGTGTGCTCACGCAACTGGAAGGCCACATTGTCAAATACCGAGATATCGGTAAACAGGGCACCAAACTGGAACAACATACCCATGCGCCGTCGCAAAGCAAAAAGCGCCTGTTGGTCGAGATTCGGGACCTCTAGGCCATCGACGCGAACACTACCCTGCGTCGGGCGCAAGGCCCCGCCAATCAGACGCAACAGAGTGGTCTTGCCGCAACCGGAGTTGCCCATGATGGCAATCACCTGACCGCGCCGGGCGGTCAGATTGATGCCTTTCAGGATCTGGCGCGAACCATAACCAAAAGACAAATCGCGGATTTCAACAAGGGCGTCGGACACGAGAAGGGGGTCTGCAGGACAGCCAAGGAAAAGGTGGGACATTCTACCCGATTAAATCCCCAAGATCTCGATCAGTGATTCAATTTGCTCCATCCGAGCCCACGCTGAGGGTTCGTAAATCAAAAAAACCGGTTCCGTCAGGGTGGCCGCTTGCAGTCGCTTTGCCAACGCCTTTAAATCAGTCTGAGTATTCACCGCCACTCGGGCTGACGCGTCCGGCGCGAGACTCACCAGTCGATCGCCCAGCGCCGCGCGCACAAACGGCGGGATCCCGGCAGGCCCCTCTTCCAGCACAAACCGGAAATCCCCGGTCGCATCGGCTGCCAAAGCGACCCAGCTCGCCTCATCCATGGATGACCAAGTGCCCGTATCCAGGCAGACACAGCGAAACTGCGACTGGTAGAAGGCAAACTGCCAGTCTTCCGGCAAATCTGGCGGATACATGGACCCAAACCCTTCCGAGTGACGCCAATCCGCACACCCCGGGTAAACCACATACGAAAATGGCTTCATGAACTTTGTTGTGAAATCAATGACAAAAACCCTATGATTGAGTATAAATGCGCTCTTCCAGTCTGTTGCTTTGATTTTATTCGACAAACTGGCGTAACACCTTCGACCAGTCACACCTTTTATCTCTGCCTAGGAGCTTACATGAAGACCTCTGTTTTGATCGCTGCATTGCTGTCCACCGTTTCCATCTCCGCCATGGCCGCTGCACCTGCCGCGCCCGCTGCCGCGCCCGCCACTCCGGATGCATGGCTTAACCGTATGACCGACATGACGGTCAACGGCGCCGCTTTCCGTGATCCCAAGCTGTTCATGTCCTGGCTGAACGCCACCAGCGAACCTGGCTTCTACTCCACCATGGGCAACAACATGTTGACGCCGAACAACTGGACCAAAATGATGGCCACCGGTCTGGATCCGCGCGCACTGACCAATGTGATGCAGTTCACTGACCCGGCGGTCGCCGCAAAGTGGATGGCTGCCGGCATGGACCCGCAGTTCTACACCGCTGCCATGACCAGCCTGGCTGATCCGGCCAAGATGATGCGCTGGGTCATGATGCCGATGGATCCGAAGGTCATGAACATGGGTCTGCAGATGATGAACCCGGCGACCTCCATGAATTTCATGATGGCTCCGATGGCACCGCAGTCCATGAACCTGATGATGGCCCCGATGAACCCCAACCTGTACACCTCCTGGATGGGCACTTCCATGAACCCGGCTACCTATGGCACCTGGGGTGGCATGGTTAACCCGGCCACTTATGGTGCAGCCATGACCAATCCGATGGACATGTCCGCCTGGACCAACATGATGACGCCCATGCTGGCTCCGGTTACTGCCATCGCCCCGGCGGCTGCCGCTGCTGTCGCTCCGGCGGCGGCTGCTGTCGCTCCGGCTGCCTACGCTCCGGCGGCTCCTGCTCCGGCCAAGAAGTAATCTTCTTTGCCAACAAAACGGCCACCTTCGGGTGGCCGTTTTTTATTCCTCATTTTTGTCTTGTTGCCGCCCACAGCAGCCCTCAGTCATCCGCCGCCACCGTGCACAGCGCAACAATTCAGTGCCTCACTCCGCTTTAAAAGAACGCGGTTTACACCTAATCCACATAGTCAAGACCGCCGCCAGGTGGTGCCCAGCGGGCCATCCTCCAGAACAATACCGGCCGCCTTGAGTTCATCCCGAATCGCATCCGAACGGGCAAAGTCACGCGCCTTCTTGGCCGCCGCCCGCTCAGCCATCAAGGCCTCAATGCGTTCAGCTTCATAGCCATCTTCGCTCGGCCCCGCTTGCAAAAAGAGCTCTGCGTCGCGCCCCATCAGACCCAACACCCCGCCCAAGGCGCGCAGCTGTCCTGCCAAGGTCGCGTCGTGACTGCGATTCACCTCGGCCGCCAGATCAAACAAGACGGCCATCGCTTCCGGCGTATTCAGATCATCGTCGAGAGCTGCCTTGAAGCGGGCGGGATAAACGGCGTTCCAGTCAAGCGCGGGCGTCGCCAGAGGCACGCCCCGCAAGGCCGTATATAACCGCGTCAAAGCACTCTTCGCATCGTCCAGATGGGCATCGGAATAATTCAGCGGGCTGCGGTAATGGGCTCGCAAGATAAAAAAGCGCACGACCTCGGCATCGTATTTTCCCAGCACCTCGCGAATGGTGAAAAAATTGCCCAGGCTCTTCGACATCTTTTCGTTGTCGATGCGCACAAAGCCGTTGTGCAACCAGGTGTTGACGAACTTGCAGGCATGAGCACCCTCGCTTTGCGCAATCTCGTTTTCATGGTGCGGAAATTGCAGATCCTGACCGCCCCCATGAATGTCGAAATGGGCGCCCAGCAAATCCGAGCCCATCGCTGAACACTCGATATGCCAACCCGGTCGGCCATCGCCCCAGGGCGACGGCCACGCCGGTTCGCCCGGTTTGGCGGCTTTCCACAGCACAAAATCGAGCGGATCGCGTTTGGCCGGATCGACCTCCACCCGCTCGCCGGCATTAAGCTCATCGAGCGATTTTCCTGAGAGCTGGCCATAACTTGGAAAGCTGCGCACCGCGTAATAAACATCCCCATTGGCGGCCGCATAGGCATGACCCCGCTCGATCAGGCGCGTAATCATCGTCAACATCGAGCCGACATATTCCGTTGCCCGTGGCTCATGGTCGGGCGGCAACACCCCCAGTGCCTCACCATCTTCATGCATGGCAGCGATGAAGCGCTGCGTCAGGGCCGTGTACGGTTCAGCGTTTTCCTGCGCCCGTTTGATGATCTTGTCGTCAATATCGGTGATATTGCGTACATAGGTCACCTTTAAGCCCGAGGCCCGCAGCCAGCGCGTCAGCAAATCAAACACCACCAGGACCCGGGCATGGCCGAGATGACAGTAGTCATACACGGTCATGCCGCAGACATACAGGCGGACCTGACCCGCTTGGATAGGAATAAAAGCCTCTTTGGCGCGGGTCAGCGAGTTATAAAACTGGAGCATCACACCGACTCCTTGGCCCAAGTGTCTTTCAGACCTACCGCCCGATTGAAAACCGTCTTTTTCCCAAGTTGATGATCGAAGCGGTCGGCGCAGAAGTAGCCCAGTCGTTCAAACTGGTAATGCGTTTCCGGCGCACACTGCGCCGCCGTTGCCTCCACCCAGCCGTGCACCACTTCCAGCGAATGCGGATTTAAAAACGCCAGGAAATCGTGTTCCTTATCGGCATCCGGACGCGGCACGGTGAACAGGCGGTCATAAAGACGGAACTCGGCTGGCACGGCGTGCTCAGCCGACAGCCAGTGGATGACGCCCTTGACCTTGCGCCCAACCGGGTTCTGACCCAAGGTCGCGGCATCGATGGAACAGCGCAGCTCCACCACCTGCCCAGTAGCGTCCTTGATCGCCGCATCGCAGCGAATCACATAGGAATAACGCAGTCGCACCTCGCCGCCCACGGTCAGGCGCTGCCAACCCGGCGGCGGCGTTTCAGAAAAATCCTCCGCCTCAATCCACAATTCTGGCGCAATGGGTACTTCACGCTCACCAAACTCGGGATGTTGGGGATGAAAACCAGCGCGCCGCGAAGCGGTCACACCCGGCTCGAAATTGGTCAACACCACCTTCAACGGCCTCAGTACAGCCATCACGCGCGGTACGGCAGTCTCCATGTCTTCGCGAATACAGCCCTCCAGCACGCTCATGTCCACCACATTTTCGGATTTCGAAATACCAATGCGGCGGGCAAATTCACGAATTCCCGCCGGGGTATAGCCGCGCCGACGCATTCCGTGCAGGGTCGGCAGGCGCGGGTCGTCCCAGCCGGCCACATGGTTCTGCGTCACCAGTTGCAGAAGCTTGCGTTTGGAGGTAACGGTGTACAGCAATTCGAGGCGCGAAAACTCGATCTGACGCGGGTGACAGGGAATCGAAAGGTGGTCCAGCACCCAGTCATAGAGCGGGCGATGGTCCTCGAACTCCAGGGTACACAAGGAATGCGTAATGCCTTCGAGGGCATCCGAGATACAGTGCGTGTAGTCATACATCGGGTAGATGCACCACGCATCGCCGGTGCGAATGTGGTGCGCCCGCTTGATGCGGTAGATGACCGGATCGCGCAGGTTGAGGTTGGGCGAGGCCATATCGATCTTGGCCCGCAAAGTCTTGCCGCCATCCGGAAATTCACCCGCCCTCATACGCCGGAACAGGTCGAGGTTTTCTGCGCTGCTCCGCTCGCGGTAGGGACTGTTGCGTCCCGGCTCTTTGAGCGTACCGCGATAGTCGCGCATCTCCTCGGCATCCAAATCATCGACATAAGCCAGGCCTTTGCCGATCAACTCCTCGGCGAAGTCGTACAAGCGCTGGAAATAGTCCGACGCCCAGCGTACCTCACCGTTCCACGCAAAACCCAGCCAGTGCACATCCTCCTGAATAGCCTCGGCGTACTCGGTCTCTTCCTTGGCTGGATTGGTGTCGTCAAAACGCAGGTTGCACAGACCGTTGAAATCCTGCGCCAGGCCAAAGTTGAGGCAAATCGACTTAGCATGGCCAACATGCAGATAACCGTTCGGCTCGGGTGGAAAACGCGTTTGAATCTGAGTGTGCTTACCGCTGTTGCGATCATCCTCGACGATGGCGCGGATGAAATGTGAATGAACGGCCGAAGCGGTGGGCGAAGGGGGGGTCGTCATGCCGGAGGCTTTGTGGGCTTAAACGCAATGATAAAAATATGAGCGGCTGTTAGAATCCGCCCACCTATGATTCAGCGCCATGCAGATGGCGGTCGCGAGTATATCATCCATGTCCCTAACCCAAACCGTGTATCAGGCCCTCATTGCATTCCTTTGTAGCGCCGTTCTAGGCCTCGGTGTGACCCGCGCTCAGGCCGGCAATCTGGATGATGTCCAGGCCCTGATGTTCAAGAATGATCTAAGCGGCGCCCTCACTCGCCTTGACCAACACCTGTCTGCGAGCCCCAAGGATAGGGACGGTCGCTTTCTGAAAGGGATCCTGCTCACCGAAATGCGTCGCCTGCCCGAGGCCGTCGAGATTTTTACCGCTCTCACCCGCGACGAGCCCAAGCTGCCGGAGCCGTACAACAATCTAGCTGTCATCTACGCTGCCCAGGGCCAGTTTGATAAGGCTCGTGAGGCCCTGGAACTCGCCATTAAGACCCACCCCAGCTACTCCGTTGCCCACGAAAACCTGGGTGATCTGTATGCCAAACTTGCCTCCATGGCCTATGACAGGGCTTTGGAGCTGGATCGAGCCAACACCACTACAAAAACCAAGCTGGCCCTGATCCGTGACCTCTTTGCCGCCCCGCCCCCAGCGGCCGCGACCGAGCCCGCACCGGCAAATCCCGCCCTGTCAACGGCTGCCGAGTCCGCCCGTCCTCCTGTCAAATCGGCCCGGCCCTCCGCTGTCGCCACGACGGCGACCAAAACGCCGGCCAAAACCACCGCCCAAGCCTCTGCCCCTGCCCCAAGCGCGATCGCCGAGATCGAGTCTACTGTCCGTGCCTGGGCCGCGGCCTGGGGTCGTCAAGATGTCGCTGCCTATCTAACCCACTACAGCGACGCTTTCAAACCGGCGACCGGCGTACCGCTCGAACAATGGAAAACTGATCGGGACACGCGTATCAAGACCCCGAAATCCATCCTGATCGAACTCATGAAACTTGACATCAAGACCGAGGGCGACAACGCCACGGCTAGTTTCAAGCAACACTACAAGTCCGAGCGCCTCAATGAATGGACGCGCAAGACCCTGCAACTGCGCCGCGAAGCGGATGCTTGGCGCATTGTTGACGAGCGCTGATTTACGGCTAATGACGCTATCAACCCTCCGCCGCCTCCTCGCCCTCGGCATCCTGCTTATTGAGCCCGGTCTGTCCATGGCCGCGTCGGTGCATGGCCTGACGCAGCAGCCCCCTGCCCAAGCCTTGACCCCGCTGCCAGACCAACTGCTGGCTCAAGCCCTGCAAGCGGTGCGTGAACAGCGCCTGAGCGACGCCGAGACCGACATCAACCGTCTGCTCAAGCTCCAACCCGATTTCCGTCTAGCCCAACTCATTCGCGGCGACATCCTGCTGGCCCGGTCCCGCCCGATCGCCCACCTTGGCGCCGCAGATGAAAAACCGGCCAGCGAAGACAAACTCAACGACCTGCGTGATGAGGCACGGGCGCGCCTGCAACGCCACCTCCATCACCCCGACCCGCGTCTCCTGCCCGCTGCCATCCTGCAGATCAGCCCCGCGCAGCCCTTCGTCCTCCTCGCCGATGCGGCTCGCTCCCGCCTCTATCTGTTTGAAAACATCGCTGGCGAGCCCCGTCTGCTGCGCGACTATTACCTTAGCATCGGTCGCATGGGGACCGAAAAGCGTCGCGAAGGTGACAAGAAAACCCCTCTCGGCGTTTATCGCATCACGGCCCATCTACCCGATCAGCGCTTGACTGATTTTTACGGGGCCGGGGCCTTCCCGCTTAACTATCCCAACGCCTGGGATCGCGCCCAAGGCCGCACCGGGCACGGCATCTGGTTGCATGGTGTCCCCTCCGATACCTACAGCCGCGCGCCCAACTCGAGCGACGGTTGTCTGGTCGTGACCAATCCTGATCTCGTCGAACTGCGCCGTTTCGTTCAAATCGGCCAGACCCCCGTCATCATCGCCAGCCAAGTCGAGTGGCTGGATCGCGCCGCGTGGACTGCCCAACGCAAGGCGCTCCTCGCAACATTCCAAAAAACCGCGCGCAAGACCGATCTGCGCCAAGCCAGCCTGTTTATCGATCCACAGGAACGCCTGGCCACTATTGACCTTCCCGCCCGCAACAGCACGCCAGACACCTTGTATCTGCAGCGCCAAAAAGGCCGCTGGCATCGGGTCACGGGCCTCAACCCATCAGGCCAGAAGCTGGCCCGCAACGACCATTAATTTAACCTACCAAGCAAAGGAAACTACGGCATGATCACCCTGCACACTAATCACGGCGCCATCACCCTTGAACTCGATGCCGAAAAGGCCCCCGATACGGCGGCCAACTTCACTCAGTATGCGAAAGACGGCTTCTATGACGGCACTATCTTCCATCGCGTTATCAAGGGCTTCATGATCCAAGGTGGCGGTTTTACCGAAGACATGCGCCAGAAGCCAGCCCGCGCCGAGATCCAAAACGAAGCCAGCAACGGCCTGAAGAATGCTAAATATACGATCGCCATGGCCCGCACCCCGGACCCGCATTCGGCCTCCAGTCAGTTCTTCATCAACCTCGTCGACAACGACTTCCTCAACTTTCGCGCCGCCAATGCCCAGGGCTACGGCTATTGTGTTTTCGGAAGGGTCACGGCCGGCAACGAGATCGTCGACAAGATCGGCCAAGTGCGGACCGGCAACCGCGCCGGCCACCAAGATGTCCCAGTCGAGTCCGTCATTATCGAGCGCGTCGAGGTCGCCTGATCAGGCTATCGGTGATGCAACGCCCGACCCTGTTCATCGCCGATCTGCACCTCACCCCGGAAAGGCCGCAGATCAATGCGGCCTTTTTTGCCTTCCTCGCCGGCCCGGCCACTCAGGCCCAAGCCCTTTACATCCTCGGCGATTTTTTTGAGGCCTGGGTCGGTGACGATGACTTGGCCCATCCGCTCCATGCCCAAGTCGCCGCCGCGCTCAAAAGACTAGCCCAAGCCGGGGTCCCGATTCATGTCATGCATGGCAATCGCGACTTTCTCCTCGCCGAGGCCTTCTGTCAGGCCAGTGGCGCGACCCTGATGGCAGACCCCAGTATCATCGAACTCAATGGCGAGAAAACCCTGCTCATGCACGGCGACACCCTCTGCACCGATGATGTGGCCTATCAGGCCTTCCGCAGCCAGACCCGCGAGCCAAACTGGCAAGCCGCCTTTCTGGCTAAACCCCTGGGCGAGCGCCTTGCTCTCGCGGGCGCCCTACGGACGCAAAGCGAGCAAACCAAGGCCGACAAGACTCCGGAGATCATGGATGTTCATCCCAAGGCCGTTAACCAAGCCCTGCACCAAGCAGGCTGCCGCCGCCTGATCCACGGCCACACCCACCGCCCTGCCCGACACCCGCTTGAGATCGATGGTCACAGCGCCGAACGCTGGGTGCTCCCAGCCTGGTATGAGGGGGCAGGCTGGTTACAGTGCGATGCCACCGGCTGCCAGATGAAGCACTCCTAGGTGGACGCAGGAAGCGCTGGCCGCTGGCTTTAGCGCTTAAACTAGCGCGACTCCAGCGCCTCCCAGCGCTCCATCATTTCCAGCAGTTGCAGCTCAATGGCATCACAGCGAGCCTGCAAAGTCTGCACCCGTTGGGGTTCCTTGCGGTAGAGGTCAGGGTCTTGCAAGCGCTGCTGATGGCCGGCCAATTCTGCTTCCAGGGTAGCAATCTGATCGGGGATGGCTGCCAATTCGCGCTTTTCCTTGAAGCTCAGCCCGCTGCGCCCAGCCTTGGGTTGTGCAGACGGTGCCCCCGGCGTTGTTAGCGGGGCCAGCGTCGGTGCAGCGACCGGCGCAGCCTTGCTTGCTGAGCTGCGTTGATAAGCCGCCCAGTCACTGTAACCCCCCACCAATTCAGTCACCTGGCCCGCGCCATCGAAGCCCAGCACGGAGGTGACGACATTATCAAGAAAGGCGCGGTCGTGGCTAACCAGAAAGACCGTCCCGCTATAGTCTTGCAGTAGGGATTCGAGCATCTCCAGGGTCTCGATATCGAGGTCGTTGGTGGGCTCGTCGAGGACCAGCACATTGGCGGGACGGGCAAAGAGACGCGCCAAGAGGAGACGATTGCGCTCGCCACCCGACAGGGTGCGCACTGGCGAACGAGCCCGTTCGGGGGAAAAGAGAAATTCTTCCAGATAGCCGATCACATGGCGTTTCTGGCCCTGAATCTCGACCGTGTCACTGCCGGGGCTGATAGTGTCGATCAGGGTGGCGTCCTCGTCGAGGACCGCGCGGAACTGGTCAAAATAGGCAATCTGCAAATTTGTGCCTTGGTGAATGCGGCCCGTGTTGGGCGCAATCTGGCCAAGAATAAGGCGGAGCAGAGTGGTCTTACCTGCCCCATTGGGTCCAATCAGGCCGATGCGGTCACCGCGTTGGACACGCAGGCTGAGGTCGCGAATCAGGGTGCGGCTACCATAGGCGAGGCTCACCTTTTCCAGTTCGGCCACCCGCTTGCCAGAGCGTT
>SXTL01000086.1 GCA_005790965.1 Burkholderiales bacterium | reverse complement strand
CGCAAAATTGTGTCGATGCCCTTCCACGGGGTCAGGCGCGCCACCGTCACCAGCAGCGGGCCGGCGGCGCCAGCGAGGAGGCCTTCCGCATCCAGGATCGTTATACCGACACCGCCGAGGCCGAGGCCGACATCCGCGAGCGCGTAGCCAAGAAAGAGATCATCACAGGCTTTGGCCACCCGGTGTACACCCTTGCCGACCCGCGCAATGAGGTCATCAAACGCGTAGCGCAGGGGCTGTCCGACGAAAACGGCGACCGGCGCTTGTTCGAGATCGCCGTGCGTCTGGAGTCCGTGCTATGGGAGATGAAACAGATGTTTCCCAACCTCGACTGGTTTTCGGCCGTCTCTTATCACCAAATGGGCGTGCCGACCGCCATGTTCACCCCCTTGTTCGTCATCGCCCGCGTCACCGGCTGGGGCGCACATGTGATCGAGCAGCGCCAGGACGGCAAGATCATCCGCCCCAGCGCGCACTACACCGGCCCGGAAAATCGGCCCTGGGTCCCCCTCGCACAACGCTAAATCAGCAACGCCACCCCGAAAGAACCCCATGAGTACCAATGTAGACCTCAACAATCGCCCAGCCCCCGATCAAGTGCTGGTCGATATCGCCCGTTATGTGTGCAACCCCGACCTCCCCTCACAGGAAGCGTACGACACCGCGCGCAGTTGTCTGATCGACACCCTTGGCTGCGGCCTCCTGGCGCTGCGCTTTCCCGAATGCACCAAACATCTCGGTCCGATCGTGCCGGGCACCACGGTCCGGCATGGCGCCCGCGTGCCGGGTACCTCGCACGAACTCGACCCGGTCAAGGCGGCTTGGGACATCGGCGCCATGGTGCGCTGGCTGGATTACAACGACACCTGGCTGGCCGCCGAATGGGGCCACCCCTCCGACAATCTGGGCGGCATCCTGGCCGTGGCCGACTACCTGTCGCGATGCCGGGTCGCCGCGGGTGAAGCCCCGCTGCCGATCCGCACTGTACTGACCGCCATGATCCAGGCCCACTAGATCCAGGGCGTGCTGGCCCTGGAGAATAGTTTCAACCGGGTGGGTCTCGACCATGTGATTCTGGTCAAGATCGCCTCAGTCGCAGTTGTAACCCGCCTCCTCGGTGGCACCGAGGCCCAGGTCATCGACGCCCTGTCACAGGCCTTTGTTGACGGTCAGGCCCTGCGCACTTACCGCCACGCGCCCAACGCCGGTTCGCGTAAATCCTGGGCAGCGGGCGATGCCACCTCGCGCGCCGTGCGTCTGGCGATGATGACGATGGCAGGCGAGATGGGAATTCCCGGCGTGCTGACAGCGCCACAGTGGGGTTTTTACGATGTGCTGTTTACCAAAACCAATAAAGATCAGCAGATCAAACCTGCCGCGCAGCGCAGTTTCAAGCTGGCCCAGCCTTATGGCAGTTATGTGATGGAGCAAATCCTGTTCAAGATTTCGTTCCCGGCCGAGTTCCACTCGCAAACTGCCTGCGAGGCGGCCGTGCGCCTGCACCCACAAGTCAAGGATCGTCTGGACGAGATCGAGCGTATTGTGGTTACAACGCACGAATCCGCCATCCGCATCATCTCCAAGGTCGGGCCGCTAGCCAATAGCGCCGACCGTGACCATTGCCTGCAATACATCATCGCCGTGCCGCTCATCACCGGCAATCTGGTTGCCGAGCACTACGAAGACGCCTTCCACGCCGCCCACCCGATGATCGACAAACTGCGCGACACGATGGAGATCGTCGAGGACCCGCAATACAGCCTCGACTATCTGGAACCCGACAAGCGCTCGATCGCCAACGCCATTCAGGTGTTCTTCAAGGATGGCAGTTGCACCGAAAAAATCGCCGTCGAATACCCAATCGGCCACCGGCGGCGCCGCGCCGAGGGCATCCCGGTGCTGGAACAAAAGTTCCTTGCCAACCTGCGCACCCGCTTCCCCGAGCAGCACTGTCAGACCATCATGACCTTATGCCTGGATCAAACCCAGCTTGAGGCCACGCCGGTACACCGCTTCATGGACCTGTTTTGCATTAATTAGCCCACCGCCCTAGCCAACGCCCCGGAGACGATCATGCGCTACCAAACCGAGTTTGACCGTTCGATGCACGACCCCGAGGGTTTTTGGCGCGACCAGGCCAAACAATTGCCATGGTTCAAATTTCCCGAGCAGATCCTCAAAACCGACGCCCAGGGCATCGGCTACTGGTTTGCCGATGGCCAGATGAATACGGCCTACATGGCACTCGACCATCATGTCGAGACCGGGCGCGGCGCCCAGACGGCACTGATCTACGACTCACCAGTCACCGGCAGCAAGGCGCGTTACACCTATGCCGAACTGACCGACGCAGTGGCGCGGACGGCCGGGATGTTGGCCCAGCTCGGCGTGGTCAAAGGCGACCGCGTCATTATCTACATGCCCATGATCCCCGAGGCCGTCATCGCCATGCTTGCCGTGGCGCGTCTGGGCGCCATCCATTCGGTCGTGTTTGGTGGTTTTGCCGCCCCCGAACTGGCCCTGCGCATTGATGATGCAACGCCCAAGCTCATCCTGTCGGCCTCATGCGGCATCGAGGTCACTCGCCGCATCGAATACAAACCCCTCCTCGACCGCGCTCTGGAACTAGCCCAGCACGCACCCCAAGGCTGCGTCATCTTTCAGCGGCCAGCCCTGCCCGCCACCCTCATCGCTGGCCGCGACCACGACTGGACAACCTTGCTCGCCGCCGCCGAGCCGGTCGGCTGTACGCCGGTCAGCGGCGCCGATCCGCTTTATATCCTCTAGACCTCCGGCACCACCGGCAAACCCAAAGGCGTAGTACGCGAAAACGGAGGCCATGCCGTGGCCCTCAAATACAGCATGTCAGCCATCTACGACACCGCCCCCGGTGAGGTGTTCTTCGCCAGTTCCGATGTCGGCTGGGTGGTTGGCCATTCCTACATCGTCTACGGTCCGTTGCTGCAAGGTTGCACGACCGTTGTGTATGAGGGCAAACCAGTGCTGACCCCGGACGCCGGGGCACTCTGGCGGGTCTGCGCCGAATATGGCGTGAAATCGCTGTTCACCGCACCGACGGCCTTCCGCGCCATCAAGAAGGAAGACCCAACCGGCGCGCTCATGCACCAATATTCGCTTGACGCCCTGAAAACGATTTTTTCGGCCGGCGAGCGCCTTGACCCACCGACCCAAGAATGGCTGATGCAAACCAGCGCCAAGCCCGTCATTGATCATTGGTGGCAAACCGAAACGGGCTGGGCCATCACCGCCAACCCGCGCGGCATCGAACCGATGCCCGTCAAGCTGGGTTCCTCGACCGTGCCGACGCCGGGTTTTAATGTGCAAATTCTCGATGACAACGGCCAGCCGGTGCCGCGTGGCAGTCAAGGCTACATCACCCTCAAACTACCGCTGCCGCCGGCCTGTCTCAATCGCATCTGGGGCGATGACAGGCGTTTTAGTCAGAGTTATCTCAACTTCTTCCCCGGCTATTACGCCAGCGGCGATGGCGGCTATATCGATGCCGATGGCTATGTGTTCGTCATGGGCCGGGTCGACGATGTGATCAATGTCGCCGGCCATCGCCTGTCCACCGGCGAGATCGAAGAGGTTATCGCCAACCACGCCGCCGTGGCGGAATGTGCGGTCATCGCCCGCGCGGATGATCTCAAAGGCCAAGTGCCAATGGGCCTGGTCGTCCTGAAGGGGGGCGTGACACTCAGCGAGGACGAGGTGCAAAAGCAACTCGTTGCTCTGATTCGCGACCAGATCGGCGCCATCACCTGCTACAAGGACACCGTCGTCGTGGCCCGTTTACCCAAGACACGGTCGGGCAAGACCCTGCGCAATACCCTGAGCCGGCTGGTCAATGGCAAGGAATACACCGTACCTTCCACCATCGACGACACGGCAGTGATTCCGGAAATTGCTGAAAAGCTGCGCGGCCGTGGGTTTATCGCTTAAGCGCTAAGCGTCAGTACCCAAAAAACGCGGCCGCAAGTCCTGCAGATGCAGCGCCTCGAGCATCGCTTCCAGCCGCTGCCGCGCATCCCCACGGCGCTGCCCGGTGCGGCTGGCGATGATGAGCTCGTTTTTCAGCGAATGCTCCCAGCCAATCAGTTCCGTCACTGTCACCTGATAGCCGTGGGCCTGAAGTTGCAGGCAACGCAATACATTAGTGACCACACTGCCAAATTCGCGCGTGTGGATCGGGTGACGCCACAGCTCGGCCAGAGCACTTGCCGCCAGAGCCGTCGCCTTGTTCTGCCGCAATGCCGCAGCCACCTCGGCCTGGCAGCACGGCACCAAGACAATGTGTTGCGCCTCCTTGGCCAGCGCAAAGCGAATCGCGTCATCGGTCGCCGTGTTGCAGGCATGCAGCGCGGTAACGATATCAACCGTCGCCGGTAGTTCTGCGGCAGAAATTGAAGCCTCGACGCTGAGGTTCAAAAACTGCATTCGCGCAAAACCGGCGCGCTTGGCCAAGTCTTCCGCATTGCGAATCAATTCGGGCCGCGTCTCAATGCCAAAAACATACCCAGTCGCCTGAGCCCGCAGATACAGATCGTAAAGGATGAAGCCAAGGTAAGATTTACCGGCGCCATGATCGACCAGCGTCAGATCGCCGCGCCGCGCCATGACCTCGGTCAGTAGCGGTGCGATGAAGTTGTACAAGTGATAAACCTGCTTCAGCTTGCGGCGGCTATCCTGATTGAGCTTGCCATCACGGGTCAGGATATGCAGGGCCTGCAGGAGTTCGACGGATTGGTCGGGGCGAATCTCGGGAATTTTCATGAACCTGATTCTAACAACGCGGTGCGGCTAGGAGCGCAGCCCACGGCGCGATCTTTTTTGCGTAAACCAGCATAAAATAGACCCGCACTCTGCGCCGCCCATCTTCTCCACCACAAGGACGCCTCATGACCGCACCCGAACGCCGCGCTGACCTCCTGATCCAAGGCGGGACGGCAATGACGCCCAATGGCCGCGAGGGCATCGACATCGCCTGTCGTGATGGCAAGATCGTCGGCTTGGGGGATCTACGCGCCTGGACCGCAGCCGAGACCTTTGACGCGCGTGGTTTGCACATTCTGCCCGGCGTCATCGACAGCCAAGTGCATTTCCGCGAACCGGGGCTCACGCACAAGGAAGACATCGAATCGGGCACCCGTGGTGCGGTGCTGGGCGGCGTCACCGGTGTGTTCGAAATGCCCAACACCAATCCGCTTACCCTGACGGCGGCCGATCTCAACGCCAAACTAGCCTCGGCGGCGCACAGCGCGTGGTGCGAACACGCCTTTTACATAGGCGGTTCGGCCGTCAACGCTGAACATCTGGCCGAACTGGAAAACCTGCCCGGCTGTTCAGGCGTCAAGGTCTTCATGGGCAGTTCCTTCGGTGACCTGCTCGCCGACGACGATGGGGTGCTAGAACGCATCCTGCGCAGTGGCCAGCGTCGTGTCGCCATCCATGCCGAAGACGAGGCCCGCCTCAAGGAACGCAAGGAAATTGCCCAGAGCTCCGGCGCGGTGCGCGACCACCCCGTCTGGCGTGATGTCGAAAGTGCGCTCAAGGCCACCCGCCGCATCGTCGCGCTCGGTCAAAAAACCGGCCGCCTGCTGCATATTCTGCACATTAGCAGCGCCGAAGAAATGCGCTTTCTGGCCGGCCACAAACAGCGCGTCACGGTCGAGGCCCTGCCGCATCACCTGACCTTAAGCGCGCCGGAGTGTTACGAACGGCTCGGCACCCTGGCGCAGATGAACCCGCCGGTGCGCGACGCCGCCCACCAAGCCGCGCTGTGGGAAGGCGTGCGCGACGGCACCGTCGATGTCCTCGGCAGCGACCACGCCCCGCATACCCTCGAGGAAAAGGCCCAGCCCTACCCCCAGTCGCCCAGCGGCATGACCGGCGTGCAGACCCTCTTACCCATCATGCTCGAACATGTTCACCAGGGGCGGCTTAGTCTGGAACGGCTGGTCGATCTCACCAGTGCCGGGCAAGCCCGCATCTTCGGCATTGCCGGCAAAGGCCGCATTGCGCTGGGCTATGACGCCGATTTCAGCGTGGTCGATCTGCAAGCCGAGCGGCGCATCGAAAATCGCTGGATTGCCAGCCGCGCCAACTGGACACCGTATGACGGCATGACCGTTCATGGTTGGCCCATCGCCACCCTCATTCGCGGCCGCGTTGTCATGCGTGACGACACCTTGATGGGCAAACCCGCTGGCCGTCCCATGGCCTTTTGGGGCGTGCGTCCGCATCGCTAGAGCCAATCCCGGCACAAAAATCGCACCCATTCCCCATAATGACGACCACAAGCAAAACCTGGATCAAACGCGGGCGCACCCCACTTATCACCGTAACGCTGCTCGCCCTGGGCGCCGCCGGCATTTGGTGGCAGACCCGCCCGGAGCCTATCGCCGTCACGGTCCACACGGTCAGCCTCGGCCCGGTCGAAGCCACGGTCTCAAACACCCGCGCCGGCAGCGTTGAGGCCTGTCGTCGCACCCGCCTTTCTACCCTGGCCGGGGGCCGTATCGTCTGGCTCGGCGTCAAGGAAGGCGACAGCGTCACGGCCGGTCAGCCCCTGTTACGGCTCTGGAACGACGACCAGACCGCCCAAACCACGCTAGCCAACACCCAGGTTGAACTCGCCCGGCGGCGCATGGACGAGGTCTGCGCGCAGGCCGGAAATGCCGAACGCGAAGCCCAGCGGCAAACCCGCCTGCGGGCCCAGGGCTTTGTCTCCGAGAGCAAAGAAGAAGCCGCCCGCACCGAGGCCGAGGCGCGCAGCAAGGCCTGCCTCACCGCCCGCGCCGACATCACGCAGGCCGAGGCCAAGCTGGCCGTCACCCGAGCTGAACACGGCCGCACCACCCTCGTAGCGCCCTTTGCCGGCATCGTGGCGAAGATCGTCGGCGAGCTGGGCGAATATTCGACCCCCTCGCCGCCCGGCATTTCCACCCCGCCCGCTATCGACCTCATCGACACCCGTTGTCTGTATGTCAAGGCCCCGATGGACGAGATCGACGCCCCGCGCATCCGTCCCGGACAACCTGCCCGCCTCACTTTTGACGCCCTCCCCGGCGTGACCTTGAAAGGCCGCGTGCGGCGCGTGGCGCCCTATGTTCTGGCCGTCGAAAAGCAATCGCGCACGGTCGAGATTGAAATTGGTTTCGACGCCCCCGCCGAGGCCCAGAAACTGCTGGTCGGCTATAGCGCCGATGTCGAAGTCCTGCTCGACCGTCGTGACGCCGTCCTGCGCCTTCCCGCCTCGGCCATTCAGGAAGGCCGCCAGGTCATCCTCCTGAACCCGCAGACCCACCGCCTTGAAACGCGCGCGATCCGCACCGGAATGACCAATTGGGAATACGCCGAGGTTCTGGCCGGGCTCAAGCCCGGCGACCAGGTGGTTACCTCGCTCGACCGGGACGGCGTCAAGGCCGGCGCCCTGGCCCATGCCGCTGCCCCCAGCCCAGCCCAGCCCTGATGCCCACCCCGCTGATTCAGCTCACGGCCATCGAGCGCAGCTTCCATCTGGGTGACAGCACCGTACACGCCTTGCAAGGCTTGAACTTGACCATTGGGCGCGGCGAATATTGTGCCGTCACCGGGCCCTCGGGTTCTGGAAAATCCACCCTCATGAACCTGATCGGCCTGCTTGACCGGCCCGACCGGGGTGCGTATGAATTCGCCGGCCGCGCTGTCACCACCCTGTCCGACGACGAACAGGCCCGCCTGCGCTCGCGGCAGATCGGTTTTGTGTTCCAGAGTTTTCACTTGGTGCCGCGCCTGAGCGCCGCCGACAACATCGCCCTGCCCCTG
>SXTL01000009.1 GCA_005790965.1 Burkholderiales bacterium | reverse complement strand
CTCTGACGGGGCGGGCAAGCGCCGCTGCGCCGGCCAGCCTGATCCTGACCACTGGTCCCTTGGCAAGTGGGTTTGTCGATAGTCGTTCAGGTCTCTGTCTGCTTACCGAGACTGAACTCTACGCGCGCGCGCCGCAACAGCGCCGGGGTCGCGACGCCCGCAAGAACCCGGTTGAGGGCCTGATCCGCGATCTATCCGAACTTAAGATTGGCGATCCCGTCGTGCATACCGAGCATGGCATCGGCCGCTATCTGGGCCTCACCACCCTCAATCTGGGCGAAGGCGACGAGGAGTTGCTGCATCTGGAGTACGCCAAGGGCGACAAATTGTTTGTCCCCGTGGCCCATCTTCACCTTATTGCCCGCTATCTGGGGGCGGACCCGGAGCACGCCCCTCTCCATGCACTCGGCAGTCCACAGTGGGACAAGGCCAAGCGCCGCGCCCAGGAAAAGGCCCGTGACACCGCCGCCGAACTCCTCAATCTGTACGCCCTGCGGGCGGCGCGCGAGGGCCATCGTTTTGACTGGCGCGAGACCGAGATGGAGACTTTCGCCGAGGGCTTTGGGTTTGCCGAGACCCCTGATCAGGCCGCTGCGATTGAGGCCGTCCTGGCCGACATGCGCGCCGCGCAACCGATGGATCGGCTGGTTTGTGGCGATGTCGGCGTCGGCAAGACCGAGGTGGCCCTGCGGGCGGCCTTTGCGGCCGTCGCGGCCAACAAACAAGTCATTGTGCTGTGCCCCACCACCCTGCTTGCCGAACAGCACTTCCAGACCTTTTCTGACCGTTTTTCTGACCTGCCCGTGCGGATTGCAGAACTCTCCCGCTTTCGTTCCAGCAAGGAGATTAACGCCGCGCTCGCGGGCCTAGCCAAGGGCAGCGTCGACATCGTCATCGGAACCCACAAGCTGTTGCAGCCTGAGGTGCGCCTGGCCCGACTCGGCTTGGTCATCATCGACGAGGAACACCGCTTCGGGGTGCGCCAAAAGGAGGCCCTGCGCAGCCTGCGTGCCGAGGTTGATTGCCTGGCCCTCACGGCCACGCCCATTCCCCGTACCCTGGCCATGTCGCTGGAAGGCATCCGCGACTTTTCGGTCATCGCCACTGCGCCATCCAAACGCCTGGCCATCAAGACCTTTGTCCAGCCCGAGTCAGACGGTCTGATTCGCGAGGCGGTCCTGCGCGAACTCAAGCGCGGGGGGCAGATCTACTTTCTCCACAACGAAGTGGAAACCATCCAGGCCATGCGTGTTCGCCTGGAAAAGTTGCTGCCCGAGGCGCGTATCGAAGTGGCGCACGGCCAAATGCCGGAACGCGAGCTAGAACATGTAATGCGGGATTTTTATCACCAGCGTTTTAACTTGCTGCTCTGCACCACCATCATCGAGACGGGCATCAATGTCCCGACCGCCAACACCATCCTCATGCATCGCGCTGATAAATTTGGTCTCGCCCAGTTGCACCAGTTGCGTGGCCGCGTGGGTCGCTCACACCATCAGGCCTATGCCTATCTGCTGACGCCGCCCGGCGAAGCCAGCATCACGCGTCAGGCCCACAAGCGACTTGAGGCCATTTGCCAGATGGAAGAACTAGGTTCCGGTTTTCACCTCGCCATGCAAGATCTGGAGATCCGTGGCGCCGGCGAGGTTCTGGGCGAATCACAGAGCGGCGAGATGCAGGAGGTTGGCTTCAATCTGTACAACGACATGCTGACCCAAGCGGTCGAGGCCCTGAAATCCGGCCAGCAACCCGATATGGATGCCCCCCTGGCGGTGACCGCCGAGATCAATTTGCACCTGCCGGCCCGCCTGCCGGATATCTACTGCAACGATGTGCATGAGCGCTTGGTCCTCTACAAACGCCTTGCCAGCTGTGATGACGAGCCGTCTTTAAATGCACTCAAGGAAGAAATGATTGACCGTTTTGGGCTACTCCCGGAACCTAGCGAGGTCTTGCTGGCGGCGCATCGCTTGCGGATCCGCATTCAGCCCTTGGGTATTCGGCGCCTGGACGCGAGTGAAAGCGGCCTTGTGGTGCAGTTTGTGCCTAAACCGCCCATTGACCCGATGCGCATCATCACCCTCATCCAGACCCGCCGCGACTGCAAGCTGGCCGGTCCCGACCGCATCCGCATCAGCCTTTCCTGTCCGGGTTTGCCGGAACGGCTGGCCGCCATAGAATCCCTCATCAAGGCCTTGAGTTAACCACCAAGCTCGATCCAAGCAAACGACTGGAGCCCATTATGGAAACCCTTACCCTCAATATTTCCGGCATGACCTGCATGGGCTGTGCCAGCAGCGTCGAACGCAAACTCACCGAACAGCCAGGCGTTGCCAGTGCCCAGGTGGATCTGGGCGCAGGCCAGGCCGAGGTCCGTTACGACCCGCAACAGACCGCCCCGGATATCCTTAGGCAAGCCCTGCGCGGCGCTGGTTGGGGCGTGGTCTGATCCACCTCCGACCTACCAGGCAGGCAAGTCCTTCTTGCTTTCCTTGATGAGGGTCTTCAAATAGCTCGCATGCGCTTCCAGCTCAGCGGGGCTAGGCTCAATGACCTGTAGCTTGAGGTGGTTCACCCCAGCCCAGTTGAAGGCTTGCGGAGCCATGACCACCGGATCGATGGCCAGGGTATCCTGACCGCGCGTCATGGCCAGCCAAACCTCGGCGAGGAGTTCGGAGTCAAGCAAGGCACCGTGATATTCGCGCCCGGAGTTATCTACGCCATAACGGCGACACAAGGCGTCAAGGTTATTTTTCTGCCCCGGATGAAGTTGCCGCGCCATCTTCAAGGTATCGACCACACCCAGCGTACTGGCGGACAAAACAGCGCGCTCCAATCGGCCCAGTTCGGCATTAAGGAATCCCAAGTCGAACGGGGCGTTGTGGATAATGAGT
>SXTL01000085.1 GCA_005790965.1 Burkholderiales bacterium | reverse complement strand
TGGTGGAGGCCACCCTGGATTTTCCGGAAGAAGAGATTGATTTTCTGGAGCGGGCCCAGGCCTTTGCACGATTAGCCGCGTTACGGGCCCGCTTGGCCAATGTTCTGAAAGAGGCGCGCCAGGGCGCTCTGCTCCGGGAGGGCCTCAATGTGGTTCTGATCGGCCAGCCCAATGTGGGCAAGTCCAGCCTGTTGAACGCCCTGGCTGGATATGAGGCCGCCATCGTCACGGAGGTGGCGGGGACGACGCGCGATACGGTCAAGGAAGCGATCCAGATTGAGGGCGTGCCGCTTCATGTCATCGATACAGCGGGTTTGCGCGATACGCGTGATCCGGTAGAACAGATTGGCATCGCCAGGACTTGGGCGGCTCTGGCCAAGGCCGATGTGGCGATCTTGCTGGTGGATGCACAGCACGGCGTGGGGCAAGATGAGGCGGCCATTTTGGAGCGGATGCCCGCCATCCCGCGGTTGACGATCCATAACAAGATTGATCTAACGGCGGGAGCCCCCCGGCAGTCCGAGGAGGGGGCGGAAATCTGGCTCTCTGCCAAACACGGTCAGGGCCTAGCGCTGCTGCGCGAACGCTTGCTGGCCTTGGCGGGCTGGCAAACGCAGGCCTCCGGAGCCTTTCTCGCCCGCCAGCGGCATATAGAGGCTATCCGCCGGGCAGCGGTGCATTTGCAGCAGGCTGAGGCGGCGGCCCGCGTCGCTTTGGAATTGCTGGCTGAAGAATTGCGTCTTGCGCAGGGAGCTTTGTCTGAGATCACCGGAGAGTTTGGTGCGGATGATTTATTAGGCGAGATCTTCGGGCGTTTCTGCATTGGCAAATAACACGCTCAATGGGCACAAAGAGGCCGCTGCAATGCTGACCTGGCGAGGCATCCTGAGCGAGCTGTTAACGCACCGGAAGGCGCTTTTGACGGGCAATCTGGCGGCTCTGCTCGCGGTTGCCGCCGCCGTTCCAGTCCCGCTTTTTTTGCCCATCCTGGTGGACGAAATTCTGCTCCACAAGCCCGGTTCATTTATCGCAGCCACAGGACCTTTTTTTCCGGTGGCATGGCATGGCCCCGTCTTGTTCGTTCTGGCCGCCTTGGCGTTGACCGTCGGCTTGCGCCTGATCGCCATCGTCCTGAATGTCTGGCAGGCACGGGTGTTTTCGCTGGCCTCAAAGGCGGTGGTATTTACGCTGCGCGAGCGCCTGTTGCGGCATATGGGGCGTGTGTTGTTGTCGGAATATGAAACTCTGGGAGCGGGGCGGGTAACTTCACATTTTGTAACGGACATCAATGCCATTGACACCTTTCTTGGCGCAACGGTATCGGGGTTTTTGGTCGCCGCCCTGTCCTTGATTGGTGTGGCCGGCATTCTACTTTGGATGCATTGGCAACTCGCGCTGATCATCCTGTTTTTAAACCCTGTGGTAATTCTCTTTTCGACGCGCCTTGGCAAGCAGGTTAAGCGCCTCAAAAGACACGAGAACCAAGCCTTCGAGGCCTTTCAGGAGGCCTTAACCGAGACTCTCGAGGCGATGGCCCAGATCCGCGCCATGAATCGGGAGCGCCATTATCTACAGCGGGTGATCGACAGGGCGGCGGATATTCGCCGCCATGCCGCTGATTTTGCGTGGCAGTCGGATGCCATGGGGCGCATTTCGATGTTTGTTTTCCTGATCGGCTTTGATGTCTTTCGCGCCATTGCGATGCTGATGGTGGTGTACTCGGGCCTTGGCATTGGTGAGATGCTGGCCGTATTTGGTTATCTTTGGTTCATGATGGGGCCGGTTCAGGAGATTGTGAATATTCAGTACAGTGGCCATGCCGCTAATGCGGCCATCGGGCGCCTGAATGAGTTGATGGCGCTGGGCGGACCTGAGGTGCAGGCCTCACTCGAGCCGAAGCGCGCCAAGGCGGATCCGTTTGCCGGGCAGGTGACGGTAGATCTGTCCCTGAGCGACATTCGCTTTGCTTACGGCGAAGGCGAGGCCATTCTCGACGGGGTGACCCTGAGCGTGGCCCCTGGAGAGAAGGTGGCTTTGGTGGGGGCTTCGGGGGGTGGCAAATCGACTCTGGTTCAAGCCTTGCTGGGCCTCTACCCGCTGAGTACGGGTGAGATCCGCTATGGCGGAGTGGCGGTGGCCGATATCGGCTGGGATGCAGTGCGTGAACATGTCGGCGTGGTCTTGCAGCACCCGGTTCTGTTCAACGCGAGCGTGCAGGAAAACCTGTCTATGGGACGCCCATACCCGGAGGCGGCCTTATGGCGTGCTCTTGAGGTGGCGCAACTGAAAACCTTCATTGCCGACTTGCCGCAAGGTCTGGAAACCCTCGTGGGACGCAATGGGGTGCGGCTTTCTGGTGGGCAACGGCAACGCTTGGCCATTGCGCGCATGGTTTTGACGGACCCCAAGGTTGTCATTCTTGATGAGGCCACTTCGGCTCTGGATACTGAAACGGAACGCGCCGTACATCGCGCCATGGCCAACTTTCTGCGCGGGCGAACCACCCTGATTATTGCCCACCGGTTGTCGGCGGTGCGACAGGCGGATCGCATCCTGGTTTTCGAAAGTGGGCGCATCGTCGAGGAGGGCGATCATGAAAGCCTGCTTCTCCGGGGTGGCTTATACCGAAAATTGTACGGTGAGCATTGAATGTTTCATGTGAAACATGGCCTCGCCAAAATGCGCCATTCGGGTGACGCTGCGCCTCGCCGCTATTGATTTAGAGGCGCCCAATTCGTCGCAGAACGATACATGGTGGGCCTGCATGGCGCGCCCGGATGCTTCCGGGTGCTAGTCTCCGGCAGCTGATGGTATGATCGCCACCCCTTGGAGGCAGCGATGGATTTCCCCAAAAATTTTGATGTCATTGTAGTGGGCGGCGGCCATGCTGGCACGGAGGCGGCCTTGGTCAGCGCTCGCCTGGGCTGCGAGACCCTGCTGTTGACACACAACATCGATACGCTGGGCGCGATGTCCTGCAATCCATCCATTGGCGGCATTGGTAAGGGACATTTGGTTCGCGAATTGGACGCCTTAGGCGGCGCTATGGCCCTCGCGACAGATTCGGCCGGGATCCAGTTTCGCACGCTTAACGCCAGCAAGGGGCCCGCCGTTCGCGCCACACGGGCGCAAGCAGATAGGGTGTTGTACAAACGGGCTATTCGTAGTCGCCTGGAGGGTCAAGCGTGTTTGACTTTGTTTCAGCAGGCCGTCGATGACCTCGTGTTGGAGGGCGACCGAGTCGCCGGCGTGCGTACCCAGTTGGGGGTGATCTTCCGGGCTCGGGCGGTGGTGCTGACTACAGGCACTTTTCTGGATGGTTTGATTCATGTGGGGTTGGAGCGCTTTCAGGCGGGGCGCCTTGGGGACCCACCGGCCTTATCGTTGGCGGCGCGCCTGAAGGAGCTGGCCTTGCCAGTAGGCCGCTTGAAAACGGGTACCCCACCACGTATCGACGGGCGCAGCATTGACTTTGCTGTCTTGCAGGAGCAGCCGGGCGATACCCCAGAACCGGTGTTCTCCTTTATCGGCAAGCGTGCCCAGCATCCTCGCCAATTACCCTGCTGGATGACCCATACCAACGCGCGAACACACGACATTATCCGCGCCGGTTTGGACCGTTCACCGCTCTACACTGGGGTGATTGAGGGGGTGGGCCCGCGTTACTGTCCATCCATCGAGGACAAGATAACGCGCTTTGCGGGCAAGGATGGACACCCAATTTTTCTTGAACCCGAGGGCCTGGAGACGAATGAGGTTTATCCCAACGGGATCTCGACCAGTTTGCCGTTCGATGTGCAGCTCGATTTGGTGCATTCGATCCGGGGCTTGGAGAACGCCCATATCCTTCGCCCGGGCTATGCCATTGAATACGATTACTATGATCCGCGAGGCTTGCAGCCTAGTTTAGAGACGCAGGCCATTGCCGGGTTGTTTTTTGCTGGGCAAATCAATGGCACGACGGGTTACGAGGAGGCCGCAGCCCAGGGTTTGTTGGCGGGCCTGAATGCCGCTCGTCAGGTTCGTGACGAGGCGGCCTGGTGGCCGCGGCGCGATGAGGCCTACATTGGGGTGATGGTAGACGATCTGACCACGCGTGGCGTGCAAGAGCCCTACCGGATGTTTACCAGTCGGGCTGAATATCGCTTATTGCTGCGTGAAGACAACGCAGATCTACGCCTTACGGAAGCGGGTCGGCGCATGGGTATCGTTGATGACGAGCGTTGGGAAGTCTACTCGCGTAAGCGCGATGCCGTTGCGCAAGAGACGGAGCGGCTGAAGTCTACCTGGGTCAATCCGGCCATCCTGCCGGGGCCCGAGGCCGAGCGGGTGTTGGGCCAAGCGATTGATCACGAGTACAACCTTTTTGCGCTCTTGCGCCGCCCGGCTGTGCGCTATGAGGATCTGATGACGTGGCCAGGTGTTGGGCCAGCCGTGCAAGACCCGGTCGTCATCGAGCAACTGGAGATTGAGGCCAAGTACGCAGGATATGTTGAACGGCAACGGGAAGATGTTGAGCGGGGCCGGTTGCAGGAAGAGGCGCGCCTTCCGGACGACATCGACTACGGAAAAATTCACGGTCTGTCGATCGAGGTGCGGCAGAAGCTGAACCAGTTACGGCCGGCGACGCTGGGGCAGGCCACCCGGATTTCCGGGGTCACGCCGGCGGCCGTCTCGGTGTTGCAGGTCTATCTGAAACGGCGGGCCGGAGAGGGACGGGTGGCATGAACCTGGATCAGTCTCTCAAGGCGGGTCTGAGCGCGTTGCATCTCGATCTGCCGCTTGCCGCCCGGACTCAGTTGCTGGCCTATCTGGCCCTGCTGCAAAAATGGAACAAGACCTACAATCTGACGGCCATTACGGAGCCTGAGCGGCAATTGACCCACCACCTCCTTGATAGCTTGGCCCTGTTGCCGTATGTTGGCCCCGGCCCCCTTTTGGATGTTGGGAGCGGCGCCGGATTGCCGGGCATTCCATTGGCGTTGGCACGGCCCGACCTCAGGGTGACACTGATTGATGCCAGTCAGAAGAAGGCGGCCTTTATGCAGCAGGCCGCCATTGAGCTGGGCTTGGCCGCCCGGGTGACGGTAATCCATGGCCGGGTTGAAGCTTTGCAGACCGGCCCGTTTGCGCAAATTACCGCCCGCGCCTTTGCCGATTTAAACGGCTTGGTTTGTTTGACGCGGCATCTGCTATCCGAGGACGGTTGCTGGCTGGCGATGAAAGGTGTGTATCCGTATGAAGAAGTCACAAGACTCCAGGAGGCGGTTGTGGGTGAAGAGATTGAGTTAAGCGTTCCCGGGCTGGAGGCGCAGCGTCGTCTCCTCATCTTGCGGCCACGGCCAGTGGAGGTTTGATGGCACAAATCTTGGCAATTACCAATCAGAAGGGGGGCGTGGGCAAGACCACGACCACGGTGAATATGGCCGCCGGGCTGGCGCAGTTGGGCCAGCGCGTCTTGCTGGTCGATCTCGACCCGCAGGGTAACGCCACCATGGGCAGCGGGGTTGCCAAGCAACATCTGGCGCGGTCGGTGTATCAGGTTTTGTTGGGTCAAGCGAGCCTTGCGGAGTCGCGGGTTACCACCAGCAACGGCTACGATGTCTTGCCCGCCAATCGGGAGTTGGCCGGCGCCGAGGTGGAGTTAGTTGATGAAGATCGGCGTGAATTCCGCTTGCAGAGCGCGTTGAATCAAGCGCGGCAGGAATATGACTATATGTTGATCGACTGCCCGCCCGCCCTGAATTTGCTGACAATTAATGCCTTGACGGCCGCCGATGGGGTGATTATTCCCATGCAATGCGAGTATTTTGCTCTGGAGGGCCTCTCTGATCTGGTCAATACCGTGCGACTGATCAAGGGCCGGCTTAACCCGGGCATCGAAATTACGGGGCTGGTGCGCGCTATGTATGACCCGCGCAATCTGCTGGCGCAGCAGGTCTCCGAGCAACTCAAACGGCATTTTGGTGACAAGGTGTACGACGCTGTTATCCCGCGCAATGTGCGGCTGGCAGAAGCACCCAGTCACGGCCTGTCTGTCATGGCCTACGATCGTCATTCAAAAGGGGCGCAAGCCTATCTGCAACTGGCGCAGGAGCACCTGCGCCGCCATACAGGGAGCCGGCATGGCTAAACTCAAAGGCTTGGGGCGCGGTTTGGATGCCCTTCTTTCAGACAATGACAGCACCGAAGGTGAGCGCTTACTCTCGCTGCGTCTCGATCAACTCGTTCCGGGCAAGTACCAGCCGCGTACCCATATGGATGAGACCCATCTGGCGGAGCTCGCGGAGTCGATAAAAAGCCAAGGCTTGATGCAGCCAATTCTGGCGCGCGGACTCCCGACGGGAAACTACGAGATTATTGCGGGCGAACGCCGTTGGCGAGCCAGCCAGTTGGCGGGCCTGAAAGAGGTACCGGTATTGGTTCGCAATGTACCGGACGAGGCCGCGCTGAAGATGGCCTTGGTCGAAAATATCCAGCGCGAGGACCTGAATCCCTTGGAGGAGGCCCTGGGCTTGCAACGGCTGATTCAGGAATTTGGCATGACGCATCAAATGGCCGCCGAATCGGTCAGTCGTTCGCGCCCCGCGGTTTCCAATCTCTTGCGTTTGTTGCAGTTGAGTCGCCCGGTGCAGGCCATGCTGATGGATGGCCGCATTGATATGGGTCATGCGCGGGCCTTGTTGCCGCTCAAGGCGGCCGATCAGACCGATGCGGCGCATGAGATCGCCCGCCGCGGTTTGTCGACGCGCGAGGCCGAAAAACTGGCGGCGCGGATGCTGGCGCCACCGGCTGAGCCACGCCAGAAAGATCGCGATGTCGTGCGGCTCGAAGAAGAGTTGGCAGAGCGTTTTGCCACAACGGTGCAAGTCTCAGCCAATCGCAAAGGGGCCGGCCGAGTCATCTTCTATTTTGATGATCTGGAACAGTTAGATGGCTTGCTGGCGCGGATGGCGTAGGGTTGTGCGGCCCTGTTGGGCCCCGCTCATAAGAAAAACTAATGATTGCTCTGAAGTCCTGAATTCTGTAGAATGAAGGCCATTGAATGACAGCAAGCTTTACTTGGGGGCTGGTTATTCAGTCTGGTGTGGTGCTGGCGGGTGCGTTGGTTTTGGCGCTTCTGGGGCACGAAACACAGGCCATGGGATGGTTTGTCGGGGCGCTAATTGCTTTGGCTAATTCGGCCTTGCTGGTCTGGCGCTGGCATCAGGGGCGTCGGGTAATGACAAGCGACCCGGGGCGACATATGCGGTTTTTTTATCGCTCGATGATAGAGCGGTATGTGGGACTTGTAGTACTGTTGGGCGGGGCGCTGTGGTTGCAGCTCAATGCGCTAACCCTGCTGGCAGGATTTATAACCGGACAGATCGGCTGGCTCGTAGCGGCTTTGGTCTGGCGTAATAAGGCGTGAGTAGGAAGATAGACCAATGTCATCGGAAGCGCATAGCTCGGCGGAGTACATCAAGCATCACCTGCAGAACCTGACCTTTGGTCAGCACGCCGACGGTAGCTGGGGCCTGGCCCACAGCGTCCAGGAAGCCAAGGACATGGGCTTCATGGCCATCAACCTCGACACCATGGGGTTTTCCATCCTGTTGGGCGCGCTGTTTCTGTTTCTGTTTCATGGTGTAGCCAAGAGCGCCAAGGCCGGGGTTCCCGGCGGCATGCAAAATTTCGTCGAGTGGATCGTTGAATTTATTGACGGTGCCGTGCGCGGTTCTTTTACCGCACGCAACAATATGGTCGCGCCGCTGGCCTTGACCATCTTCATCTGGATCTTCCTGATGAACCTGATGGACCTCTTACCGATCGACTGGATCCCGGGCTTGGCGACGATGCTGGGTCTTCCCTACATGAAGGTGGTTGCGACCACCGACCCCAATGCCACTTTCGGGATGTCTCTGGCGGTCTTTTTCCTAGTGCTGTACTACAGCATCAAGATGAAAGGCGTCGGCGGCTTTGTTGGCGAACTCACGCTGCAACCCTTCGGCAAATGGGGCCTGCCGGCCAATCTTCTGCTCGAAGGTGTGAACCTGATTGCCAAGCCGGTTTCCCTGGCGCTGCGGTTGTTCGGCAATATGTATGCTGGTGAGATGATCTTTATCCTCATCGCCCTGATGTTCTCCGGCGGTGCCGTACTGGCCTTGACCGGTGGGGTGCTGCAATGGGCGTGGGCCGTGTTCCACATTCTGATCATTACCCTGCAAGCCTTCATTTTCATGACCCTGACCATTGTTTATATGGACATGGCGCATCAGGAACACCACTAATTAATCCCTCTTTGACTTGTTGAAACAGGAGTAACAAATGACCGAAGTTCAAGCTACGCTCTTCATCGCCGGCGCCATCATGATGGGTCTGGGCGCACTCGGTGCCGCTGTTGGTATCGGCATTCTCGGCGGCCGTTTCCTGGAAGGCGCTGCGCGTCAGCCGGAGCTGATCCCGATGCTGCGCACCCAGTTCTTTATCGTCATGGGTCTGGTCGACGCCGTGCCGATGATTGCTGTCGGTCTGGCCATGTATGTCCTGTTCGCGGTTGCGGCCTAAGTTATCGCCTGACACGCAGAAAGGAAGGCTTGGGGTATGAACATTAATATGACCCTGATTGGCCAGTCCATCACCTTTGCTCTTTTCGTGTGGTTCTGCATGCGTTTTGTGTGGCCACCCATCGTGGCGGCCCTTGAGGCGCGGCGCAAGGAAATTGCAGACGGCTTGGCGGCAGCAGATCGTGGCCGGCACGAGTTGGAGTTGGCTTCGAAGCGCTCAGTCGAGTCCTTGCACGATGCCAAGCAGCGCGCCTCCGAAATCATCGCGTTGGCCGAAAAACGCGCCGCCGAGGTGGTCGAGCAGTCCAAGCAAGAGGCGAAGGTCGAGGGCGAGCGGCAGCTGGCCTTGGCGCAGGCCGAGATTCAGCAGGAAGTGCACCGGGCCCGTGAACAGTTGCGCGAGCAGGTAGCCGGACTGGTTGTGGCCGGTGCAGAAAAGATTCTGCGCCGCGAGGTCGATGCCAAGGCCCATAGCGCCTTGCTCGAAGAGATCAAGAGCGGGATCTGATCATGGCCGAATTGACCACGGTAGCGCGTCCGTACGCAGAAGCGGTGGCCCAGCTGGCACACGATGGCCGGTCTTGGCAGGCATGGTCTGATGCTCTGGCCTTGTTGGCAGGGATTGCCTCTGACCCGCAGGTGCTGGATATGGCCCACAACCCGGCCATACCGGACGCGCGCGTGGTGGAGTTGGTCTTGGCTGTGGGGGGTGAGCGATTGTCCGCCGATGCGGCTAACTTGGTCCGGATCTTGGCCGAGAACAAGCGTTTGCCCTTGTTGCCCACGGTAGCGAGCCTGTTTGAGGAGGCCCGCGCCAAGGCGGCGGGTGAGGTGGATGCCCATATCACCAGTGCCTTTCCGCTCGATGTTGCGCAATTGGATGGCTTGCAGGCGCGCCTTGAGGCGCGTTTGGGCCGTAAGGTTCAGGTCACCACTTCGGTGGATGCGGCCTTAATCGGTGGCGTGGTCATTGCCGTGGGCGATGAAGTGATGGATGCCTCGGTACGGGGCAAGATCGCCGATCTCGCGGTAGCCATGACGAGTTGAATTTGGATTTGCCGGTTCGTGGATGGTCCCGAACGGGCTTAAAAGATTGATGAAAACCCGGAGTCAGTATGCAACTTAACCCCTCTGAAATCAGTGCACTGATCAAGAATCGAATCCAGAACATGGAGACCGGTTCCGAACTGCGTACCCAAGGTACCGTGGTGTCGGTGACGGATGGCATCGTGCGTATTCATGGCCTTGCCGAGGTGATGCAGGGCGAGATGCTCGAATTCCCGGGCAACACCTTTGGTATGGCCCTGAACTTGGAGCGTGACTCGGTCGGCGCGGTGGTGCTAGGCGAGTACGAGCACATCTCCGAGGGCGATACCGTCAAATGCACGGGCCGCATCCTAGAGGTGCCGGTGGGCCCGGCCCTGATCGGTCGCGTGGTCAATGCCCTGGGCCAAGCGGTTGATGGCAAAGGTCCGGTCGAGACAAACGAAACGGCACCGGTTGAAAAGGTGGCGCCGGGCGTGATTGCACGCCAATCGGTGGCGCAACCGATGCAGACCGGTCTCAAGTCGGTCGACGCGATGGTTCCGGTGGGTCGCGGTCAGCGCGAGCTCATTATTGGCGACAGACAAACGGGCAAAACGGCGATTGCCATCGACACCATCATCAACCAGAAGGAATTCTATGATGCTGGAAAGCCTGTGTTTTGCATCTATGTTGCCGTCGGACAAAAAGCTTCGAATGTGGCGCAAATCGCCAAGATTTTGGAGGAAAAAGGAGCACTTGCCTACACAGTGATCGTAGCAGCCTTTGCTTCTGACCCTGCTCCACTCCAATTCTATGCTCCTATGGCTGGTGCGGCTGTTGGTGAGTATTTCCGCGATACGGGTCGCCCCGCACTCATTATTTATGATGATTTGTCGAAACAGGCGGTGGCCTACCGTGAGGTTTCGCTCTTATTGCGTCGCCCCCCAGGGCGTGAGGCTTATCCGGGCGATGTATTCTACCTGCACAGTCGCCTCCTCGAGCGTGCTTGCAAGCTCAACTACAACGACGACATCATCGCTGGCATGAACGATTTGCCTGCTTCACTCAAAGGGAGAACAAAAGGAGGAGGATCGCTCACGGCTCTTCCGATCATTGATACCCAGGCGGGTGACGTTTCGGCTTATATCCCCACGAACGTGATTTCCATCACCGACGGCCAGATTTATTTGGAAACCGATTTGTTTTACCAAGGCATCCG
>SXTL01000084.1 GCA_005790965.1 Burkholderiales bacterium | reverse complement strand
TCCGCTTACGACGATGACGTCGGTGGCCCCATCTTTGCAGACGGCCGCGATGGTGTCAGGCTTGAACCGATCAGTGCAGATCAACAGGCAACTGCACGGCAAAACGCAGCGGAGATGTTCCGTGTGATCAGGGACGACGAGTAGTAGCAACGCCTGGGGTTGGTGGGTGACGAATTACTCGCCTACCAATCTGTAAAACAAACCAGTCGATTCGACAACTCGTAACCCATTGATCTTTATAGGGGGTGGGTCGTGACCTTTGCGGACTTCGGGCAAAAACACAAAGTCCCGCCCGCAGAGAGAAAGGGCCAATAGAGAGAGAACCGGGCGCCGAACCTGCCTAGCGGTGGCGAAGGCGAAGTCCGCAAGACTCCGAAGGAACCCGCGAGAACACGCGGGAGTTGGCGCAAACAGGCAATAAAAAACCCCAACCGAGAGTGGTTGGGGTTTGAATTTTGGTGGCCAGTCTCGGAATCGAACCAAGGACACGCGGATTTTCACTCCGCTGCTCTACCAACTGAGCTAACTGGCCACATTTCCCGACCTGCGCAAGCGCAGACAAGGCCGCGAATTAGACCCGCTTACAGCGGTTTAGTCAAGCCACGCTACGGTCTTGCTGCCAGTCGTCCTTGCGACACACCCCTCGTACTTCGCAGTATTTGCACACCGTTTCCGGGCCGTTGGCGGGCAAGGGCTGTCCTGCAGCGATGGCCGAAAAGACGGTTTGAAGCCGCTCCAATTCGGCCGCTACGGTCTCGGCAAAGGGAGTGGCTGCGGCATAGCCATTTACTTGGGCGGCGTCATCCACGCCGACAAACATGGCCCCCACGGCCTTGGTCAGTACCCCGTAAAACGGGAGCTGCACCGCTTCCTGATCTGGCTGAATATAACGGCGTAGCGTGGCCTTCGCCTGGGTTTTGTAGTCGATGACAATGGAGCCATCTGGGCCCAGGTCGCACCGATCGAGCCGGCCATATAGCTGGATGAACTGGCCGTCCGCAAGCCTCAAGGGCTGGGTATGTGGTTCTTCCCGTTCGATACAACGATAACCCTGTTCGCTGTGCGCTATCGCCCAGTCGAGATACGCTGGCAACACGGCATCCCAGCGCGCCTGCCAGGCCTCGGCCAACAGATCACGGCGCGCCCAGGCGGCAAAGTGTCGCTGGCTTAAGGCCTGCAACTCATCCAGCAGGACATCGCGCTGGTCGCGTTGCAGGCTGGGGTGAAGGGCGTGGAAGTCGGCGAGGATCCGGTGTACACACTCGCCGTGATCTTTCTTTTCCATCGCCTCGGCGACCTCGTCCATTTCGCGAAGGCCAAGCCCATAGCGGACAAAATATTGGTACGGGCAATTGACCAGGCTTTGCCAGGCCGACGCACTCAGGCGCTCCGGCAGCCGGGGCAAGATGGCCGCAGCCGGTGCCTTGGGCATGGGAAGATCGGTTGGAAGGGCAGCACCATAGCGCCAGGGGCGATGCATCAGCCCCGCTCCCCAGGCCAATTGGTGCACCGTGTCGAGCAGGCGCACGGAGGCGGCCTCTCCGTTGGCCTCACCCTCAATCTGCGCTTGCCAAGTCAGCAAGACTTGTCCGGATCGGGATATGGCATCACCCAATGCGGCCTGCATACGCTCTTCCTCTTCGGCGCGGCCCGGCAGTCCCAGATCACTGCGCACCGCATCCGTCAAAAGACCAGGCGGCGCATCACTCGGCAGATGTCTCGCATCGCACCCCACGACCAGCAAGGCATCAAAATCGCGCAGGCGGGCTGCGGTCAGATGCGTCAGGCGCACCGGGCTGCGGATATCGCTTTCCTGGAAGATGGCCGCATCCAAACCCATCGCCAGCCAGGCCGCCCATTCTGAGCGCCGATAGCGCGTTGCATCAGCCCGCACCGCGCTTTCCATCTCGTCCAGCAGTTGCCGCAGGCGCCGACCGGCGTTATCGCTTTCCAGCGCCGGGGCAATGCCCATCAGTTTGAACATCTTACTCAGCCGCGCCTGCCAATCCGCCAACGGCCGCGGCCGGTCATCGAAGAGCCGAGAGGCCGTCAGGACGCGTTCAAGAATGGCCCGGACCTCTGGCTCAGCCTCGGCATGACGGCGGATCGTGGCCAGTCCCTGCACTCCATGGGTCCGCGCGTAAATGGCCTGAAGACGGGCCAGCGCAGGACGCCGCACGGCCTCCGGAATATCGTTAAGACAATGCGGCGAGGCGAGGAAATCCAGCATATCGCGATGATAAAAATCGTCAGCCAGCAGGGTCTGCCACCGGTCAATGACATGGCTGATCACCGTGGTCGGAAAGGCCCACCCCGTCTCGTCCTGGAGCAGGATAGCGTCACGCTCCAGAAGGGCGCGCAGGCGCCGGGCGGCGAGCCGGTCCAAGGCCACAATGCCAATGCTGGTTGCGCCCTCGGCCAAGCGCGCACGCACCCAGTCTGCCCCGGCCTGCGCTTCATCTTCCAGATCGGTTGCGGCGTAGAGCGCAACGGCCCCGGCTAACGGGCTCACCGGCAGGCCTTCCGCCAGAGACCGGGCCCGGGCGCGCAGGGGCTCACTACCGGGCAGCGCTGGCCAGGCTGCCTGCCATGCCCGCTCGCGCTCCGGGAAACGCGGCGCCACCGGCAGGGTAAGCACCGCCACCCGTTCCGCCAACTGCCGTAAGGCCCGCTCTTCGAGTCCGGAAAGTCCGCTCAGGCCAAGCAAAAAAACCGGCGCAGCAACGCCCTGAATGCGCGCCGCCAAGCGTTGCGCATAGGCGCGTTGCGGCCCAGCGTCCAGACCTCGATCGGCACGCCAGAGCGCAAAGATCAGCGCCCCTTCCAGCGCCAAAGGCGTATTGCCGTAACGCCGCTCGATCGCCGTCAGTTGCGCCGCAAACTCCCCCGCCGAGG
>SXTL01000083.1 GCA_005790965.1 Burkholderiales bacterium | reverse complement strand
TGGCATGGAGTGCATCGTGTACATGGGCGCCGACGACATCCAGCGCCAGGCCCCCAATGTGTTTCGCATGAAGCTCCTGGGTGCGACCGTGGTGCCAGTGACCTCGGGTTCGCGCACCTTGAAGGATGCCTGCAACGAGGCCATTCGCGACTGGGTGACCAATGTCGAGTCGACCTTTTACATCTTTGGTACCGCCGCCGGTCCGCACCCGTATCCGATGAGGGTGCGCGACTTTCAGTGCGTTATTGGCGATGAAGCCAAGGTCCAGATGCCGGAGATGATTGGTCGTCAGCCGGATGCGCTCATCGCCTGCGTGGGCGGTGGCTCTAATGCGATTGGCCTGTTCCACCCCTACATCGAGGTTCCAGGCGTGCGGATCATCGGCGTTGAGGCTGGCGGCCATGGACTGGCGAGCGGTAAACACGCGGCACCCTTGACGGGCGAGGCCAGGGTTGGTGTTTTGCATGGCAACAAGGTCTATCTGATGCAGGACGCTGACGGCCAGATCATCGAGACCCACTCGATCTCGGCGGGTCTTGATTACCCTGGTGTGGGTCCCGAACACTGCCTGCTCAAGGATATGGGGCGGGCCGAATATGTGGCGGCTACTGACGACGAGGCTTTGGCGGCCTTTGATGCCTTGTGCCGTTTTGAAGGCATTATCCCGGCCTTGGAATCCAGCCACGCGTTGGCTTATGCCATCAAGATCGCGCCGACGATGGGCCAGGATCATGTCCTTCTGGTCAACCTCTCCGGCCGTGGTGATAAGGATATGAACACGGTTGCCCACCTCAAGGGCATTACTCTATGAACCGCATTCAAGCCACTTTCGAACAACTTGCTGGCGCCCAGCGCAAGGCGCTGATTCCCTTTATCACGGCTGGTGATCCAGGGCTGGACCAAACCGTGCCGTTGATGCATACCCTGGTTGCGGCCGGCGCCGATGTGATCGAACTGGGCGTGCCCTTTTCTGACCCAATGGCTGACGGCCCGACCATTCAGCGGGCCTCCGAGCGGGCGCTGAAAAACGGCATGACCCTGAGTGGGGTGCTGGCCATGGTGGCCGAGTTTCGTAGCCAAGATGCGACCACCCCTGTGGTGCTGATGGGCTATGGCAATCCGATTGAGGCTATGGGCTGGGAGCGCTTCGCAGCCCGTTGTGCTGAGGTGGGCGTCGATGGTGTGTTGACCGTCGATTTTCCGCCCGAGGAGAGTCATGCGGCCTTCGAATTTTTGCAGCGTCACGACATTGCACCTATCTTCTTGCTGGCGCCGACCACGACCGAGGCGCGTATTGCGCAGGTGGCCCAGTTGGCTCGGGGTTATGTTTACTATGTGTCACTGAAAGGGGTGACGGGCGCAGGTAACCTTGATATCGCCAGCATTGCGGCCAAGATACCGCAATTGCGGCAGTTTTTAAGCCTGCCGATTGGCGTTGGCTTTGGTATACGCGATGCCGAAACCGCGCGCCAAGTGGCGCAGGTGTCAGATGCCGTGGTGATTGGCTCACGCATCGTGCAGGAGATTGAATCATCGGCTCCGAATGAACAGCTGGGTAATGTGAAAAACTTTGTGGCAGGCGTTCGCGCCGCCCTGGATCGTAAGGAGTAACTGTTTATGAGCTGGTTCCAGAAAATCATTCGCCCCAAGATTCAGCGTCGTGAGACGCGCAAGACCGTCCCCGAAGGATTGTGGAGCAAGTGTCCGGCTTGTGACGAGGTGCTCTACAGCGCGGACCTCGACAATAACGCCCATGTTTGCCCGAAGTGTGGTCACCATCACCGCATTGGTGCCCGGCGCCGCTTGGATACCTTCCTGGACGAAGCGGGGCGTGTTGAGATCGGTCAGACGGTGTCGCCCATCGATACCCTAAAGTTCAAGGACAGCCGCAAGTACACGGACCGGATCACGGAGGCCACCCAAGCGACCGATGAGAAGGATGCGTTGGTGGTCATGGAAGGAACCGTGCACGGGGTTCCGGTCGTCGTGGCGGCCTTTGAGTTCAAGTACATGGGCGGTTCGATGGGTTCGGTGGTGGGCGAGCGGTTTGTCCGCGGGGTTGATGCGGCGATCAAGGGCAAGAAGGCCTTTGTGTGCTTCTCAGCCAGCGGTGGGGCGCGGATGCAGGAAGGCTTGCTGTCCCTGATGCAGATGGCCAAGACCTCGGCAGCCCTGACCCAGTTGTCGGCCCGGCGGCAGCCTTTCATCTCGGTGTTGACTGATCCGACCATGGGTGGCGTTTCGGCTAGTTTTGCCATGCTGGGCGATGTCATTGTCGGCGAGCCCAATGCCCTGATCGGTTTTGCCGGTCCCCGGGTGATTGAACAGACCGTGCGGCAGACCCTGCCTGAAGGCTTCCAGCGTTCGGAATTTCTGGTTGAACATGGCGCGGTCGATCGCATCATTGATCGGCGCGAGATGCGTCGTGAATTAGCGCGTCTAATTGCCCAACTGCAGCGGCGTAAATCCCCCGTATTGGAATGATGGCAGACCACGCGTCCACGCCGCCCGTGGATCTCGCGGGCTGGCTGGCCTGGTTGGAGTCACGCAACGCGACCCAAATTACGCTCGGTTTGGAGCGGGTTGCTGCGGTCTGGGAACGCCTGGACATTACCCTGACGCTCCCTGTCATCACGGTTGCCGGAACGAATGGCAAGGGCTCGACCTGTGCCTTTCTGGAGGCGATGCTACGGGCCGGTGGCTATCGCGTGGGGCTCTACACCTCGCCGCACCTGCTTCGTTACAACGAACGCGTGCGCATGGCGGGCGAGGAGGTCAGTGATGCGGATCTCTGCGCGGCTTTGGCGGCTGTTGAGTCGGCGCGCAAAGACATACCACTCAGTTATTTCGAGCAGGGCACCCTGGCGGCCTTGTGGCTTTTTGCCCGCGCCGGGCTTGATGCCGTTGTACTGGAAGTAGGCTTGGGCGGCCGTTTGGATGCGGTCAATATTCTCGCTGCCGATTGTGCCGTGATTACTCCAGTCGATTTGGATCACCAGGCTTGGCTTGGCCAGGAGCGCGAAACCATCGGGCGCGAAAAGGCGGGGATTACCCGTCCCGGCCGACCGCTGGTGTGTAGTGATCCTCAACCGCCAGCTACGGTCCTGGCCAGCCCGGCCGCCCCGGTCCTGTGTCTTGGACAGCAATTTCGGGTTGAGCCGGACGACGATGGGCGCTGGACATGCCGGATCGGAGACGCTGTTTTTCCGGCCTTGCCGCGCCCGTCCCTGCTGGGGGCACACCAATACGACAATGCGGCAGCGGCACTGGCGGCACTGTGGCAGCTGCGGGCGCGACTGCCTTTGCCGGTGTCGGCCGTGCGGGCGGGTATTGCACAGGCCCAGGTGCTTGGGCGTTTCCAGGTCGTGGGTCGGACGCCGTTACGCATCCTGGATGTAGCCCACAATCCGCATGCGGCGCGCACCTTGGCCCTGCAAATGGCTGATTTGCCGCCAACAGGCAGGCGGATTGCCGTTTGCGCCTTATTGGGCGACAAAGACTTGACCGGTGTGGTTGCTGCCCTGCGCGCCAGCTTTGATATCTGGCATATCGCACCCTTAGAGGGCGAGCGAGCCGGGCCGGTCGCGGCGCTGGCGGATGCCTTGAGGCTGGCTGGGTGTGCGAGCCGAACCCATATTTCTGTGACTGCGGCCTGGTCTGCGGCATGCCGCGCGGCCGGGGCCGCTGATACAATTACAGCGTTTGGTTCTTTCCATACGATTGCAGCCGTCCTGCAGTCGATACGCGAACAGGAAACATCTATGGGTTGCGCTGATGATCGATGAAGCAGAGGCACTGAAACGGAGTGCGCGCCGGCGTTTGATCGGTGCGGTGGCTTTGGCTTTGGTTACGGTGGTGGCATTGCCGATGATCTTCGACAAGGAACCTCCTCCCTTGGCTGAGGTCGAGATTGTTATCCCGTCTCGAGATACTCCCGGCAGTGCGGTCTTGCTCGAGGGCGGTGCGGACGCGCGGGCTGCGTTAGCGACCCCGCCGGCGTCTCCCGCCCTTCCTGCGCCAACTCCCAGCCCTACGCTGGGCGCTCCGGCCATGACCCCGCCGGTATCAGCGGCAGCTGTCCCGAGTGGTTCGAAGCCTGCACCGGCGCTCGTTCAGAAACCCGCGCTTGCCGGGCCAGGTAACAGCGCGGCAAAAATCGACCTTCCCAAGCCTGCTCCCGCCGCGGCGAGCGGAGTATTTTTGCAACTCGGGGTGTTTTCTTCCCAGGAGGGGGCCAATAAATTGGCGAAACGGGTCGTGGAGGCGGGCTTTGTGGTCCATGTCGTTGAAGATGCGGGTCGCTATAAAGTGCGCTGTGGCCCTTTTTCGGGTAAACCCGCCGCGCAGGATTTGCAGACCCGGTTGCGTGGTAAAGGGTTCGCTGCCGTGATGATTAATCCGTGACCGGACTCGACTTTGCCGCCTTGGCTATTGTGCTTTTATTCTTCTTGATGGGCTTGAAGCGGGGTCTGGTGCGTGAGGTGATTTCTCTGGCCGCCTGGCTGGCGGCTTTCTTTCTGGCCGGGCGTTTGGCCCAGTGGCTGGGGCCGTATTTGCCGGGTATGACCGAGGGTGGTTTGCGCGATGCGGTGGCGATGGGATTGGCCTTCATCGCCATCTTGTTGGCAGCGATGCTGTTGTCGACGGCCTTGAATGGTTTGGTCAGGGTTGCGGGTTTGAGCCTTGAAGACCGCCTGTTGGGCAGTGTGTTTGGTTTGTTGCGTGGGGGCGTCGTGTTGGTGCTGCTGGTCATGACCAGCGGTTTGACCGCCCTGCCGCAAACGGAGATTTGGCAGCGCTCGCTTTTGCGGTCACCTTTGGAGACCGTGGCGTTGAGCTTCAGGCCGTTGTTGCCTGAGGCGCTGGCCGAGAAGATTCGTTTTACTTAGTTTGCATAGGAACGCGCCATGTGCGGAATTATTGGGGTCATTGCCCACGAACCCGTTAATCAGTTGCTGTATGACGGACTTCAGCTCTTGCAGCATCGCGGCCAGGATGCGGCAGGTATCTGCACCATGGACGGTAATTCGTTCAATATGCGCAAGTCCAAGGGGATGGTCCGCGATGCCTTTCGCACCCGTGATATGCGCGATCTGGAGGGTTATGTTGGCATCGCTCATGTGCGTTACCCGACGGCCGGTAATGCCTCGTCCAAAGCCGAGGCACAGCCTTTTTATGTCAATGCCCCGTTCGGCATTGTGCTGGCCCACAACGGTAATCTGACCAATACCGCCCAGCTTAAGGATGAGGTGTTTCGTGATGACCTGCGCCATGTCAATACGGGTTCCGACTCCGAGGTCTTGCTAAATGTCTTTGCGCACGAGTTGCAGGCTGCCGCCCAAGGTCGCGCCCCGACCCGTGAGGCCGTCTTTACGGCGGTGAGGGCCTTGCATCGGCGCTGTCGGGGGGCCTATGCCGTGGTTATCCTGATTGCCGGTTTTGGTTTAGTGGCTATTCGTGACCCGCAGGGAATTCGCCCGCTGGTGATCGGCCGACGCGAAGACGCATCGGGTGCCGATGCCTGGATGGTGGCTTCAGAAAGTGTGGCGATGGATGCGATGGGTTTCACCCGGGTGCGCGATGTGAAGCCGGGTGAAGCGATTGTGGTGACCAGCGAAGGCGAGATGGAGACCTGTGAGTGTGCAGACTCGGCCCGGTTGCAGTCGTGCATCTTTGAGTATGTCTATTTTGCGCGGCCGGATTCGATCATCGACAATGCCTCGGTGTACGAGACCCGCCTGCGTATGGGAGAGTTTCTGGCCGAGAAGATCCGCCGTGATTTTGGCCATTTGCAGATCGATGTGGTGATCCCGATTCCTGACACAAGCCGTCCTTCAGCCCTGCAACTAGCCAATCGTTTAGGGGTGAGTTATCGCGAGGGCTTCATCAAGAACCGCTATATCGGCCGCACCGTCATCATGCCCGGTCAGGGGGAGCGCAAGAAGTCGGTGCGTCAGAAGCTGAACGCCATGGCGGTGGAATTTGTCGGCAAGAATGTGCTCCTGGTGGATGACTCTATTGTGCGCGGCACCACCAGTCGCGAGATTATCCAGATGGCCCGTGATTGCGGTGCCCGTGCGGTGTACTTTGCCTCGGCCAGCCCGCCGGTGCGCTTCCCGAATGTGTATGGCATCGACATGCCGACCCGTTC
>SXTL01000082.1 GCA_005790965.1 Burkholderiales bacterium | reverse complement strand
TCGCGCATGACCGAGGCCGGAATCTTGCCTTCACGCACCAGCCAGTCCACCGCGTCATGCACGGCGACCCAGGCGCCGGTAATGCTGGCGGTGCGGGTACCGCCGTCGGCTTGCAGGACATCACAATCGACATGAATCGTACGCTCGCCCAATTTGGACAGGTCCACCGCCGCGCGCAGGCTTCGTCCAATCAGGCGCTGAATCTCCTGGGTGCGGCCCGATTGCTTGCCCCGCGCCGCCTCACGGTCTCCTCGGGTGTGGGTCGCGCGTGGCAACATGCCGTATTCAGCGGTGAGCCAGCCGCCACCACTGCCACGCACATGCGGCGGCACCTTTTCCAGCACGCTGGCGGTGCATAACACCTGAGTGTCGCCGCACTCGATCAGCACCGAGCCTTCGGCGTGTTTGGTGAAATTACGGGTGAGGCGCACGGCGCGCAACTGGTTTGCGACGCGGCCCGAGGGGCGAGAAAGTTCAGTCATGAGAAAGAATCCGGGAAATTGGCATACAACGGGGCCTATTCTAACCTCCTCAGGGGCCGGCAACCTGACGGCCTGCGCTATCATCTCGATTCATTCAACCCTTGGAATGCCATGCCCACCATCCACAGCATGACCGGCTACGCCAGTCACAGCGCCGATCTCAGCCAGAGCGCCCATGGCCACCTCAGCCTCGAACTGCGCGCCGTCAACAACCGTTTTCTGGAACTCACTTTCCGCATGAGCGAAGACTTGCGGGTGCTTGAGGGCCCCTTGCGCGAACGCATTAGCGCCCAAGTCGGGCGCGGCAAGGTGGAATGCCGCATCCATTTTCTGGCCCGTAGCGATGCCAACCTGCCGGCGACCCTGGACAGCGCCGTTTTGGCGCATCTGATGCAGCTCGCCGCCAGCGCTCAGCGTTTGGCACCTGATGCCAGACCCCTGGGTTTGGGCGAACTGCTACGCTGGCCCGGGGTGATGGGCGAGACGGCGATCGACAACGAAGCCTTGCAAAGCGCCGTCTTGGAACGCATGGACGCTCTGATTAAAGATTTCAACGCCTCCCGCGCTCGTGAAGGCGAAAAACTCGCCGCCCTCCTGCTCGAACGCCTGCAGGCCATCCGTGCCCAAGCCACGCAACTGCGGCCGCGAGTTCCCGAGATGGTGGCCGCCTACCGCGACAAGCTACAGAAGCGCTTTATCGAACTCGCCCCCGACCTTAATCTCGACCGCATCGTGCAGGAAGTTGCCCTGTTCGCGCAAAAGATCGATATTGACGAAGAACTCGACCGCCTGCTGGCGCACCTGACCGAGGTGGAACGCACCCTCACCAAGGGTGGGCCGGCCGGAAAACGGCTCGATTTTCTGATGCAAGAGCTTAACCGCGAGGCGAATACCTTGGGTTCCAAGGCCGGCGCGCTGGATATCTCGCACGCCGCTGTCGAATTAAAAGTTCTCATCGAACAGATGAGAGAGCAAATCCAGAACATTGAATAGAAAGTCGTTATGTCCGGAAATCTGTTTATCGTCTCGGCTCCCTCCGGGGCTGGAAAATCCAGCCTAGTCAAAGCACTGCTGGCCCGCGACTCGCATATCCATCTATCGATTTCGCATACCACCCGCGCCCCGCGCCCGGGCGAGGTCAACGGCCGGGAATATCACTTTGTCGATCGCGAGACCTTCGAAGCCATGCAGATGCGGGGCGAATTTCTGGAAAGCGCCGAGGTTTATGGCAACTTTTATGGCACTTCGCAGAGCGGTATTACGGCCCAGCGCGCGGCGGGTAGCGACATCTTGTTGGAGATCGACTGGCAAGGTGCCGAACGCGTCCGCACCCTGATCCCGGAGGCGATTGGCATTTTTATCCTGCCCCCCTCGCTCGCTGCGCTGAAAAGCCGTCTGGAGGGGCGCGGCCAGGATAGCGCCGAGATTATCGCCACTCGTCTGGCAGCGGCCCGAGCTGATATTGCCCACGCTAACGCCTTTGATTATGTATTGATCAATGATGTCTTCGAAACCGCGCTGGAAGATCTGCTGGCCGTCTGTCGCGGGCAACGCCAGCGGAGACGCCACGAAACTCACGCGCTGGTCGCCGCATTACTGGCCAATTGAGGTAAAATCGCCCCACTCTTATCACAGGAACACCCCATGGCTCGCGTAACCGTTGACGATTGTCTTGCCCAAATCCCCAACCGCTTTGAAATGACCCTGGCCGCAAGCTGGCGCGCCCGCCGCATTTCCATCGGTGCCGAGCCGAGGGTCGAAGCCAACCGTGACAAGCCCGCCGTCATCGCCCTGCGAGAAATTGCTGAAGGCAAAACCGGGCTAGACGAGTTGCGCCGCGCTCAGCCCTAATCGGTGGCGGCACCGGTTCACCTCATGGCCTCTCTTGTGGTGACCCCTTCCTCAGCCGCCTCTGCCCCCGCCCTCCCCGACCCGATGGCCGAGCCCGTTGCTGGGCCAACGGCTGGCTCACTTGCCGAGCCAATCGCCGAGTCACTTCCCGCCCTCGATTACCTCAAGCCTGAGGAAAGACAGGTTTTTGAGCGGGCCTACGCCTATAGTGCCGCTGCGCACACAGGTCAGTTGCGGGTCGACGGTACGGCCTACATTACCCACCCTTTGGCCGTTGCAGCCATCCTCGCCTCTTGGCATATGGATCTGCAAACCTTGGTCGCGGCCTTGCTGCACGATGTTGTAGAAGACACCGACATCTCGCATGCCGACATTGCGGCCCAGTTTGGCGAATCTGTCGCCGCCTTGGTCGATGGCGTTACCAAACTCGACCGGATTCACTTTGAGAGCAAGGCGGATGCGCAGGCGGAGAACTTTCGCAAAATGCTGCTGGCCATGTCGCGCGATGTGCGCGTCATCCTCATCAAGCTGGCCGACCGCAGCCACAACATGCGCACCCTGGGGGCCATGGACGAATCCAAGCGCCAGCGCATCGCCCAAGAGACGCTGGACATTTATGCCCCCATTGCCAACCGTCTGGGCCTGAATCGGCTCTATCAGGAACTGGAAGACCTCGCCTTTCGTCACCTCCATCCCACCCGCTACCGGGTTTTGGAAAAGGCCATTCAGGAGGCGCGCATCGACCGCGCCACCGTGCTGGAAAAGATCCGCGCCGATATCCAGCAGCACCTCGCCGAGGTTGGCCTGCCGGCCGAGGTTACCCAGCGGGAAAAGCATCTGGCCAGCATTCACCGCAAGATGCAGGCCAAGCACCTTACCTTTTCCGAGGTTTACGATATCTACGGTTTCCGGGTTATTACCGAAAACCAGCTCGCCTGTTATACCGCGTTGGGGGTTTTGCACGGCCTGTACAAACCCATTCCGGGCAAGTTCAAGGACTACATTGCCATCGGCAAGGCCAATGGCTACCAATCTCTGCACACCACCCTGTTTGGCCCCTTTGGCGCGCCGATCGAGGTGCAGGTCCGCTCGCGCGATATGCATCACATTGCCGAATCCGGGGTCGCCTCGCACTGGATGTACAAGTCCGCCGGAGGCGATCTCTCGGCTGCCCAACAGCAGACCCATAAATGGCTGCAAGGGCTACTCGATATCCAGGCCGATAGCCGCGATTCGACCGAGTTTTTGGAACATATCAAGGTGGATCTGTTCCCGGATGCGGTCTATGTTTTTACCCCCAAGGGCAAGATCATGTCCCTGCCGCGCGGGGCTACCGCCATCGACTTTGCCTACGCCGTTCACACCACGATCGGCAACCACTGTCACTCGGTGCGCATCAATGGCGACATGGCTCCGCTCTCAACTCCCCTTTGCAATGGCGACCGGGTTGAGGTCCTAACCGACGATCAAGCCACGCCCAACCCCACTTGGGCACACTTTGCCTTCACGGGTAAGGCCCGCGCCCAAATCCGGAGCGCCATCAAGCGCGCCAATCAGCAAGAGTCCGAGGCCTTGGGCGGCCTGCTTCTGGGGCAAGCCTTGCGGGCCTTCGGCTCTGACCCAGATGCGATCAGCGCCACACAATGGCAAAAATACACGCGGGCCACAGGACGCAGCCGCGCCGAAACCCTGACTGACATCGGCCTAGGCAAGCAATTGGGCGTGGTCGTCGCCCGGCAATTACTGGTGCGCGATGAAACCACCAGCGCCCGCACCCAAGCCGCGGGGCCGCTCCTGATTCGCGGCAGCGAAGGCATTGCCGTGCGGATGGGGCGTTGCTGTAGCCCGATCCCGGGCGACCCCATCATCGGCCAGATCAAGAAAAGCCAAGGCCTCATCATCCATACCCATGATTGCTCTCAGGTCAGCCACTATCGCGAAGACCCCGATAAATGGATCAATGTGGAGTGGGCCCATGAACTCGATCGGGTCTTCCGCGTCACTATCCGCGTTGTGACCCTGAATCAGCGCGGCGTCTTGGCGCGGATTGCCAACATCATCGCCAGCGAAGGCTCCAACATCGACGATGTCCACATGATTGAAGACAGCGGTGGCGCACATACCCAGCTCATCTTCACCGTCGAGGTGCAAAATCGGGCCCACCTTTCCCGCCTGATGCGCGCCATGCGCGCCCTGCCCGAGGTCTCTCGTATCCACCGCCTGAAGAACCCATCGGAAGGCCACACCCATCGCTCTCCAGCCTAGCCCCCAAGACCCATGAAAACCATCATCGTCACGCCCAACGCCCCCGCCGCTATCGGCACCTATTCGCAGGCCGTTAAGGTCGGCAGCACCGTCTATCTGTCCGGCCAGATCGGCCTTGATCCGGCCAGCATGGCCATGGTTGACGGCATCGAGGCACAGATTCACCGCGTCTTTGCCAACCTGCACGCTGTCGCCAACGCCGCGGGCGGTAGCCTGAACGATGTGGTCAAACTCAATGTGTTTTTGACCGACCTTGGCCACTTTGCCAAGGTCAACGAGATCATGGCGCAATACTTTCAGCAGCCCTACCCCGCCCGCGCCGCCGTCGGCGTCGCCAGCCTGCCGCGCGGCGCCTTGGTTGAGGCCGACGCTGTGCTGGAGCTGGGGCAGTAACGCGGCGCGCCCGTGGCAGCAAAGCTCACCGAGCCGCATCGCCTGCTCGGCCTGACGCGTGCAGCCGATCTGGTCTTGCACCTCCCCCTGCGGTTTGAGGACGAAACCCGGCTGACCCCGTTTGCCGCTCTAAGGCCCGGCGAGGTCGCCCAGGTCGAAGGCGTTCTGACCCACAAGGAACAACAACGCGGCTCTCGCTCGCAACTATTGTTCGAAATTGAGGACGCAACCCAGCAGCGGCTCCGTATTCGTCTCTTGCACTTTCGCCCCAACCAGGCCGCTGCACTCACCCCGGGCGTGACCGTCCGCGCCTTTGGCGAAGCGCGCCCCGGCCTGTTTGGCATGGAGATGGTGCATCCGCGCTACCGCGTTTTGCGGCCTTCCACAGCCCTCCCCAAAACGCTGACGCCGGTCTACCCCAGCGTCGCCGCCCTCTCGCAATATCGCCTGCGCCAAGCGATTGATGCCGCGCTAGACCGTGCCGAGCTGGCCGACAGCCTTCCCGAACCTTTGCGCCAGCGCCTGGGCCTGCCCGAATTCGCCGCAACGCTGCGCTTTTTGCACCACCCACCGGCCAACGCCGACACGACCCTGCTGGAACTGCGCCAAGGGCCGGCCTGGGCGCGGCTCAAGTTTGACGAACTTCTGGCCCAGCAAATTTCCCTGCAACGCGCCGCCGCCCTGCGCCAGCACCAACCCGCCGTGCCGCTTGATGATGTCGAGGCCTTGAGCCCGCGCCTGCTGGCCGCCCTGCCCTTTACCCTCACTGCCGCGCAAGCGCGTTGTCTGGACGAAATCCGCGCCGACCTGGCCGCACCGCACCCCATGCACCGCCTGCTGCAAGGCGATGTCGGGAGCGGCAAGACCTGTGTCGCTGCCGCCTGCGCCGCCCTCGCCGTCGGTAGCGGTCGCCAAGCCGCCCTGATGGCACCGACTGAGTTGCTGGCCGAACAGCTTTATCAAAAGCTGCACGACTGGTTTACGCCCCTGGGCGTTGCGGTGGTTTGGTTGTCGAGCGCCGTCCGGGGCAAAGCCCGCAGCGCCGCCCTGGCCACCTTGGCCGATGGCAGCGCCGCCATCGCCGTCGGCACCCACGCCCTGATTCAGGACGATGTCTCCTTCGCTCGCCTGGGCTTGGTGATCGTTGATGAACAACACCGCTTTGGCGTAGAACAGCGCTTGGCCCTGCGCAGTAAATCAGAAACCACCCTACCCCACTTGCTGATGATGTCTGCCACCCCCATCCCGCGCACACTGGCAATGAGCTATTACGCCGACCTCGCCATCTCCAGCATCGACAGCCTGCCACCGGGACGCACGCCAATCGAAACACGAGTAATGAGCGATGCCCGCCGGCCCGAGGTGATCGCCCGGCTGGCCGAGTTTTGTGCCGGGGGCGGTCAGGCCTATTGGGTGTGCCCCTTGATTGAGGAATCCGAAAAACTCGATCTGAAGGCCGCCATTGATACGCACGCCGAGATCCGCGCCGCGCTGCCACAACTCGTCATCGGCCTGGTTCACGGGCGAATGAAGGCGGCGGAAAAAGCGGCGGTCATGGCCGCCTTCAAGGCCGGCGCAATTAATGTTCTGGTCGCCACCACCGTCATCGAGGTTGGCGTTGATGTGCCCAACGCCCGCCTGATGGTGATCGAACACGCCGAGCGCATGGGACTGGCGCAGATGCACCAGTTGCGGGGCCGAGTAGGACGCGGGGCGCGGGCCTCATCCTGCCTGCTGATTTATAGCAACCCGATCGGCGCCGTCGCCCGCGAGCGGCTGGCCATCCTCAAGGACAGCCAGGACGGTTTTGCCATTGCCCGCCACGACCTGCGCCTGCGCGGCCCCGGTGAGCGTCTCGGGGCGCGGCAGTCTGGCCAGCAACTCCTGCGCTTTGCCGACATTGAGGCCGACGCACCGATGCTGGAACCCGCCGGCCAAGCCGCTGCTGAACTGCTGCGCAACCATCCCGACGCCGTCGCCCGCCACCTCGACCGCTGGCTACCGGGCGGCGAAGCGCGGCTGTATGCCTAAGATCAGCGGGCAAGCAGGTAAAATGCGCCCTTATGTCTGATTGTTGGCTTGCCTCCCCCACCTTAACCGGGCGTACGCACCTCTGGCTGACCCGCCCCGGTTCGCTCACCGCGCATCTACGCCAGCATTGCCCGGCTTTCAATGTGCTGCGTTTGCGGCAGGGATACGCGCATCCACATCCCGATGAACACCATTTATTGCACTTGCCACGCCAGCGTTGGGTGCTGGTGCGTGAGGTTTTGCTGCGTTGCGGCGACCAGCCCCTGATTTTTGCCCATAGCGTCGCCTCGCTCGCCAGCATTCAGGGGCCATGGCGCGCCCTGGCCGGCCTTGGCAACCAGCCCTTGGGCGAAGCGCTGTTTCTCAACCCGCGCATCGTGCGCGAGCCCCTGTCCTATCGCCGCCTCGACGCCCGTCATCCGCTCTACCGCGCCGCCGCCGCGAACCTCGCCAACCCGCCCCGCCAGCTCTGGGCGCGGCGCGCTCGCTATCTGTTGGGCGGCGCACCGTTGTTGGTCAGCGAGGTCTTTTTGCCGGGCCTGACATGACCGTCAAGTTCAACGCCTATATCCGTCTCACCCGGCTCGACAAGCCCATCGGCATTCTGCTCTTGCTGTGGCCGACCCTGTGGGGCTTGTGGTTTGCCGCCGGCGGCCTGCCACCCCTCGCCATCCTGAGCGTTTTTGTCGCCGGGGTCGTGTTGATGCGTTCGGCCGGGTGTGCCATCAACGATTACGCCGATCGTGACTTTGACGGCCTAGTGGCGCGCACTTGCCAACGCCCGCTGGCCACCCGCGAGATCCACCCGCGCGCAGCGGTTTGGCTGGCGGTGACCCTGGCCGTACTCGCCCTGCTCATTTTATTGCCGATTGCGACCCCGCTCTTGCTGGGCATGGCGGTCATGGCGGCTTTTCTGGCCGCTAGCTACCCATTCACCAAACGCTTTCTGGCCATCCCGCAGGCCTATTTGGGGCTGTCCTTCGGCTTTGGCATCCCGATGGCCTACGCCGCCGTGCAGGGCAGCATCCCCACCGAGGCGTGGCTGTTGCTGCTGGCCAACTTGTTCTGGAGCGTGGCTTATGATACCGAGTACGCCATGGTCGATCGCGCTGACGACCTCAAGATTGGCATCCGCACCTCGGCCATCACCTTTGGCCGTTTCGATGTCGCTGCGGTGATGGGGTGTTACGCAATCACTTTGGCTCTTTTGGCCTGGGTCGGTGCGCAAGAGGCTTTGGGAGGGCTGTTCTGGCTTGGGCTGGGGGCTGCCGCCGGCATTGCGGCGTATCACTATCGGCTGATTCGCCACCGTACACCTGCCGCCTGTTTCAAGGCCTTTTTGCACAACACCTGGTTTGGCGCTGCCGTATTTATTGGCCTGGCGCTGGACTATGCGATCGGCTAATCAGTCGCGGAAGTTTTGGTACTGCAAAGGAAAATCGAGCACTTCCTTTTTTACCAGGGCAATGGTGTCTTGCAAGATATCTCGTTTTGCACCGGAGACGCGCACCGTGTCACCCTGAATGCTGGCCTGCACCTTGAGCTTGGAATCCTTGATTACCCGAACCAGCCGCTTGGCCAGTTCCTGCTCAATGCCAGCGCGGACTTTAACCTCTTGCTTGACCTTGTTACCGGAGACCTTTTCAACCTTGCCGCGTTCCAGGCAACGCACATCCACATTACGCTTGGCTAACTTGGCGATCACAACTTCATAGACCTGATCGAGCTGAAAGTCGGTATCGGCATGCAGGGTCAAAACCTTGTCTGCCTGCTCGACGCGGGCATCCGAACCCTTGAAGTCATAGCGCTGGCCGATCTCCTTGCTAGCCTGATCGATCGCATTCTTGATCTCAACGGTGTCGACCTCGGAAACAATATCAAAGCTGGGCATGGCGTTCAGTAAACTCAGGAGAAGTGACAGACATAGTGATAGGGGCCATCCACGGCCTCAATCACGAAGGCCTCGCCCGCCTTGACCGAAAAGGCCTCGCCGGGACCGAATTCCTTGAATGCCGAGGCGCCCGGCAACTGGACGCGACAACGGCCAGACACGCAATCCATGGTTTCTGGTGTGCTGGTGTTAAAGGTGAGCTGCACGCCGGGCAGAATGACACCGACGGACTTTTTCTCGCCGTTTTCGGTATAAACAGTGTGCGACACGCATTTACCGTCGAAAAACACATTGGCCTTCTGGATGACGGTGGCTTTTTCAAACTGACTCATGGTTATTTCCCTTTTGCTTTAAGGTTGGCAGCAATGCGCAGGCGCAGCGCGTTGAGCTTAATAAAGCCGCCTGCATCCTTTTGATCGTAGGCCCCGGCATCATCCTCGAAGGTTGCAATGGTCGGATCGAACAGGGAGTCGGTCATGGAATCGCGGCCGACGACGATGACATTGCCCTTGTACAGCTTCAAGCGCACCGTGCCGTTGACAGTTTTTTGGGTGTGGTCGATCAGGGTCTGCAGCGCTACGCGCTCCGGCGCCCACCAGAAGCCGTTGTAAATCAGGCTGGCGTAGCGCGGCATCAGGTCGTCCTTGAGGTGCGCGACCTCACGATCCAGGGTGATTGATTCAATCGCCCGGTGAGCCCGCAACAAAATAGTCCCGCCCGGGGTTTCGTAACAGCCGCGCGACTTCATACCCACAAAGCGGTTTTCGACCAGATCAAGACGGCCAATACCGTGCTTGCCGCCCAAGCGGTTCAGTTCGGTAAGGACTTCATGGGCCTTCATGGCCACTCCGTTGATCGCCACCACATCCCCTTGCACATAGTCCAGGGTGAGGTATTCGGCCACATCGGGGGCTTTTTCCGGCGCCACCGTCCAGCGCCACATATCTTCTTCGGCCTCGGCGTTGGGGTCTTCCAGATGGCGGCCTTCGTACGAAATATGCAACAGGTTGGCATCCATCGAATAGGGCGAACCGCCTTGGCGGTGCTTCATGTCGATGGGGATGCCGTGCTGCTCGGCATACGCCAAGAGCTTTTCACGCGACAGCAGGTCCCATTCGCGCCACGGGGCGATGACCTTGATACCGGGTTTGAGCGCATAGGCACCCAGCTCGAAACGCACCTGGTCGTTACCCTTGCCGGTCGCGCCATGACAAATCGCATCCGCCCCGGTCAGGTTGACAATATCAATCAGGCGCTTGGCAATCAGTGGCCGGGCAATCGAGGTACCGAGCAGATATTCGCCCTCGTAGACCGTGTTGGCACGGAACATGGGGAACACGAAATCGCGCACAAACTCTTCACGCAAATCATCAATAAATATCTGTTCAGGCTTGATTCCAAACTGTAAAGCCTTGGCGCGCGCAGGTTCGAGTTCTTCGCCCTGACCCAAGTCAGCCGTAAAGGTCACCACCTCGCACTGATAAGTATCCTGCAACCATTTGAGGATCACCGAGGTATCCAACCCGCCTGAATAGGCGAGCACGACTTTTTTGATTTCACTCATGCTTCAATTCGTCCCAACAACAAAAATTCCATCAACGCCTTCTGCACATGCAGGCGGTTAGCGGCCTCTTCCCAAACGACGGATTGCGGGCCGTCGATAACCTCAGCCTCGACCTCCTCGCCCCGATGCGCCGGCAGGCAGTGCATGAACACCGCATCCTTGGCGGCCACGGCCATCATCTCGGCATCGACACACCAGTCAGCGAAGGCCTTTTGCCGTTCGGCGTTTTCGGCCTCAAAACCCATCGAAGTCCACACATCGGTGGTCACCAGATCGGCCCCGCGACAAGCCGCCAGCGGGTCAGCGAAGGACTCGAAATGATCCGTGCCAAACAATCCCGCGCCTTCCGGCTCTACCTCGTAGCCGGGCGGGGTCGAGACATGGACATTGAAATCGAGGATCTCGGCCGCTTGCAGCCAGGTATTGCACATATTGTTAGAGTCGCCGATCCAGGCCACGGTCTTGCCCTGAATGGGGCCGCGCTGCTCAATGAAGGTGTAGATATCGGCGAGAATCTGGCAAGGGTGATATTCGTTAGTCAGACCGTTGATGACCGGCACCCGCGAATGGGCGGCAAAGCGCTCAATAATGCGCTGCTCAAAGGTGCGGATCATCACGATATCAACCATGCGCGAAATAACCTCGGCCGCATCCTCGACCGGTTCGCCGCGGCCCAACTGGGTATCGCGCGTGTTGAGATATATGGCCGAGCCGCCCAACTGGTGCATACCGGCCTCGAAAGACAGGCGGGTGCGGGTGGAGCTCTTCTCGAAGATCATCGCCAGCGTCCGATCCGTCAGCGGATGATAGGCCTCGTAGCGTTTGAAACGATCTTTAATCACGCGAGTGCGATCGAACAGGTAATCCAGTTCAGCGCGGGATAGATCCTTGAATTGCAGAAAGTGGCGCAGTTCCATGAGAGTGACCTGACTCGTAAGGCAATGGCTTACGCGAGGAAGGCGCGAATCAAACGCGCCAAGCGCTCAACCAGTAAATCGGCGTCAGCGTCGGACAAGACCAACGGCGGGAGCAGACGGATCACGCTGTCAGCGGTGACATTGATGATGAGTTGCTCCTGATCGCGCGCGCGGGCGACCAGATCGGCACAGGGGCGATCCAGCTCAATGCCCATCATCAGGCCCTGACCCCGGATGTCGCGGATACCGGCAACGCCCTGCAACGCTGCCCGCATGCCATTCTTGATTCGCTCGCCCAAGGCCGTGGCCCGCGCCAGCAAGTGGTCGTCGGCCATCACCTCCAGCGTGGTGAGCGCCGCCCGACAGGCCAGCGGATTGCCGCCACAGGTGGTGCCGTGTTTGCCCGGCGTAAATAGAGTGGCGGCGGCGCCGCGCGCCAACGACGCCCCAACTGGCACGCCAGAACCCAGCCCCTTGGCCAGAGAGACGACATCCGGCAGGATCTCGCTGTGCTGAAAGGCGAACCATTTTCCGGTACGGCCAATACCCGTCTGCACTTCGTCGAGCATCAGCAGCCAGCCATGCTGATCGCAGATACGACGCAATTCACGCAAATAGCCGGGCTTGGGAACATGCACGCCGCCCTCGCCTTGAATCGGCTCAACCAGAATGGCCACCACGGATTTATTGTGGGCCGCGACCTGTTCGACCGCCGCAATATCATCAAACGGCACCCGCAAGAAGCCCTGCACCAAAGGCTCAAACCCCGCCTGTACCTTACGGTTTCCAGTCGCCGTCAAGGTGGCCAGAGTGCGGCCATGGAAGGATTTTTCCATCACGATGATGGCCGGAGTCTCAATGCCCTTGCCATGACCATAGAGTCGCGCCAGTTTGATGGCCGCCTCATTGGCCTCGGCACCTGAGTTGCAAAAGAAGGCCCGATCCATGTCTGCCAAGGCGCAGAGGCGATCGGCCAGGGCGGACTGCTCGCGGATTTCATACAGGTTAGAGGTATGAATCAAACGCCCAGCCTGCTCGCACAGGGCCTGGGTCAGGCGCGGATGGGCATGGCCCAAGCCATTGACGGCAATACCGGCCAGCGCATCCAGATAGCGCCGTCCATCTTCGGCTACCAGCCAGGCGCCTTCCCCGTGGGTAAAGGCGATCGGCTGGCGCGCGTAAGTCTGCATGAGATGGTCTGACATAATGCTTCTAACCTTTGTAGCCCGCAAAACAGCGGTTTTTTGCGAATGTTGAACTATACCTTGATCGACGGGGGTAAATAAACCTCGGCAGCAAACCTCAGCCTCAAAGCGCGTGCCAATAGCGGCGCTGTTCGTGGCGCCACGAACGGACAAAAGATCCTTCCTGCGTAAAATCCAGACGGATGGCTCCCCCCCGATCCGTTCGCCAGATCCGACTTCCCGCCTCACGATAGCGAGCCAATACCTCTGCATGAGGGTGACCGAAGGAATTTCCGTGGCCCACTGAAATAAGGGCTTCAGACGGGCGTACTGCCGCGACCCAGCCCTCGGATGAGGCCCCCCGACTGCCGTGATGCGCAACCAACAAGGCGTTACTGGGCAAGCGTCCGCGCTGTTTTTCCAGCAGTTCCAGTTCGCCCAAACGCTCAATATCGGCCAACAGCATAAGGCTGCCCCAAGCAGACTCTACCCTGACCACACAACTGCGGTCATTGGCCGAAAAATACGGATTTTCAGCCCAATGTGCGGGGGGATGTAACACCTCAAAGCGAACACCATCCCACTGCCATGTCTGACCCGCCACACAGCGCACCTGCCCCGAACCCGCCAGGGGCTGGCCATACAGAGACCAAGCCGGCTGGAATGCCGCCGCAATACTCGCCGCGCCGCCGCTATGGTCCGCATCACTATGCGAAACAATAAGCCCATCCAAACGCCGTAGCCCCATTGCCCAGAGTCGTGGCGCGATAATCCGCTGCCCTGCATCGCTTCCATCGAAGGCTGGCCCCGTATCGAACAGCAGCGTGTGCCGCGCCGTCGAAACCACCACAGCGAG
>SXTL01000081.1 GCA_005790965.1 Burkholderiales bacterium | reverse complement strand
GGTTGAGGTCGAGAGTTCGAGACTCTTCTGCCGCTCCAGTTTCCGGGAAATGTCTTCCGCATTTTCCTTCCGATCTCGGGCGCGATAGCAAAGCGGTTATGCACAGGATTGCAAATCCGTGTAGGTCGGTTCGACTCCGGCTCGCGCCTCCAGATTCCCTTGCACTTCAGCATCCGCCCGGATGGTGAAATAGGTAGACACACGGGACTTAAAATCCCTCGGCTTCGGCCGTACCGGTTCGATTCCGGTTCCGGGCACCATTGCGATTGCTGGTGCCGTCGCGGAGGACGGACTTGGATCGTCTTTCTGCTGGGCGCAAGAACACCCCCTTCATTGTTTGATTAAGTTCACTTCAGGCCGTATAATGCGCGGCTTGTTGGATGGGCTGTTGGCCCATTTTTTATTTTTGGGCTATGGATTTACCACATTTGATCGAGTCCACGCTGGTGGGCATGGGGTACGAGATGGTTGCGCTTGAGCGCATTGGGCGTGGCCATCTGCGCGTGTATATCGATCAATTGACAGATCGTGAGGCGGGCATTGGTCTCGCCGATTGTGAGCGGGTGAGCCGCCAGTTGACGCGGGTTTTCGAGGTTGAGAATGTCGATTATGACCGCCTGGAGGTGTCTTCGCCGGGGTTGGATCGGCCCTTGGTTAAGGCTGCAGATTTTGAGCGCTTTGCGGGGCACAAGGCCCAGATTCGCTTGAGCCGCCCTTTGGACGGGCGCAAGCGTTTTAGTGGCGTGTTGGTAGGAATGCGGGAGGGTCAGGTGGTGTTGCAGGTCGAGGCGATAGAGGTGCTGATTGCGCTGATCGACATCGAGAAGGCACGCCTGATCCCTGAATTGTGAAATTGGTTGGAATCCGGAGAACGGAATGAGTCGCGAAATACTGATGTTAGTGGATGCCTTGGCACGCGAAAAGAATGTCGCGCCGGAGGTGGTGTTTGACGCCTTGCAGGCGGCGCTGGCGCAGGCTACCAAAAAGCGTTTCAAGGAAGATGTTGAGGTGCGCGTTCAGATTAATCAGGAGACTGGCGATTACTCGGCCTTCCGTCGTTGGCATGTGTTGCCCGATGAGGCCGGACTGGAACATCCGGATCGCCAGTACCTGCATTTTGAGGCGCTGGAGATCGACCCTGCCATTGAGGTGGACGGTTATATTGAAGAGCCGATCGAGGCGGTGGATTTCTTCGGCCGGATCGGTGCGCAAGCGGCCAAGCAGGTCATTTTGCAGAAGATCCGGGATGCCGAGCGCGAGCAGATCCTGCAGGATTTCCTGGAGCGTAATGAAGCTCTGGTGACGGGTACGGTCAAGCGCGCCGAGCGCGGTAATCTGATTATCGACTGTGGCCGCATCGAGGGTTTGCTGGCACGCGATCAGACCATCCTGCGTGAAAATCTGCGTGTAGGTGATCGCATCCGCGCTTATTTGCTGCGGGTTGATACAGCGCTGCGTGGCCCGCAACTTATCTTGTCACGCACAGCGCCGGATTTCATTGCCCACTTGTTTGCGCTGGAAGTGCCTGAGGTCGAGGACGGTTTGATCGAGATCATGGCGGCGGCGCGTGATCCAGGAATGCGAGCCAAGATTGCGGTTAAGTCGAACGATCCGCGGGTCGATCCGCAGGGTACTTGCATTGGTGTGCGTGGTTCGCGCGTGACGGCGGTGACCAATGAGTTGTCGGGTGAGCGTGTCGATATCGTGCTGTGGTCTCCCGATGCGGCGCAGTTTGTCATCAACGCACTCTCTCCAGCCGAGGTGAGCAGTATTCTGGTCGATGAAGGCCGCCACAGTATGGATGTGGTTGTGGCCGAGGATCAGTTGGCCAAGGCTATCGGTAGCGGCGGTCAGAATGTCCGTCTGGCGAGCGAGTTGACCGGTTGGGAGATCAACATCCTGGGCGAGTCCGAGGCTGATGAGAAGCGTGCATTGGACGCCGAAGCAATTCGTGCACTGTTTATGGCGCGCTTGGATATCGATGAGGAAGTGGCCGATGTGTTGATCCAGGAGGGGTTTACCAGCCTGGAAGAGATTGCCTATGTACCGCTGGCAGAAATGTTGGAGATGGATGCGTTCGACGAAGAAACGATCGAAGAATTGCGTTCACGGGCTCGCGATGCCCTGTTGACCGAGGCGATCGTCAGCGAGGAAAAAGTGGAGAGTGAGGCCGATGACCTGATGAGCGTTTCCGGGATGGATGAGGAAACGGCCGCGCATCTGGCTCAGGCGGGTATTCACACCGTGAGCGATCTGGCCGACTTGGCGACCGACGAGTTGACCGAGTTGACGGGCATGGCGGCTGAACGGGCTAGCCAGCTCATCATGGCGGCGCGTGCGCCCCAATTATCATAATATGGATTAAGGCGGTAGCCGCATGAATGTTGAACAGTTTGCCTCGACCCTCAAGGTCTCTCCGGAGACCTTGCTGGAGCAACTGAGGTCCGCCGGTGTGCATGTCCAGACGCCGGCGGATGTCCTGTCCGATCATGACAAGGATAGTCTGCTGGCCTATTTGCGCGGTAAACACGGGGCGGCAACCGAGGCCAAGTCACGCATTACCCTGACGCGCAAGCAAACGAGCGAGATCAAGGCTACCGATAGCACGGGCCGCTCGCGCACCATTCAGGTTGAGGTGCGCAAGAAGCGGGTGCTGGTCAAGCGCGATACACCGGCCACGCCGGATGCGGTGCAACCCGCTGTAGAGCCAGTGGCTGAGCCGTTGCCGGACCAGCCGGAGACCGTCATTGAGGCGGTGCTGGAGCCTGTTGCAACGCCTGTGGCGCTGCCGGAGGCCGTTGTCGAACCGATTCAGGAAGCGGTTGCGGAGATTCTGCCCGAGCCAGTCGCCCAGGTCGCGCCGGAACCCATTGCTGCACTGGTTGAGCCGGAGCCTGTTGCTCCGGTTGAATCGAAGCTGGCTGCCGAATCGGATGCCGAGGCGGGTTCTGCGGCGCCGGCACCCGCAGCCGGCAAGGCCAAGAAGGCTGGCAAGACCGTCGCCTATGTCCTCAGCGATGCTGAACGGGCTGCCCGTGAGCAGCAGGAGTCGCGCCAGGCACGGCTGCGCGCCATGCAAGAGGCGGATTTGCGTGAAAAACAGGAGCGCGAGCAGCGCCGTCTGCAGCTGGAGGCCGCGCGGATCGCTGAAGCGGCCGCCGTGGCGGCAAAGCCGGCTCCGGATCCCGCTCCTTCTGAGCCGCGTAAGATTTCGGTAAAACCTGGGGCGCAGATCAAGAGCCGGACAGTGGCCGCTCGTACCGAGGCCGATAATCGAACCGCCAAGAAGGGGATCCCGACCCGTGGTGCGGGATTGGCCGATGGTAATTGGCGCACCAAGGGCGGGACGCGAGGTCGGGGTGGACGGGGAGGGCATGAGTCGGCCCCGGCTCCGGCGGCCGAGGTTATCGTCCGTGATGTCGTGGTTCCGGAAACGGTTTCAGTTGCGGACTTGGCACACAAAATGTCGGTCAAAGCGGCCGAGGTTATCAAGGTGCTGATGAAGATGGGCTCCATGGTTACCATCAACCAGATCCTGGATCAGGAGACGGCACTGATCGTGGTCGAGGAAATGGGTCATATCGGCAAGGCAGCATCCAGCGATACCCCCGAAGATTTCCTCGATGTGGCCTTGGAAAACAAGGATGCCGAGCAGCAGACGCGTGCCCCGGTAGTGACGGTCATGGGTCATGTGGACCACGGCAAGACGTCTCTTCTGGACTACATCCGCAAGGCGCGGGTGGCGCATGGCGAGGCCGGCGGCATTACGCAACACATTGGCGCTTACCATGTGGAGACCGAGAAAGGCATGATCACCTTCCTCGACACACCAGGCCACGAGGCCTTTACCGCGATGCGGGCGCGGGGTGCCAAGGCTACCGATATCGTGATTTTGGTGGTGGCCGCTGATGATGGTGTGATGCCGCAGACCAAGGAGGCAATCCATCACGCCAAAGCTGGCAATGTGCCGATCGTGGTGGCGATTACCAAGTCAGACAAACCGGATGCCAATCCAGAGCGGGTTCGGCAGGAAGTCTCCAATGAAGGCGTGGTGCCCGAGTCGTGGGGTGGTGATGCCCAATTTATCGAGGTTTCCGCCAAGACCGGTATGGGCATTGATGAATTGCTGGATGCGGTGCTGTTGCAGGCCGAGGTGCTGGAACTGAAGGCGCCGATTGATGCGCCGGCTAAGGGTATCGTGATTGAATCGCGCCTCGATAAGGGTCGGGGTCCGGTGGCGACCGTGCTGGTGCAATCCGGGACCTTGAAGCGGGGTGATGTGATGCTGGCCGGCACGGCCTTTGGTCGGGTGCGCGCCATGGTGGATGAGAACGGCCGCGCCATTACCGAAGCGGGTCCTTCGATCCCGGTCGAAATCCAGGGTCTTTCCGATGTCCCTAACGCCGGCGAAGATGTCCTGATCCTCGCTGAAGAGCGCAAGGCGCGCGAAATTGCCTTGTTCCGTCAGGGCAAGTTCCGGGATGTAAAGCTGGCTCGGCAACAAGCGGCCAAGCTGGAAAACCTGTTCGACACAATGGGTGCAGGTGGCGAGGTCAAGAACCTGGCCGTCATCATCAAGTCCGATGCACAAGGCTCGCATGAGGGCCTGCAGCACGCGTTGCAAAAATTGTCGACGGATGAGGTTCGCGTTCAGATCATTCATGCGGCCGTGGGTGCGATCTCCGAGTCGGATATCAATCTGGCCATTGCTTCCAAGGCCGTGCTCATTGGCTTCAATGTCCGTGCGGACGCGCAATCGCGCAAACTGGCCGAGAACGAGGGCATCGACATTCGCTACTACAACATCATTTACGAGGCCGTGGATGATGTGAAGGCGGCGCTGTCCGGTCTGCTCTCGCCAGAAAAGCGTGAGGTTCAGCTCGGTCTGGCGGAGATTCGTCAGGTCTACCAGATCCCCAAGGTGGGTGCGGTGGCTGGCTGTATGGTTCAGGAAGGGCAGATCAAGCGCGCCTCCCGCGTGCGGGTATTGCGGGCCAATGTGGTTATTCACGATGGCGACCTCGACTCGCTCAAGCGCTTCAAGGACGATGTCAAGGAAGTCAAGGCCGGATTCGAGTGTGGCCTGTCGCTGAAGGGCTTCAACGATATCCAGGAAGGCGATCAGTTGGAATGCTACGAGGTGATTGAGGTGGCGCGTACGCTCTAATACGGGCGGCGCGAGCATATGGCCACGGCACGGTCACGACGCATTGAGGAGCAGATTCGCCAGGAGTTGGCGGTGATCTGTGCCCGCGAGCTCCGTGATCCGCGTGCAGCGGGGGTGAGCTTCACCGCCGTTCGCGTGGTGCGCGACCTTGAACACGCGCAGGTCTTTTTTACCTTGCTTCAGGGTGATCCGGCTTTGGCAGCCAAGGCCTTGGAGCGTGCCTCCGGGTTCATGCGCAGCCAGTTGGCGCAGCGCATGGATTTGCGTACCGTACCCAAATTAACCTTTGTTTACGATGTCTCGATCGAGCGTGGGGCACATTTGTCACACCTGATCGATCAGGCTGTGGCTGAGGACCAGCGATACGCGCAAGCCGACGCGGGTGCCCATTCCAACAATAATCCTGATTCCCAATAATGACCGCCTTGCCGCGTCGCCGTCGGCGTATTGACGGGGTTTTGTTGTTCGACAAACCGGTCGGCTGGTCGTCCAATGCGGCATTGCAGAAGGTCAAATGGTTGCTGCGGGCGGAGAAGGCGGGCCATACCGGGACCCTGGACCCTTTCGCCAGCGGCCTTTTGCCCATTTGTCTGGGTGAGGCCACCAAGTTTTCGCAGTTCTTGCTTAATGCCGATAAGGTCTATCTGGCCGAGATCCAGCTTGGCGTACGCACGACGACGGCTGATCCGGAGGGCGAGATCATTGCAACGCGCCCCGTGACGGTGGATCGTCTCGCGGTAGAGGCGGTGCTGCCCCAATTTACAGGCAACATCTTGCAGGTGCCGCCCATGCATTCGGCCTTGAAGCGCGATGGCCGGCCGTTGTATGAATATGCCCGGCGAGGTGAAAGCGTGGCCCGCGAGGCGCGTCCCGTGGTGGTGCACCACATTGAATTTCTGGCTTTACAAAACGATCGCCTGACCCTACGGGTGCATAGCAGCAAGGGGCTCTATGTGCGCACCCTGGCCGAGGATATTGGTGCGGCACTGGGGTGCGGGGCCTATCTGTTGGCGCTGCGGCGTGAGGCCGTGGGCCCCTTCCGGCTGGAGTCGGGCATTGATTTGTCGACCCTGGAAGCGGCGACGGAGACGGAGCGCGCGACCCGCTTGTGGCCGACTGATTGTTTGTTGGGCGATCTGCCGCGCCTGGAACTCGATGTCGATTCGGCTTGGCAGTTTGGCCATGGCCAAGCCATTTGGCGCAGCGGTCTTCAGGTCGGTGCGGTCATGGCCGTCTATGCCCGGGATAGGGCCCTGCTCGGCGTAGCGGAGGTCAATGCGGAGGGCAAGCTGGCCCCGCGTCGGCTGTTGACGGCTGCCCCGGTGCCGCAAGAAACTGCTTGAGAAATAAAGGTTTTTGGCGGTACAATCTGCCGCTTTCTGTTGGAGATGAAAAAATGGCTATTACCACTGCGCAAAAGGCGCAAACCGTAGCGGATTTTCAGCGCGCTCAGGGTGACACCGGTTCGCCCGAAGTCCAGGTTGCGCTGCTGACCGCCCGTATCAATGACTTGACTGGCCACTTTAAGGTTAATGTCAAGGATCACCACTCCCGCCGGGGCCTGCTGAAGATGGTGTCGCAGCGCCGTAGTCTGCTCGACTACCTGAAGTCGCGTAATGTCGAAGCCTACCGTACCTTGATCGAGCGCTTGGGCCTGCGTAAGTAATTTGCGACTTTTTCGCAGCGCTTGTCGTTGTGCTGGTTGCTGTTCATACGCCACGCTGCCTAGCGTGGAAAACCCAAGACCCTTGATGTGATGAGGTAAGCGTGAATTCAGTTGTCAGAAAGTCCTTTCAGTACGGCAAGCATCAGGTGACCCTGGAGACCGGCGAGATTGCTCGTCAGGCCGATGGCGCCGTGCTGGTTAATTGCAGTGATACCGTGGTGCTGGTCGCCGTGGTGGGTAAGCACGATGTCAAGCCGGGTCAGGATTTTTTCCCCCTGACGGTCGATTATCAGGAAAAGACCTATGCGGCTGGCCGTATTCCCGGCAGCTTCTTTCGTCGCGAGGGCAAGCAGTCTGAAGGCGAGATCCTGGTCTCGCGCCTGATCGACCGCCCGCTTCGCCCGCTGTTCCCGGATGGCTTCTACAACGAGGTTCAGATCATCGCCACGGTGATGTCGCAGAATCCAGATGTCCCGGCGGATATCCCCGCCCTGATCGGTGCCTCTGCCGCGCTGGCAATCTCAGGGATCCCGTTTAACGGTCCGATCGGCGCCGCGCGCGTGGGCTATGTCGACGGGCAATACATTCTCAACCCCGACTTGTCCGATCTCGCCAATTCGAAGCTTGATCTGGTGGTGGCCGGCACCGATGCGGCCGTCCTGATGGTCGAGTCCGAGGCCGATGAGTTGTCGGAAGATGTCATGTTGGGTGCGGTGGTGTTTGGTCACGATCAGATGCAGATCGCCATTGATGCCATCAACGAGTTGGTGGAGGAGTGCGGCAAGGACCTGTGGGACTGGCAGGCACCGGTCCCGCCGACTGCCATGATTGAGCAGATGCGGACCCTCTGTGGTGACGACCTCAATCGGGCCTACTCGATCCGCGAAAAGCAGGCGCGTCAGGCCGCTGTGGACGAGGTGCGCAGCCGCGTATTCGCGCAAATGATCACCGCTGATATGGATACTGAAGCCGCTAATGCGGTCAAAAATGAGTTCCATAACTTGGAGGCCAAGGTGGTTCGTGGGCGGATTCTGGAGGGTTCGCCGCGGATTGATGGTCGCGATACCCGCACCGTTCGGCCGATCACCATCCGCACCGGCGTGCTGCCCCGCACCCACGGCTCGGCCCTGTTCACGCGGGGTGAGACGCAGGCCTTGGTGGTCGCTACGCTGAGTACCATGCGCGATGCGCAAACCATTGATGCCTTGACCGGCGAGTACCGCGATCGCTTCATGTTGCATTACAACATGCCGCCCTATGCGACCGGCGAAACCGGCCGCACCGGTTCGCCGAAGCGCCGCGAGATCGGCCATGGTCGCTTGGCCAAGCGAGCGCTGACCGCTTGTCTGCCGGCGGCGGAAGATTTTGATTATGCGATTCGGGTGGTCTCCGAGATCACTGAATCAAACGGTTCGTCCTCCATGGCCTCGGTCTGTGGTGGATCGCTGGCAATGATGGATGCCGGCGTGCCGATGCGCTCGCATGTGGCTGGTGTGGCCATGGGTCTGATCAAGGAGGGCAACCGTTTTGCGGTGCTGACCGACATTCTCGGTGACGAGGACCATCTTGGTGATATGGACTTCAAGGTGGCCGGTACGGCTAATGGCATCAATGCCCTGCAGATGGACATTAAGATCGAAGGCATTACCAAGGAGATCATGGATGTCGCCCTGCGTCAGGCGCGTGAAGGCCGCTTGCACATTCTGGCTATCATGAACCAAGCCGAGGCGCAGCCGCACGAGATGAGCCAGTACGCGCCGCGCATCATTACCTTCAAAATTAACCCGGACAAGATTCGCGATGTGATTGGTAAGGGCGGTGCGGTGATTCGCGCCCTGACCGAAGAAACGGGCTGCCAGATTGAATTGACCGACGATGGTACGGTGAAGATTGCCACCACCAGCAATGAAGCCGGTGAGTTGGCGAAGAAGCGTATTGCCGAGATCACTGCCGAGGTCGAGATTGGCCAAGTCTATGAGGGTACGGTGATTAAGATCACCGACTTTGGCGCCTTTGTGAACCTGATTCCCAACCGCGATGGTCTGCTGCACATCTCGCAGATCGCTCACGAGCGGGTTAACGCCGTGTCCGATCATCTCAAGGAAGGTCAGACCGTGCGCGTTAAGGTTCTCGAGATCGATGATCGGGGTCGCGTCAAGCTGTCGGCCAAGGCGCTAATCGAGCGGCCGCAGGCTCCGGCAATCGCAACTGAGGAAGCCCCGGCCCAGTAGTTGCCGAGGCGGACGCCAAAAAGGCGGCCTCGGCCGCCTTTTTGTTTGCAGGATGAGAAGGTTAAGTGAGGGCCAAGTCGGGTGATTAGCCTAGGCCGATGGCGCTCAAAAATCCTTGCCACCAGCGGCGCCGGTTTTGCGGGACGATGTGTTCGGGGTTTAGATCGGAAGGGGGTACCCGGCTCATGACCCAGCCGGGCAGAATCTTGTAACCGGCCGAGCCACAGGAACTGCCCAGGTGATGTGGGTCGTAGATCTTGATCAAGTTGGGCGAGTCTAGATGGTCTGCATAGACGATGCCACAATAAGACTCGTCGTGATCGCGCCGTAACAGTGCATCAATCTCGCGAATGAAGGTCTCGACATGGGCACGGTCAGCCGCGACTTCCGGGCGCGCTTCGCCAATGGCGTAAAGATACCAACCCGCATCGCGATCAATGCGTTGCCAGAAGGTATCGAGGTGTTCCCAAGCCAGGATGCTGTAGAGCGTGCCGCCAAACAGAGTATCGAAATCTGGATTGTGGTGGGACGGTTGAAGGAGGTGTGCGGTGGTCAAAATGGGTTTGGTATGAACGGAGTTGGTTTACCATTGTATTCAATCTGACATGGAAAGGGGCCCCTCTTGGGGGCTATGGAGTGCTTAATGTTGCAAGCTCTTATTTTTGATGTGGACGGGACGCTGGCGGATACCGAGCGTGATGGTCATCGCCCGGCCTTTAATGCCGCCTTCCGTGAGTTTGGCCTCGACTGGGACTGGGATGTGGCCCTGTATGGTGAGCTGCTGGCAGTGACCGGTGGCAAGGAACGGATTCGCTTCTATGTCGATCAGTTCAATACGACCTATCAGCGGCCAGCCGCTTTTGACGAGCTGGTGGCCGAATTGCACAAGGCTAAGACGCGGCATTACACGCAGATGATGGAAGGGGGCCGTATCCCCCTTCGCCCTGGTGTGCGGCGCTTGTTGGATGAGGCGCGTGCCGCCGGGCTGCGTTTGGCGATTGCTACCACCACCACACCCGCCAATGTTACCGCCTTGCTCAAGAACACCTTGGGCGAGGCAGGGCCGAGCTGGTTTGAGGTCATTGCGGCGGGTGACATTGTCCCGGCCAAGAAACCTGCGCCGGATATTTATATCTGGGCCTTGGAACAACTGGGCCTGAAGGCGAGCGATTGCGTGGCCTTCGAGGACTCTGAAAATGGCATCAATGCCTCGTTGGGGGCGGGCCTGCGCACCGTGGTGACGGTGAATGACTACACCCGCGATCACGACTTTTCAGGGGCGTTGGCGGTGCTAAGTGATCTGGGGGAGCCGGGCGCACCCTTTGCGCGTTTGGATGGCTATGGCCAGGGCGAGCAAGGGCTGGTCGACCTGGCTTGGCTCAACCGTATCGCTGTTTGAACCAAGCCGGTTTAACCGGGTAGCCTCTGGTAATTAGCCACGCATCCGGCTGAGCAGATTGGCCACAGCCTCGGCGGTTGGCAGGAAACTGGCCTCGCTATCACGGCGGCCCTTGTATTCCAGCTGGCCGTCCTTCAGGCCGCGCTCACTGACTACGACGCGGTGTGGTACACCTATTAGTTCCTGATCGGCGAACATCACGCCGGGGCGTTCGTCGCGGTCGTCCAGGGCAACATCCAGCCCGGCCGATTGCAGATCGGCGTACAACTGGTCGGCGGCGGCCTTGACCTCGGCATTGCGGTGGTAGCCCATTGGCACAATGACGATGTCAAAGGGCGCTAGGGCAGGCGGGAAGAGAATGCCACGCTCGTCATGGCCTTGTTCGATGGCGGCGCCGACGATGCGTGACACGCCGATGCCGTAGCAGCCCATGACAAAATTTTGCCGCGTGCCCTCGGCATCCAGGAATTGTGCCTGCAGGGCCTCTGAATATTTCGTGCCGAGCTTGAAGATATGACCGACCTCGATGCCTCGGCATAGTTCCAGCGGGCCGTGGCCGTCAGCGCAGGGATCGCCGCTGACGACATTGCGGAGGTCGGCGACGATCTCTGGTTCGGGCAGATCGCGGCCCCAGTTAACCCCGGCGAGGTGGAACTTTGCTTTGTTGGCACCGCAAACAAAGTCGCTCATGCTGACCACGCTACGGTCGGCGATGACGCGTATCTGCCCCCGGTTAATACCGACCGGGCCGAGGAAGCCAGGAGGACAGTTAAACGCGGCGCGAATTTCGGCCTCAGTCGCAAAACGAAAATCGGCCAGACCTTCGACCTTGCCGGCCTTGACTTCGTTGAGGCTGTGGTCGCCACGAAGCAGCAGAATAGCCATCGTCTCACCCGCCATGACGGCCAGCAGCTTGACCGTGCGATGCAACGGGATGTCCAGCAGTGCGGCGACATCCTCGCAGGTGGTCTGCTTGGGTGTGTCGACCTCGCGCAGGGTTTCGTGGGCGGTGGCTCGCGCAGTATTGGGGGCCAGCGCCTCAGCCATTTCGACATTGGCAGCGTATTCGGAATCTGGGCAGAAGGCGATGCCGTCCTCGCCGCTGTCGGCTAGGACATGAAACTCGTGCGAGCCGGAGCCGCCAATCGCGCCGGTGTCTGCGGCCACGGCGCGGAACTGGAGGCCCAGCCGGGTGAAGATGCGACTGTAGGCATCAAACATGATCCGATAGGTTGCGTCCAGGCTGTCGGCATCGGCATGGAAAGAATAGGCGTCCTTCATCAGGAACTCGCGCGCCCGCATGACACCAAAGCGGGGCCTGATCTCGTCGCGGAACTTGGTCTGCACCTGATAAAAATTGACCGGCAACTGTTTGTAGCTCTTCAGCTCACGGCGGGCGACCTCGGTGATGACCTCTTCATGGGTCGGACCGAAGCAAAAATCGCGCTCATGGCGATCCTTGATTTTCAGCATTTGCGGCCCGAACACCGCCCAGCGGCCCGATTCCTGCCACAATTCGGCGGGCTGGATGGCGGGCATCAACAGTTCGATCGCGCCGGCGCGGTTCATTTCTTCGCGCACAATCGTTTCGACCTTGCGCAACACCTTGAGTCCAAGCGGCATCCAGGTATAAAGCCCGGAACCCAGCCGCCGAATCATTCCAGCGCGGAGCATCAACTGGTGTGAAATCAGCTCGGCCTCAGAGGGCGCTTCCTTGCTGGTGGAGAGAAAGAACTGTGAAATGCGCATAATGGAACCCTTTTCAAGAACCCGGATTTTAACCGCATGAAGCGTTTTACAGAGAGGCCGCGCCGTGATGAGCGTCTACCTACAAACCGTTCGGTGCGATATGACCCGGTGGAGGTGAGTGAACAGCGCGGTCTGCGCACACTGCATTTTGCGGGCGGGGTGGCACAGTCGGTGATGCGGGTGCGCGATCCGTTTGCGCTAGAACTGGAGTACACCCGCGCCGCGATGCTGTTTGCCGTTCTGCATTCGAAGCCGCAGGACATTGCGCTAATTGGTTTGGGCGGCGGTTCACTAGCCAAGTTCATCCACCGACATTTATCTGGAAGTTACCTGACGGCACTGGAGATTAATCCGGAAGTGGTCGCGGCCGCGCGTGCCTATTTTCATTTGCCACCGGACGATGCAGGGCTGACGGTCATCACCGGTAATGGTGCGGCTTGGGTGGCCACGCAGTCGCGCAGTCTGGATGCCCTAATCGTTGACGGTTACGATCGCCGCCGCATTGTCGAGGCCTTGTCGAGCCCGGAGTTTTATCGCCGCTGTGCTGGGGCTTTGCGGCCAGGAGGCGTGGCCGTGTTCAATCTGTGGGCTGAAAATGGTCGTTTCAATCTCTATCGCGAGGCGATTGAGACGGCGTTTGCTTCACCTACGCTGATCCTGCCCACTGAGCAGAAAGGGAATCTGCTGTTGTTTGCGGCGCGAGGCGGCTGGGGGGGGCTGGATTGGTCAACGATGCGCGCGCGCGCGACGGCGGTGGGGGCGAATTGGCATTTTGATTTGGCAGCCTTGGTAGGGCGCCTCGAATTGGAGCCAAGAAACGGGATGCCTGGATCGGTTATTTGAGGCTTTGCAAGTGGTCGTTGTGATGGGAGAATCGGCCTCAGTGAGTTATTAATGGATGTCGGCCATGATCGACCGGGATGGATATCGTTCCAATGTCGGTATCGTGCTGTGCAATGCCCGTGGTGAGGTGTTTTGGGGCAAGCGCGTCAAACAAGACGCTTGGCAGTTTCCGCAAGGCGGGATCAAGTCAGGTGAGACGCCAGAGCAGGCAATGTACCGTGAATTACAGGAAGAAACAGGGCTATTGCCTCAGCATGTGACCATCCTTGGGCGTACCCGGGAGTGGTTGCGTTACGATGTGCCGCAGTCTTGGGTCAAGCGTGACTGGCGCGGGATTTATCGGGGCCAGAAACAGATATGGTATTTGCTGAAGCTGGTTGGACGGGATTGCGATGTCCGGCTGCGTGCAAGTGATCACCCCGAATTTGATGCTTGGCGTTGGCACAACTATTGGCAGCCTGCCCGTGAGGTGGTCGATTTCAAACAAGAGGTTTACCGCCTGGCCCTCGGTGAATTGGAGCGGTATTTGGGCCATCTGAATAAACACCATAACGCACACCACCCGCGTGCGGCCTGAGAAGAGGAGCTTGATCATGACCCGCAGCCACCAACCCTTGCCCATTGTTCCCCTGCAAAAAGGTGCCACCTTTCACAAGCCCTTTCAGGTGTTGCCAGAGAATGTAAAACTTGAAGATCCTGCTACCGAGGCCATGACCGATTTCACCCGGACAACGGCCTACACGATCTTTCCGCTGGAGAGCGTCGAGGCGGCTCGGGCCAAGATGATTCATCGTGGTGTTCGACTTCTGCTGGTCGTGGACAATGAAAACGCGGTCTTGGGCCTGATTACGGCGACCGATTTGACTGGCGAGAAACCCATGCAGGTGACCCGTAGCCAAGGAATTCCCTACGAAGATGTGTTGGTTAAGGATGTGATGACGCCGCGTGAGCGACTGGAGTGCTTGTGTGTGGACGATTTGAAGGGCGCCTCGGTGGGCAGCGTAGTGGCAACCCTGCAAAAGCAAGGCCGCCAGCACGCTATGGTCGTGGAGCGTGGTCAGGACCGCAGCCAATTGGTACGCGGCCTCTTTTCCTTGTCACAAATCAGCCGTCAGCTGGGATCTGCCATGCCGCATTTGGCGACGCCGGCCAACTTTGTTGATATCCATCAGGAACTGAACGACTGATTCCGGGTTACGATCATGACGGACTTCCCGGCCCGTCTAATTCCGAGTAAAATAGTCAAGCATTAGCGCTGACAGGGCGCCGGTTGTGACTTGAGATGTTGCCCCGCGTCCCTCTTTGTTAGTCTGTTCCGGGCGTAGTGCCCGCATTTTTTGTGTTGTTTATCTGAGGTTTTGTGATGTCCGTTTCCGTAGAACAAGTGCAAGCCGCCCTTAAGGCGCTGATCGACCCCAATACCCGCAAGGATTTCATAAGCACCAAGTCGGCCCGCAACATCAAGATTGACGGCGGCCAGGTGACGCTGGATGTGGTTCTGCCCTACCCGGCCAAAACGGTGTTGGCTGAGATCCAGTCCATGGTGGATAACGCCATCAAAGCCATTCCCGGGGTGTTGTCGGTGACCTCTAATGTGAGCTGGAAGATCGTCGCCCATAGCGTCCAGAAGGGTGTGAAGCTGGTCAACGGCGTGAAGAACATCATCGCCGTAGCCTCTGGCAAGGGTGGCGTCGGCAAGTCCACTACTGCCGTTAACCTGGCACTGGCACTGGCCGCTGAGGGGGCCAAGGTCGGCATGCTTGACGCGGACATTTACGGCCCGTCACAGCCGACCATGCTGGGCATTGCCGGTCGCCCCGAATCGGCAGACGGTCAGTCGCTTGAGCCGATGATGGGTCACGGCCTGCAAGCCATGTCGATCGGTTTCCTGATCGATGTCGATACTCCGATGGTCTGGCGGGGCCCCATGGTTACCCAAGCGCTGGAGCAACTGCTCAACAACACCCAGTGGAAGGACCTTGATTATCTGGTCGTTGATCTGCCGCCGGGTACCGGTGATATCCAATTGACGCTGGCCCAGCGCGTACCCGTCACCGGCGCGGTGATTGTTACCACACCGCAGGATATTGCCCTGATTGACGCTCGCAAGGGCCTGAAGATGTTTGAGAAGGTGGGGGTGCCCATCCTTGGTGTGGTGGAAAACATGAGCCTGCATATCTGTTCCAAGTGCGGCAACGAAGAGCCGATCTTCGGCGTAGGTGGTGGGCAGAAGATGTGCGACGATTACGGTTCCGAGTTTTTGGGCGGTCTGCCGCTGGATATGCGGATTCGTCAGGAAACCGATGCCGGTAAGCCCACCGTGGTCGCCGCACCGGAATCTCGTATCAGCGAAATTTATCGCGGCATCGCCCGCCGCGTGGCAGTCAAGGTGGGTGATCTGGCGGTCGATCATTCGTCCAAGTTCCCCAGTATTGTGATTCAGAACACCTGACAGGACGCTAGCTGGTAGGATACGAACCGCGCCGGTTTGCCGGCGCGGTTTTTATTTTTCGATGACAGAGCTGACCTATGAGCATCAAATCCGATCTTTGGATCCGCCGCATGGCCCGCGATCACGGCATGATCGAGCCTTTCGAGGCCGGTCAAATCAAGGCCCGTGATGGTGAAAGAATCGTCTCCTACGGCACCTCTAGCTACGGCTACGATGTCCGTTGTGCCAGCGAGTTCAAGCTGTTCACCAACATCAACAGCAGTATCGTGGATCCCAAGCACTTTGATCCGTCCAGCTTTGTCGAGGTGGATGGTGATTCGTGCATTATTCCGCCCAATTCGTTCGCGCTGGCGCGTACGGTTGAATATTTCCGCAGTCCGCGCAATGTGCTGGTGGTATGTCTGGGTAAATCGACCTATGCGCGGTGCGGCATCATCGTCAATGTCACTCCCCTGGAGCCCGAGTGGGAGGGACATGTGACGCTGGAGCTTTCCAATACC
>SXTL01000080.1 GCA_005790965.1 Burkholderiales bacterium | reverse complement strand
GCTCCTGCTACACTTCAGACGAGGAGGCCGCTTATGTTCAATCCCAAACTGGTTGAAGAATTTACCGCCCGCATGTCTGCCACGCTGGCTCAGTCGCCCGCCAGCGACATTGAAAAAAACCTGCGCGCCGCACTGGCCGGGCTATTCGCGAAACTCGAACTGGTCACGCGTGAGGAGTTCGATGTGCAGACGGCCGTGTTGCTGCGCGCCCAGGAACGCCTGACCGAGCTTGAAGCGCGCCTAGCGCGGCTTGAAACTCCGCCGGCTCAGGACTAACGGGCCGCTGCATGGGCCTTGCTCAGGCCTATAGCCGCGCCATCGACGGGCTTGCGGCTCCCGTGGTCATTGTCGAAGCACACCTTGGGCGCGGTCTGCCGGGCTTTACCTTGGTTGGCCTGCCGGAGGCTGAGGTTCGCGAGGCCCGCGACCGGGTCAGGGCCGCTATCCAGCAATCCGGCTTCGAATTTCCCGCCTCGCGCATTACCGTCAATCTGGCGCCCGCCGATCTGCCCAAAGAATCTGGCCGCTTCGATCTGCCGATCGCTTTGGCCATTCTCGCCGCTTCGGGGCAGATTCCCGCCCAGGCGCTGGATGCCTATGAGTTTGCCGGCGAGCTGGCTCTCGGGGGTGCCCTGCGCCCCATCCGGGGGGCGCTGGCCATGCTGCTAGCCACCGGGGGCGGCGGGCGTGGCTTCATCCTGCCAACGCAAAGCGCAAGCGAAGCAGCACGGATACAGGGCGCAAACCTGCTAGCGGCCGATTCTCTGCTGGCCGTCTGTGCCCACCTGACCGGCCGCACACCGCTGCGCGCACCCGCCCACACCCCGGCGGTAGCGCCACCCGCGTACCTCGATCTCGCCGATGTAAAAGGCCAGAGCGGACCGCGCCGTGCACTGGAAATTGCGGCGGCTGGCCAACACTCCCTGTTGCTAAGCGGCCCGCCCGGAACAGGCAAGTCAATGCTCGCGCAACGCCTGCCCGGCATCTTGCCGCCGATGACCGAGGCCGAGGCACTGGAGGCGGCGGCCGTGCAGTCCTTAGCCGGGGTACGGATCGAAGATCACTGGCGTCTGCGGCCCTACCGCGCACCCCATCATTCCGCCTCGGCTATTGCCCTGGTTGGCGGCGGCAGCAACCCGCGCCCCGGCGAAATCTCGCTGGCTCACCATGGCTTGCTGTTTCTCGACGAACTGCCGGAATTCGATCGACGGGCCTTGGAGGTACTGCGCGAACCCCTGGAGAGCGGCCACATCACCATCTCGCGGGCCGCCCGGCAGGCCGATTTTCCGGCCCGTTTCCTGCTCGTTGCCGCCATGAACCCCTGCCCCTGTGGCTATCTGGGCCACCCGTCCGGCAAATGCCGCTGCACACCAGATCAGATAACGCGTTACCGGGCGCGCCTTTCTGGCCCCTTACTGGATCGTATCGACCTCTCGGTCGAAGTCCCCTCACTGCCTGAAAACGACTTGCTCCGGGCCGGGGATGGCGAGACCAGCGCCACGGTCCACGCGCGCGTTTTGCACGCGCACCATCGCCAACAGGAACGCCAGGGGCGGCCCAACAGCGCCCTTTCCGGACGCGAGATCGAGATCCATGCCGAGGCCGATGGCGCCGCCCTCAACCTGCTCAAGCAAGCCATCACCCGCCTTAACCTGTCGGCCCGCGCCTATCACCGTATTCTCCGGGTCGCCCGCAGCATTGCCGATCTGGGCCACAGCCCGGGCGTCCAAGCGGCCCACATCGCCGAGGCCGTGCAGTATCGGCGCGGACTCTAGCGCCGTATCATTACTCACCCCACACCCTCGGCTCCGGCAATGCACGCCCTCGATTCCTGGTTTGAAGAAAAACGCTCGGCCTGGCTCTACCAGCGCGTTGCGGCTGCCGAGCCCGATCCCCAACTCCAACAAACCTTCCTGAACATGGCGCACGCCGCCGAAAAACAGGCGGGCATCTGGGCCGATGCGGCGTATCGTCAAGGACACCTTCCGCCCGCGCACTACCACCCCGACCGCCGGACGCAACTTGTGGGGCAACTCCTCAAAGTTTTTGGGCCCCGGACGCTGACCGGCCTTCTCGCCGCCATGAAGGTGCGCGGCATGAGCCTGTACCGTTATCCGGGCCATGGTCTAACCCGCCCCGGCGTCCTTGAGACACAGCATCGCACCCCGGGCAGTGGCAACTTGCGCGCCGCTGTTTTTGGCATCAATGACGGCCTGGTATCAAACGCAGCGTTAATTTTGGGGGTGGCCGGCGCGGGCGCAGCGCCCGAGATGGTCCTGCTCACCGGCCTGGCCGGCCTGCTCGCCGGGGCCGGCTCAATGGCCGCAGGCGAATACATTTCGGTCCGCACCCAACGCGAGTTCTATGAATATCAGATCGATCTGGAGGCAGAAGAGCTGGAACTCTATCCGCAAGAAGAGGCCGCTGAACTTGCCCTGATCTACGAGGCCAAAGGCATTCCGCGTGACGAGGCCATCGCCCTGGCCACCCGTCTCGTCGCCGACCCGAAACAGGCGCTCGATACCTTGGCCCGCGAAGAACTGGGCCTTAACCCCGCCGAGCTCGGCTCGCCGTGGGGCGCGGGCTTGTCGTCCTTCGCCGCCTTCTCCCTCGGCGCCGCCCTGCCGCTGCTACCGTGGTGGTTCAGCGATGGCGCCCAATTACCCTTCACCCTGGCCGTCTCCGGCACGGCGCTATTCGCTATTGGCGCCGCCATCAGCCTGTTCACCGGACGCGGGGCCCTACGGGGCGGCCTGCGTATGCTGGCCATCGGCGCCGCCGCCGGCGGCCTGACCTGGCTAGTCGGGCGCCTACTCGGCGTCAGCTTGGGCTAAAATCCGCCGACACAACCCCGATCCACGGAATCCGCAATGACCGACCGCAGCTTCAGCATGGAGTTCTTTCCGCCCAAAACCCCCGAGGGCATGGAAAAACTGCGCGGCGTGCGCGCCCAACTGGCGACCCTCAAGCCCAAATTCTTTTCCGTCACCTTTGGCGCGGGGGGCTCCACGCAATCAAACACCCTCGAAACCGTCGTCGAGATTCAAAGCGAAGGACTGGACGCGGCACCCCACCTGTCCTGCGTCGGCTCCACCCGCGACAACATCCGCCGCATTCTGGAGACCTACAAGGCCCACGGCATCCGCCACATCGTCGCCTTGCGCGGCGACCTGCCTTCCGGCATGGCCGTCCCCGGCGCCTTTCGTTACGCCAACGAACTGGTTGAATTCATCCGTGCCGAAACCGGTGACTGGTTCGAGATCGAGGTCGCGGCCTACCCCGAGATGCACCCGCAGGCCCGTGGCTGGAACGACGACCTAAACAACTTCAAGCGCAAAGTCGAGGCTGGCGCCAACGCCGCCATTACCCAATACTTTTTCAACGCCGACGCCTATTTCAACTTTGTCGACGAATGCCACGCCCGTGGCATCCATATTCCCATCGTGCCAGGCATCATGCCCATCTCCAACTATGCGCAACTGGCGCGTTTCTCGGCCCTGTGCGGTGCCGAGATCCCGCGCTGGCTGGCGAAAAAACTGGAGAGCTATTACGACGACACCGCCTCCATCAAAGCCTTTGGGCTGGACTTTGTCAGCGCCCTAGGCGAGCGCCTGCTCGCCGGCGGGGCCCCCGGGTTGCACTTCTACACCTTGAATCAGGCGGCGCTCACGACCGGAATCTGGCAACGGCTCGGACTGGGGCCGGAAGCAGGCTCCGGAAAATAACTTAAGTTATAGGCCATTGCATGGCTTTGGTATAAACTGCCTAGCCATCCCTTCGTATCGCGGATTCGCCCCCGTTCACGCCATGCAGATATTGCTCGCCGACGATCACCCCTTGTTTCGGGAGGGCGTCAAACCCATCCTTCAGAAACTGGATGCCCAGGTCGAGGTCCTGGAGGCCGTTGATTATCCCAGCGCCTATGCAATCAGCGCGCAGTACAGCGCTATGGATCTGGCGCTGATGGATCTCAACATGCCGGGCGGAACGGGTATTGATGGCATCGCCCAGTTCCGTCGCCGGTTTCCAGATATCCCCCTCATCGTCCTGTCCGCCGCCGATCAACCCGATGAGGTGCGCGAAGTCCTGGCCGCCGGTGCCATGGGCTATATCAGCAAGGCCTCTGCGCCAGCCGTCATCGTGTCAGCCATTCAACTGGTCATAGCGGGCGGCGTCTATGCCCCACCCGATCTGCTCAGCCAGCGCCCGGCACCGCCCCCGCCGCCGCCGGTCGTGCCAGTCCACCCCGCCAGCCCCAGTGGCCCGCGCCTGTCCAACCTGACCGAACGGCAACTCGATGTCGTGCGCCTGATCGCAAAAGGGATGAGCAATCGGCAGATTGCCGAGACCCTCCACCTCACCGAAGGCACGGTCAAGATTCATGTCACCGCTGTCCTGCGCGCCTTGGATGCCGCCAACCGCACCGAGGCCGTGCTGGTCGCCCAAAAGGCCGGCCTGGCCTGAGCGGCGGTGCACAGTCAGTCGCCTTGGCGTAGTCACTGACGGACAGCCCCTGTGCTGAACTGGCCGACTCGTCTTCGCCGCTGCATCGGAACCCTGCGGGGCCGCCTGCTCTGGCTGGCCCTGTGGCCCACCGCCCTGAGCGCGATCCTGTTTGCCGGCTACATGGTGCATCAGAACACGCGCGAGGCCGAGGCCGCGCTGCGCCAGCGGGGCCGGGATCTGGCCAGCCAACTGGCCGAGGTCGCCGTCTATGACCTGTTCACCGGCAACATCGCCAACCTGCAACGCCTGGCTGACCATACCGGCATTCATCCCGAGCGGGATGCCATCGGCATCGCCGACAACAACCGGCATTGGTGGGTCATCAGCGGTCAGGCGGCCCTGCTCGACGACACCACGCAAATACAGACCTATGCCGAGCGCCGCATCGAAAACCGTTATTACTTCCGCCGCTCCATCGGTCTCGTGCAAAACCCGCAAGCCACGGGTCTCGAAAGCATTCTGGGCTCCGGCGACGAAGTTGGGCAGGTCCTCGTCGTCCTGGACGATGCCCCCATCCGCAGCGCCCAAAAAGAGGCCCTGTTTACCCTGCTCACCTTCTTGTTGCCCCTGATCCTGCTGGCCGCCACCATGGCCTGGACTTTGAGTCATCGCCTGGCCCGGCGTCTGCACCGCATCACCGCCACCGTACACGCCTTGGCGCGTGGCCAACTGGATGCGCGTTGTCCGGTCGAAAAAACCGAAGGCGAACTGCGCCAACTTGAGCTCGACATCAACGAGATGGCGCTGACCCTAGACCATGTCCATGAGCACCTGCAAACCGGCATCCGCACCGCCACTGCCGAACTCATCGAACAAAAGCAAGCCGCCGAAGCCGCCGTGCGTGCCAAATCAAAATTTCTCGCGGCAGCCAGCCATGATCTGCGCCAACCGCTGCACGCCCTCACGCTCCTGATCTCGGCCCTCAAGGATAAGGTCGCGGAACGCCCGGAGCCCGAACTCCAGCGTCTGACCGCCCATATTGATGCCTCGGCCACCGCCATGGGCGGCATGCTGGGCGGTTTGCTGGATCTGTCCCGGCTCGATGCCGGCATCGTTCTGGCCCAACCCGAATGTTTCCCCCTCAGCCGAGTGCTGGCCAACATCGAGCAACACTTTGCGCCCTCCGCCGCTGAAAAAGGCTTGCAACTGCACATCAAACCCTGCCGCCTGTTTGTGCAAAGCGACCCGCTACTGGTCGAGCGCATCCTCATGAATCTCGTCAGCAACGCCATTCGCTACACCCCGCAAGGCCGCATCGTGGTTGGGGTGCGGCGGCGCGGCGACACGGCCGAGCTGCAGGTCCTTGATACCGGACTGGGCATTGCCGAAGACCAACAGGCACAGGTGTTTGAGGAATATTTCCAGATCGACAATCCGGAACGCCAGCGCGCCAAAGGCCTGGGCCTGGGGCTTGCCATCGTGGCACGCGAGGCCCAGTTGCTGGGAACGCAAATCACCCTGCGGTCCATACCCGGGCGCGGCTCGCGCTTTGCCTTTCGCTTGCCCCGCTGCACCCCAGTGCTTCACGGCAACGAGGATCCGGTCGCCTTCCAGCCAGTGGGCGACACGGCGCCCCTCATTGCCATCCTTGATGATGACACCCTCATCTTGAGCGCCATGACCGCGCTCCTGGACGAATGGGGCATGGTGGTCGTCGCCGCCGTTTCGGCCGAGGCCCTGCTAGACGCCCTGGGCGAGCTGGGCCGCCTCCCCGATTGCATCCTCTCCGATTATCGGCTGCCGGGCACCATGGACGGGATCGCCAGCGTCACCTGGCTGCGCCACGAACTAGGCGAGACCCTGCCCGCCGCCATCATTACCGGCGATACGGCCCCCGAGACCATCGCCGCCATGACCGCCTCAGGCCTCACCCTGCTCCACAAACCACTGAAACCGGCGCGTCTGCGCGCCTTCCTGAATCACGCCCTCAGCCCAGCCGCCGCGTTAACCACAATCCCCGCCGACCCCGCCTCGACCCGGCCGATCACGGCGGTCTGGGCAAAGCCATGAGACGCGAAGATCGCCAGGACCGACTCCACCGCCTCGGCCGCACAACTCACCAGTAAACCGCCGCTGGTTTGCGGATCGCTCAGCACGGCGCGTTGCCAATCGGCGCAGCCCGCAAACAGCGTGACCGCGTGGCCATAGCTAGCCCAATTACGGGCGCTGGCACCCGTCACAAACCCCGCTTGAGCCAATTCAGTCACACCCGCGAGGAGCGGCACCGCCGCCCAATCGAGCTCGATCCGCAGGCCGGAGGCGCGGGCGATTTCCCACGCATGGCCCAACAGACCAAAGCCAGTGACATCGCTCAGGGCGTGCACCGTAGCGAGCGCGGCCAGATCCGGCCCCGGGGTGTTGAGTTGCGTTGTTGAGGCGATCATCGCCGCATAGCCCGGCGCGGGCAGCGCGTCTTTCTTGAGCGCCGCCGAGTAGATCCCCACCCCCAAACCTTTGCCAAGGATCAGAACATCCCCCGCCTGCGCAGCACTATTCTTTTTGACCTGGGCCGGATCGACGACACCAATGGCGACCAGGCCATAAATGGGCTCCACCGACTCAATTGAATGTCCCCCGGCAATTGGCATCCCCGCCGCCCGCGCCGCCGCCTCGCCGCCCGCCAGAATCTGCCGAATGGTCTGGTGCGGCAGTTTGTCGAGCGGCATCCCGACCAGAGCCAGACCAAACAGCGGACGACCGCCCATCGCATAGACATCGGAGATCGCGTTGGTCGCGGCTATGCGGCCAAACTCAAAGGGATCATCGACAATGGGCATGAAAAAATCCGTGGTGGCGACGATGGCCTGACGCTCATTGAGGCGCCAAACCGCCGCATCGTCCGAGGATTCGATCCCGACCAGCAGATCCGGGAAGGCCGAAGCCAAACCCCGAGCATAGGGCGTCTCGGCGAGAATCTGTTCCAGAACGGCTGGCGCAATCTTGCAGCCGCAGCCGCCGCCATGCGAAAGATGAGTCAAACGCGTCATGACTGAACCCATAAAAAGGCAAGGGGCGAATTCTATCGCCTGACCGTTCTCCAGGCGCCCATCCCGCTCCACCCACCGACCAGAATCAAGACCAGAAGCGCCAGCAGCAGCGCCGGCACATTGCCCCAGCGCGCAAACGGGGTCAGGCCGCTACGACCCTGCACCTTAACCTCCAAGATGCCTTGAACAAACGGCGGCAGCTGGCCGAGCACCCGGCCATCAACATCAAGCGCTGCCGTGATGCCGGTGTTGTTGGCGCGCAGCCAAACGCGCCCAGTCTCCAGCGCCCGCATCTGCGCAATCTGCAAATGTTGCCAAGGAGCGGCGCTGTCGCCAAACCAAGCATCGTTGCTGACATTGGCCATCAGGGTCGCCGCGGGCAGGGCGTGAATCCGCTCCTCGCCAAAAACATCTTCGTAGCAAATATTCAGGGCCACCCGTTGCCCAGCCACCGCCAGCGGCGGCTGATCGGCTTTGCCCCGGGAAAAGTCCCCCAGCGGGATCCGCATCTGCTCGACAATCCAGGCAAAGCCCGGTGGCACGAATTCGCCAAATGGCACCAGATGCACCTTGTGAAAGGCCTGTTGTGGCGCCTGCCCGGTACTGACCACGCTATTGAAATAGCGCCCATCGGCCGTCCAAGTCGGCACCCCGACCAAGACATCCCCACCCCGCGCCCGCGCCGCATTCGCCAGGGCGGAGCGATAATCCGCCGGCACCTCGTGCCAAAACATCGGCAAGGCCGTTTCCGGCAAGATAGTCAGCCGCCCCTCGCTACGCCGCACCAGGCTCAGATAATCAAGCAGGGTTGTTTCCAGGCGCGCCGACTCAAACTTCATGGCTTGCGCCACATTACCTTGCACCAGACTCACGGCAACCGGAGCGCCGACCGGTTCGGTCCAGCGCAACGATTGCGCACCCCAGCCCGTCAGCCCAATCGCGGCTACAGCCAGCCAGCCAGCCCGCGAACGCAGCGCCAAAGCACCCGCCACAAAAGCGCTGAACAGGGACACCCCATACACGCCCAAAAGGGGTGCAAAGCCCGCCAACGGACTCCCGGGCACTTGGGAATACCCGATCGCCAACCACGGAAAACCGGTCAAGATCCAACCCCGCAGCCACTCCAAAACCACCCAGCTAGCCGGCAAAGCCAGCCCCAAACGCCAAGCCCTATGTGCGGTCAAACGCGCCGCCAAGGCCGTGGCCAAGGCCGGGAATAACGCCAAAAAGGCACAGAACAAAAAGGTCGCCAAGGCAGCCAAGGGCCAGGCCATCTGGCCAAACTCATGCAGGCTGATAAAGACCCACGAAACCCCGGCCAGGAAATAGCCCAGACCAAACGCATAACCCTGGCCAAAAACCTTGCGCGGCGCCCCATGGCCCAAGCACATAAAGAACAAGGCCAAGGTCACGATGGGAACAAGAAAAAAGCCGTGCGGCGCGAAACCAAAGACGCTGAACGCCCCAAGCAGGGCGGGCCACAACAAGGAAAGAGCCGAAGTCATGGCACCGATCATCCACCAGATAAAAAAAATTGGCCATCTTTCCCCCAACACACCGCCTTGCGACAGGAGTAAAATTGCCTCCCTTTTAAGCAATCTAGGTCTCCCGCCTTCACCCCCGCAGCGTGCAAATCGGCCCCTATCGCCTCAAAAACAATCTGATCGTTGCGCCCATGGCCGGCGTGACCGATCGTCCCTTTCGCCAGTTGTGCAAACGCTTGGGCGCGGGCATGGCCGTGTCCGAAATGGTGACCTCGAATTCGTTGTTATACGGCTCGGCAAAAACCAAGCGGCGCGCCAACCACGAGGGCGAAGTCGAACCGATCTCGGTACAGATCGCCGGCAGCGACCCGGCCATGATGGCCGAGGCCGCCAGATACAACGCCGGCGAAGGCGCGCAGATCATCGACATCAACATGGGCTGCCCGGCCAAGAAGATTTGCAATGTGATGGCTGGCTCGGCCCTGCTCAAAGACGAACCCCTGGTAGGGCGCATCCTTTCGGCCATTGTCAACGCCGTGCCCGACACGCCGGTGACCCTGAAGATTCGCACCGGCTGGGACCGCGACAGCCGCAACGCCCGCACCGTGCTGCGCATTGCCCAAGAGTCGGGCATCCGCGCCCTGGCCATTCATGGTCGCACGCGCGCCTGCGGCTACACCGGCGAGGCCGAATACGACACCATCCGCGCGGTCAAGGCCGAGGCGCAAATTCCCATCATTGCCAACGGCGATATCACCACCCCGCAAAAGGCGCGCGAGGTGCTGGAATACACCGGCGCCGATGCCGTCATGATCGGCCGCGCCGCGCAAGGCCGGCCCTGGTTGTTCCGCGAAATGGCGCATTTTTTGGCGACCGGCACCCAACTAGCGCATCCCGAGGTTGCCGAGATTCAGCAACTATTGATCGAACATCTCGACGACCTGTACCGTTTTTACGGTGCGGTTGCCGGGCCGCGCATGGCGCGCAAGCACATCGCCTGGTACACCAAAGGCCTCGCCGATTCGGCCAGCTTCCGCCACGCCATGAACCAACTTGAGACCGCGCAGCAGCAGATCGACGCGGTCAACGATTTTTTCTGGCGTGCCCGCGAGCATAGCCGTCATCTGGTCTATACCGATGCGGCCCCGCCCGCCAATACTGCCGTCCGCGCCGCCGCCTAGTCATTGCCTATTAAAACCGAGCCCTTGTATGAATTCTGTTGAGACCCGCGAAAGCGAAATCGCCCTCTGTGTGCGGCGCGTCCTGAAAAAATATTTTCACGACCTCGATGGTGAGCCGGCCACCGGCCTCCACGAACTATTCATGGTCAGCCTCGAAAAACCGCTCATTGAAGAAATCCTTCAACGCGCCGGCCATAATCAAAGCCGCGCCGCCGAATGGCTTGGCATCAATCGCAACACGCTGCGCAAAAAGATGCAGCAATATGGCCTTGAATAACGGCCGCTAAACCCCTCCTTTTCTCGCTTCCATTCTTCGACCAAAACCATGATCCAACGCGCCCTGCTTTCCGGTTCCGACAAGACCGGCCTTATCGACTTTGCCCGCGCCCTCGCCCTCCAAGGCGTAGAACTGCTCTCCACCGGCGGCACTGCCAAGGCCATCCGTGACGCCGGCATCGCCGTCAAGGATGTTTCCGAGTTCACGGGCTTTCCGGAAATGCTCGATGGCCGCGTGAAAACCCTGCACCCCAAGGTTCACGCCGGCATCCTCGCGGTACGCGACAACCCCGCCCACGCGGCGACCATGACCGCCCACGACCTGGGCTACATTGACCTGGTTTGCGTCAACCTTTATCCCTTCGTGCAGACCGTTTCCAAGCCGCACACGCTTGACGACGCCATCGAAAACATCGACATCGGTGGCCCAGCCATGGTCCGTTCCAGCGCCAAGAACTACAAGCATGTCGCCATCGTCACCGACCCGGCCGACTACGCCGCGCTGGTCTCTGAAATGCAGGCGAATGGCCGTCGTTTAAGCGATGCCACCCGCTTCACTCTGGCCAAAAAAGCCTTCACCCATACCGCCCAATACGACGGCCACATCAGCAACTACCTGACCGCGCTGGCCAGCGACGGCAGCAAAGAACCCTTCGGCGAAAAACTAACCCTGCAATACACCCGCGCCCAAACCTGCCGCTACGGCGAAAACCCGCACCAGAACGGCGCCTTCTATGTCGAAGCCAGCGCCCCGGCCGGCACCATCGCCACCGCCCGCCAGATTCAGGGCAAAGAACTGTCCTACAACAACATCGCCGACACCGACGCCGGGCTCTATTGGTTAAAATTTTTTTACACCGCGCCCGCCTGGGTCATCGTAAAACACGCAAACCCCTGCGGCTTCGCATTTGGCG
>SXTL01000079.1 GCA_005790965.1 Burkholderiales bacterium | reverse complement strand
TCATGTAAATATTTTGAATTACTATTTTTAATAAATTTTAAAAATTTCAATTTACTTACCATTTTATTAGAAAAACTTTTATCAAGGCGCTTAAGGAGTTTACTTATTGAAAATAGAAGCTCTATTATAAGGGTCTTGCCCTCGCCGGTCCGCATCTCGGCAATTTTGCCTTGGTGCAGGGTGATGCCGCCGATCATCTGTACATCGTAATGGCGCATGCCATGCACCCGCTTGGCCGCCTCGCGCACGGTGGCAAAGGCCTCGGGGAGCAGCGCCTCAAGGGTCTCGCCCTTGGCAAAACGGGTCTTGAATTCCTCAGTCATGCCGCGCAAGGCCTCGTCAGACAGGGCGGCGAAGCGGGACTCCAAGGCGTTGATCGCAACAATGCTGCTACGGAATTGTTTAAGCAGGCGATCGTTGCGGCTACCAAAGAGTTTTTTGAAGATATCGGGCAACATGGGACGATCTCAGTAGGGTGGTGGCCAGCGCCAAACAAGGCGGGAATGTTACCATGAGGGCCGTTTTTCTCCTTTCAATCCCCGCTTCTTTATGAAGACCCATTTGCGCAAAGCGCAACAATGCCTCGCTGCTGAGCAGGAGCTCGCCGTATTGTTGCCTGAGGCGCGCCGACTGTTGAAATTGGAGGCATGTTTGGCCGGGGTGTTAGGCCGTCTGGCGCGGCAAACGCAGGTTGCTGGAGTGCGTGGCGAAACCCTGTGGTTGCAATGTGCCAACGGTTCGGTCGCGACCCGGTTGCGCACCCAGGAGCGCGCCATTCTGGTGGCTATGGGCGCGGCGGGGGTGGTGGTGACGGCGATGAAGCTGCGGGTCAGGGCGGATATTGCCTGGCAGCGCCCGCGCGTTAAGGCGGCGGTTAGTCCCAAGGGACTGGATGCCTTGCGTGCGTTTCAGGCGGAGCTCCCGCCAGACGACGCACTTGGTGAGGCCGTGCAGCGTTTGCTTTCGCATCAGTCCGGGCGGTTAGAATAGCCCCATGATGGCTACGGACAATTTCTTTTTTGTTGGGCTCATGGGCTCTGGCAAGACGACCTTGGGGCGCGTTCTGGCGCGCAACCGGGGTATGGACTGCATTGATTCTGACCACGAGATCGTGGCGCGTTGCGGGGTGTCCATCCCGACTATCTTCGAGATTGAGGGCGAGGCGGGCTTCCGCCGCCGCGAGGCCACGGTGATAGATGAACTAACCCAGCGACATGGCATTGTCTTGGCTACCGGTGGTGGCGCGATTCTCGATCCCGTTAACCGGGAGCATCTCAAGGCGCGCGGCACGGTCATTTATCTGCACGGATCGCCGGCCGAATTGTTTCTGCGTACGCGCGGCGATCGCAATCGGCCCTTGCTCCAGACAGAGGATCCGTTGACCAAGTTGACCGAGCTTTATGCGGTTCGCCACCCGTTGTATCTTGAGATTGCCGACCTTGTTCTCGATACGGGTCGGCAAAGTGTGCATAGCCTGGTGGCCAAGCTGGAGCGTCAGCTGGCTGGGCTCGGCCTTCCACCGCCTCCGGCCGCTTTGCCCTGAGCTCCCAGCACTGCCAGGCCCAGCAGGGGCCACCAGGCGGCCAGGGTGGCGGCCAGGCCGACCAGGTTGAGGAGAGAGTGTTTGGGCCACAGCAGCGGGCCACCCTCCCCGAGACGCCAGAGAACGATCACAACCAGTCCAACGATGGCGATTGGGCGGCGCTGGCGCGAGACCCAGGGCAGCAGCAAGAGCCAGAAGGCGCAGAAGAAGGCCGCTAGCGTCTCGAGCGACATTAGACCGCCGACGGCCGTCCATTTGAGTAAAACGGTGGCTGTTAGCAGCTTGGCCAAGAAGGCGAAGAGGAAACACAGGGTGAGCGCGCCCACATAGCGACCGGGACGCAACAAGGTGGCGAGAAAGGCGCCCAGACACACCATCTCCAGGGACTGGGCAAGAAACCAGTTGAGATTGAGATCGCCTAGACTCCCGGGCTGGGTGTCAATGGGGCGCAAGTGCAGGGTCAGCCAGCCAATGCCGGGCAAGGGGCGTAGACTGAATTGAGCAAGGAGCCAAAGGGCTAGCAGGCCGAGGCCGAGTTGGGTGGGTCTGCCTTGATGAAAGACGCGTGTGCGCCAATGATCGAGCACGCGCAGGGCGCGCCGCCAGCGTTGATGGTGCAGGGAGATGATGGCCCCGCAGAGTGCGCCGAGGGTGTTGATGGCCAGATCCAGCGCCGAGGCGTTGCGCATGGGCAGGGCCTGTTGCAAGGTCTCCAGGGCGAGGCTCAGTCCGGCCGCGGCCCCCACGGCGACAGCAACGGTTAGCCAGGGGTGGGTGGGCGGGCCGACTCGGCGGCGCAGGAGATAGCCCAGCGGTAGATAGACCAGCAGATTGGTGGTCAGATCGGTACGGGTAATCCAGCGCGGTAGAGGTTCGAAGAGAAAAGCGAACAGGTCGGTCGGGAAACTTTGCCAACCGAATTCGCTATACAAGCTGGCCCAGACGATAAACAGGGTGTAGAGCAGCAGAGGCCAGCGCGGCGGGGTATTCACCTTAGTGGCCCTGCCTTGGTCGTAGCCCAGAGCCCAGCGTCATGCCGACTACGGCCATGAGGAAACCGGCGAACTGCGGTGGCAGGGGCCCGTCGGGTGATAGCCATTCCAGCGGGATCCAGGTGCCCAGCCCGAGGCTGATGGCCAGCGTGGCGCCCAAGGTTGAGGCTCGTTTCCAGTACAGGCCAGCGACCAGCGGTACGAAGGCCACCACCAGCGTCACCTTATAGGCATTTTCGACCATCTGGTGAATGCCGGTTTTCTGGTCCAGCGACCACAAGGCGTAGAGCGTGACCAGCACAGCAAAAATGGCGACCATCCAGCGGGTCATGATCAGGAGATCGCGGTCAGATAGATGCCGACGGCGGGTGACAAAACCTTTGAGCACATTCTCGGACAGGGTGACGGAGGGCGCGAGCAGGGTGCCCGAGGCAGTAGACATGATCACCGACAGCAAGGCGCCATAAAAGATAACCTGCGCGAATAACGGCAGATGGCTTTTGACCAGTTCCGGGAGCAGTTTTTGGGCGTCGTCTGCTAGCCACCTTGTGGCCAGGGTCGGGTCGATCAGATTGGCCGAATAGGCCATGAACAGTGGGACGGCAGCGAACAAGAAATAGGCGGTACCACCGATTACCGTGCCCCATACTGCCCCCTTTTCGTTCTTGGCGGCATTGGCGCGCTGGAACACATCCTGTTGCGGAATAGAGCCAAAGCCCATGGTGATCAGCCCGGAAATAAAGGCCACCATCGCCACGCCATTCAGATCGGGCCAGAAATGAAACTTCCCGTTGGCCGCCGCGTGTTCGATCACCGGGGCGACGCCGCCCGTCATGTCGGCCAGTTGCAGGGCGATGTAGAGAAGACCGAGGACGATGACAATCATCTGGAAAAAGGTGGTCAGCGCCACGGACCACATGCCGCCGTACAAGGTGTACATCAACACCACCGCTGAACCGATCAAAATGCCTTGAGATTGGCTGATGCTGCCGTCAGACAGCACACTGAACACTAACCCAAGGGCGGTAATTTGCGCCGACACCCAGCCCAAGTAGGACAGTGCGATCGCCAGGCCAGTGATCACCTCGATCTTGCGGCCAAAGCGTTCGCGGTAGAAGTCGCCGATGGTGAGCAGGTTCATGCGATATAGTTTTTTCGCAAAGAACACCCCAAACAG
>SXTL01000078.1 GCA_005790965.1 Burkholderiales bacterium | reverse complement strand
GACAAATGACAAGAACCTATGCCTGGATTTTGGCCCTGGGAATCTCCTTCGGGATGGTTATTACGCCCGCGGCGCAGGCCAACGGGGGCCCGGATGACATTGCCCGTAACGCAACCGAGGAAGTGGCCAGCATCGTCCGTCAGGATCGCGACATTCGTGCCGGCAACAAGAAAAAGATCCATGCCCTGGTCGAGACCAAGATCCTGCCGCACTTCGATTTTGAGCGCATGACGCGCCTGGCCATGGGAAAAAACTGGCGCGATGCCTCGGTGGCCCAGCAGATGGTCTTGATTGAGGAATTCAAGGCCATGCTGGTGCGCACCTATGCCGCCTCCATCTCCAGCATCGTCGATTACAAATTTGAATACAAAGCCCTGCGCATGAACTCTGGCGATACCGAAGTTATGGTTAGTCTGGAGGCTAGCAAATCTGGGTCGCCTGCCATCCCGATTGATTACCGGGTAGAGAAACAGGTGGCTGGATGGAAGGTGTATGACATTCTGGTCGATGGGGTCAGCCTGATTACCGTATATCGCAGCTCGTTTAATAGTGAAATTAAAAAGGGTGGTGTGGATGGCCTGATCGATACCCTGCGCCGGCGTAACCAGAAGGCTTGAGCAAAATGAGTCATGGCGTGAGCGAGCTTCAGATCACGGCCGGTGTTATGCGCCTGTCAGGGGATTACACCCATGCGACGGTCGCTCGTCATTTGGCGCTAGCGGAGGCGTCCGAGGTAGAACAGGTCGATCTGTCTGGCTTGGGCCTGGTTGATTCGTCCATGCTGGGGTTTCTCCTAGTTCTTAAGCGTCGCGCTGTTGCCCGGCAACGACCTCTGGATATCGTGGGATGGCCGGTTGGATTGGTTGAGCTGGCTCGCCTATATGGAGTTCGCGAACTCTTCTGATGTTGGCTGTCCAGTGTTTCCTGCCGTTGAATTGACCGGGTTGAGCAAACGCTATCGTCAGGTTGAGGCCTTGCGGGGTGTCAATCTCACGATCGCCGAGGGGGAGTTTTTCGCCTTGTTGGGCCCCAACGGCGCAGGCAAGACCACGCTCATCAATATTCTGGCTGGTTTGACGCGCGCAACGCGTGGTCAGGCTCGTGTGCTGGGCTTTGATGTCCGGAACCATTATCTCGAGGCCCGCCGTCGCTTGGGCGTGGTGCCGCAGGAACTGGTGTTCGACCCCTTCTTTAGTGTGCGTGAGGCCTTGCAGTTTCAATCGGGCTATTTCGGCCTTGCGCACAACACGGCTTGGATTGATGAGCTCATCGCTCGTCTGGGGCTGAGCGACAAGGCCGATACCAATATGCGCCAACTTTCGGGTGGGATGAAGCGGCGGGTTCTGGTGGCGCAAGCCTTGGTACACAAACCGCCGGTCATCATTCTCGATGAACCGACGGCTGGCGTGGATGTCGAATTGCGGCAGTCTTTGTGGGCCTTTATCCGTGAATTGAACAGGGCCGGGCACACCATCCTTTTGACCACACATTATCTGGAAGAGGCACAACAATTGTGCAACCGGGTGGCCATGCTGCGCCAGGGCGAGATCGTGGCTCTCGATACCACGGCCAACCTGATGGCCAGCAGCGACAGCCTGGAAGCGGCCTTTGTACGGATTATGGCGCAATGAACGGAATTGGCCTCTGGACCCTGTTGCGCAAGGAAATCCTGCGCTTCTGGAAAGTATTGCTGCAGACGGTGGCGGCCCCCGTCCTGACAGCGCTGCTCTATCTGCTGGTTTTTGCTCAGGCCTTGGAAGGGCGCGTCGAGGTCTATCCCGGGGTGGCTTATAGCGTTTTTCTGATCCCGGGTCTGGCCATGATGTCGATCCTGCAAAATGCCTTTGCCAATAGTTCGTCCTCGCTGATCCAGTCGAAGATTACCGGCAATATTGCCTTTATCTTGATTGCGCCCCTTAGCCATTTGGAATTTCTGCTGGCCTATCTGTTGGCAGCCGCTTTGCGTGGCCTCTTGGTAGGCGCCGGGGTGTTGCTGGCAGGTTTTTGGGTGGTTGATCTGCCTCTGGCTTACCCGCTCTGGGTGCTGGTCTGGGCGTGCCTTGCCGCGTTAGCCTTTGCTGCTATTGGCGTGATTGCGGGGATCTGGGCGGACAAATTTGATCATCTGTCCGGGGTGCAAAACTTCATTATTCTGCCGCTGACTTTTTTATCGGGCGTGTTTTATTCCATTCACAGCTTGCCGCCGTTCTGGTTGGCCGTATCGCAGGCGAATCCGGTCTTTTATATGATCGATGGGTTTCGTTATGGATTTTTCGCCCAGGCCGATGTCAGTCCGTGGTTGGGACTGGCCGTGGCCCTGCCATTTACCCTGATTTTGTGCGGAGTGGCTATGCAGTTGATCATGCGCGGCTATAAACTCCGCCACTAACCCCTCCTTCAAGCTTCCTCGTATCCATGGACAAACTCGTTATCACTGGTGGCCGCGCCTTATCGGGCGAGGTGACCATCTCTGGGGCCAAAAACGCCGCTCTGCCTATCCTCTGCGCCTGTCTGCTGACTCCTGAGCCGCTGACCCTGACCCATGTGCCTCAGCTCAACGATATTGGCACCATGTTGAAACTGTTAGCGCAGATGGGTGTCAAGGTGGAACGCGACGGGCATACCGTGCGGCTGGATGCTGGTGGCTTGAATAACCCGGTCGCGCCCTACGAGATGGTCAAAACCATGCGCGCCTCCATTTTGGTATTGGGGCCGCTGACGGCGCGCTGCGGCGAGGCGCGGGTTTCGCTGCCGGGCGGCTGCGCCATTGGCGCGCGGCCCGTCGATCAGCATATCAAGGGGCTCCAGTCGATGGGCGCCGAGGTGACGGTGGAACACGGTTATGTCCATGCCAAGGTTGCCCGCTTGAGGGGCGCGCACCTGTTTACCGACATGGTGACTGTGACCGGCACCGAAAATCTGATGATGGCAGCCTGCTTGGCCGACGGCATCACGGTGATCGAGAACGCCGCCCGCGAGCCGGAGGTGGTGGATCTGGCGAAATGTCTGATCGCCATGGGCGCCAAAATCTCTGGCGCAGGTACCGATGTCATTCGCGTCGAGGGGGTTGAGCGATTACAGGGTGCGACCCACCGCATCATGCCCGACCGCATTGAGGCCGGAACCTATCTATGCGCGGCGGCGGCGGCCGGCGGTACGGTGACCCTCAATGGCATTTCCAGCGGTTATCTCGACGCGGTAGTGGATAAATTGATGGACGCCGGTTGTGACATCGTTAGCGAGAAGACCGCTGAACGCGAATTTATCCGTATTTCGGCACCCGCTAAACTCAAGGCTGTCTCGATTCGCACGGCGCCGTATCCCGGCTTTCCCACCGACATGCAGGCCCAGTTCATGGCCATTAATTGCGTGGCAGAGGGCAGCGCGGTGATGCGTGAGACCATTTTCGAAAACCGCTTCATGCACGCGGTGGAGCTACAGCGGCTGGGTGCCGACATCAAGATCGATGGCAATACCGCCTTTGTTACGGGTGTGCAAAAACTGGAAGGCGCTACCGTGATGGCCACCGATCTGCGTGCCTCGGCCAGTCTGGTGATCGCCGGTTTGGTGGCTGAAGGTGAGACCGCTATTGAACGCATCTATCACCTCGATCGCGGTTATGAGCAGCTAGAGGCTAAACTGGCGGCGCTGGGCGCCCAGGTGCGCCGGGAGAAATCATGATTACCTTGGCGCTTTCCAAAGGCCGTATCTTCGAAGAAACTTTGCCACTGCTTGCGGCAGCGGGCATTGTGCCCAGCGAAAACCCGGAATCTTCACGCAAGCTCATTATTGGCACCAACCGGCCAGATGTGCAGCTCATCATCGTTCGCGCCAGTGATGTGCCCACCTATGTGCAGCATGGCGCTGCCGATTTGGGCGTGGCGGGCAAGGATGTGCTGATCGAACATGGCGGCGAGGGTTTGTACCAGCCGGTTGATCTGAACATTGCCAAGTGCCGCATGATGGTGGCGACCCCGGTGGGTTTTGATTACGCGGCTGCTGTGCGGCGGGGCGCGCGCCTGGCGGTGGCTACCAAGTATGTCAAAACGGCGCGACTGTTCTTTGCTAGCAAAGGGGTGCACATCGATCTCATCAAGCTGTACGGTTCGATGGAATTGGCGCCGCTGGTGGGGCTTGCCGATGTGATCGTCGATCTGGTTTCAACCGGCGGTACCCTCAAGGCCAATAAACTGGTTGCGGTGGAGTCCATCATGGAAATCAGTTCGCGCCTCGTGGTCAATGAAGCGGCGATGAAACTCAAACACGACCGCATTCAGCCCATTATTCAGGCATTCAAGACCGCGACAGCGGGTTAAAATTAACCCATTCCCAATTTTTTCTGGCACATCATGATGACCCGCCTTGATTCCCGAAGCGCCGATTTTCAGGCGCAACTGGCCACCCTTTTAGCCTTTTCCGCCGACACCGACAAAGCGATTACCGAGGCGGTAGAAACCATCGTCGGGGCTGTGCGTAGCCGCGGTGATGCCGCTGTGCTGGAGTTCACCGCCAAGTTTGATCGCCTCAACGCGGCCTCGATGGCTGAACTGGAGATGCCGAAGGCGCGCCTGCAAGCGGCGCTCGAAGGGCTTCCGGTAGATTTGCGCACGGCCTTGAATAGTGCCGCCGAGCGGGTCCGCGCCTATCACGAGCGCCAGTTGCAGCATTCTTGGACCTATACCGAGGCGGACGGCACGGTGTTGGGACAGCAGGTAACGGCACTCGATCGCGTCGGTCTATATGTGCCAGGCGGCAAGGCGGCGTATCCTTCTTCAGTGCTGATGAACGCTATTCCCGCCAAGGTAGCGGGCGTCAAGGAATTGATCATGGTTGTGCCCACGCCGGACGGTGTGCAGAACGAGCTGGTTCTGGCCGCGGCCGCTGTTTCGGGGGTGGATCGCGTATTCTGCATCGGCGGTGCCCAAGCCGTGGCTGCGCTGGCTTACGGCACGGCAACCGTACCGCAGGTGGACAAGATTGTCGGCCCGGGCAATGCCTCTGTCGCCGAGGCCAAGCGGCGCGTGTTCGGCGTGGTTGGCATCGACATGATCGCCGGGCCCTCCGAGATCCTGATTATTTGCGACGGCCAGACGGATCCCGACTGGATTGCCATGGATCTGTTCTCCCAGGCTGAGCATGATGAACTGGCACAGGCCATCCTCATTGCCCCGGATGCTGCGTTTCTGGACGCCGTGGAGGCCAGCATCGCCAAGCTGATGCCGACCCTGCCGCGCGAGGGGGTGATTCGTACCTCCATTACCACACGCGGCGGGCTGATTTTGTGCCGTGATCTCGATGAGGCTGCCGAGATTGGCAACTTTATCGCTCCGGAGCACCTGGAGCTGTCAGTGGCGGATCCGGAGGCGATGCGGCCCAAGATTCGCCATGCCGGGGCTATCTTCATGGGCCGCAACACCTGTGAGGCGCTGGGCGACTACTGCGCTGGCCCCAACCATGTGCTACCCACTTCGCGTACGGCCCGTTTCTCCTCGCCGCTGGGGGTGTACGACTTCCAGAAACGCAGTTCGATCATCCATGTATCCGATGCAGGTGCGCAAACCTTGGGTCGGGTCGCTGCGGCGCTGGCTTATGGCGAGGGTCTACAGGCTCACGCCCGCTCGGCTGAATATCGGTTGAAGTCGTCGCAATGAGCCGTTTCTGGAGCGCGGTGACGCACAGCTTGACACCATATGTGCCGGGCGAGCAGCCGAAGCTGGCCAACCTGGTCAAGCTCAACACCAACGAAAACCCGTATCCCCCCAGTCCCAAGGTTATCGCGGCCTTGGCAGAGACGGCAGATGCCCGCTTGCGGCTGTATCCCGATCCGACCTCACAAAGCTTGCGCGAGGCGATTGCTGGATTTCATGGCTTCGTGCCGGAGCAGGTGTTTGTGGGTAACGGTTCGGATGAGGTGCTGGCCCATGCCTTTCTGGGTCTGCTCAAACACGACGCGCCCATTCTGTTTCCGGACATTACTTACAGCTTTTATCCGGTCTATTGCGGGCTCTACCAGATCGCCTATCGTGAAGTGCCACTGGCCGAGGACTTTTCGATCCGGGTCGAGGATTATCTGAGCACGCCCAAAGGCGGCATTATTTTCCCCAATCCCAACGCACCCACCGGCATGACGCTACCGGTGGCCGAGGTGGAACGACTGGTGGCGGGCAATCCGCAGGTGGTGGTGGTGATTGATGAGGCCTATGTTGATTTTTGCGGCGCGACAGCCCTGCCGCTGATTGCCCGTTACCCGAACCTGTTGGTGGTGCGCACCCTATCCAAGGCTCATTCGCTGGCCGGGTTGCGCGTCGGTTATGCGCTGGGTCATCCAGACTTGATCGAGGGCCTTAACCGGGTCAAGGACAGCTTTAATTCCTACCCGCTTGACCGTTTTGCTCAGGCGGGTGCGATCGCTTGTATGCAAGATCGCCCGTATTTTGAACAAACTTGTGCCAAGGTCGCTGCCAGCCGTGAGCGACTGACTGCTGGGCTGCAAGCTCTGGGTTTTGCGGTGCTGCCATCCGGCGCCAATTTCGTGTTTGCCCGTCATCCGGCTCATGCTGGCGTTGACCTGGCCGCCGCCTTGCGTAGCCGCAGTATCATCGTGCGCCACTTTAAGCACCCGGTGCGCATCTCACCGTTCCTGCGCATTACGGTGGGGACGGATGCCGAATGCGCTGCGTTATTGGCAGCGTTGACGGTCATCTGTGGGTAAAATCTCCCCTCCTTTGAAAAGTGACTGCCATGCGTACTGCGACCGTCAACCGTAACACCCTGGAAACCCGTATCGGGGTAACCCTCAACCTCGATGGCACCGGCCAGGCCATGCTAAACACCGGCGTGCCGTTTTTTGATCACATGCTTGACCAGATTGCGCGGCATGGCTTGATCGACCTGACTGTCACGGCTGAAGGCGACCTGCACATTGATGCGCATCATACGGTGGAGGATATCGGCATCACGATCGGCCAGGCCCTTGCAACGGCCATGGGTGACAAAAAGGGCATCCGTCGTTACGGCCACGCCTATGTTCCGCTTGATGAGGCCTTGTCGCGGGTCGTGATCGATCTGTCCGGCCGTCCAGGTCTGGAGTTTCATTGCGAGTTCAGCCGGGCTCGGATCGGAGACTTTGATGTCGATCTAATCCATGAGTTTTTCCAGGGCTTCATCAATCATGCCGGCGTGACCTTGCATATCGACAACTTGCGTGGCGATAACGCACACCACCAGGCCGAGACCATTTTCAAGGCCTTCGGCCGTGCCTTGCGCATGGCGCTTGCGGCCGACGCGCGGATGGGCGCAGCCATTCCCTCCACCAAGGGTGCGCTGTAACGATGATTGCGGTCGTTGACTACGGCATGGGCAACCTACATTCGGTGGCCAAGGCGCTGGAACATGTGGCCGATGGCCAGACGGTCGTGGTGAGCTCTGACCCGGCCGTGCTTGCCCAGGCCCAGCGGGTGGTCTTTCCGGGGCAGGGGGCAGCGCCTGATTGTATGCGTGCCATTGATGCCCATGGCTTGCGTAAGGCGATTCAAGCAGCCGCAGAGACCAAACCGTTCTTGGGCATCTGCATGGGCCTGCAGGTGTTGTTTGCACACAGTGCCGAGGGTAATACCGCCTGCCTGGGATTATTTGATGGCGTCGTCCAACGCTTTGCCCCGGCGTTGCATGATGCCGCCGGCGCGCGCCTCAAGGTGCCGCACATGGGTTGGAATAATGTGCGCCAGACAGCCGCCCATGCGCTGTGGGAGGGTATCCCCGATGGCGAGCGCTTCTATTTTGTACACAGTTATTTTGTAGTGCCTCAGGATCGCAGCATTGTTGCTGGCGAGTCCGATTACCCCACACCGTTTACCTGTGCCGTGGCCCGCGACAATCGGTTCGCCGTACAGTTTCACCCGGAAAAAAGCGCGGCGGCGGGTTTGCGTCTGCTGCAAAACTTTGTGACTTGGCAACCGTAATTCAAATCGTAAATTTCTGACATCATGATTCTGATTCCCGCGATCGACCTCAAAGATGGCCAGTGCGTGCGCCTGCGCCAAGGCGAAATGGACAGCGCCACGGTATTTTCTGATGACCCTGCGGCCATGGCTCGCCACTGGCTGGCGCAAGGTGCCCGCCGTTTGCATCTCGTGGACCTAAACGGTGCCTTTGCCGGTAAGCCCAAGAATGCGCTGGCAATTGAGGGCATTATCAAGGCGGTTGGCACCGATATTCCTGTTCAGCTAGGGGGTGGCATCCGCGATCTGGACACGATCGAGCGTTATCTTGATACCGGCTTGCGCTATGTCATTCTGGGTAGTGCGGCGGTCAAGGATCCGGGCTTTTTGCATGATGCGTGCGATGCGTTTCCGGGCCATATCATCGTGGGTCTGGATGCCAAGGAGGGTAAGGTGGCCGTCGATGGCTGGTCCAAGGTGACGCATCACGAGGTTATTGATCTTGCCAAGCGTTTCCAGGATTACGGTGTTGAGTCGGTGGTGTACACCGACATCGGTCGCGATGGCATGATGTCCGGTGTCAACATCGAATCGACCGTGGCGCTAGCGCGTGCCTTGCATATCCCGGTCATTGCCAGCGGCGGGATTACCAATCTCGACGATATACGCGCTCTGTGCGCGGTGGCGGACGAGGGCATCGAGGGCGCCATCACGGGTCGCGCCATTTACGAAGGCACGCTCGATTTTGCCATCGGCCAGCGCCTTTCTGACGAATTGATGGCCTGATTCATGGGGTTGGCCAAACGCATTATTCCCTGCATGGATGTCACCGCCGGTCGCGTGGTGAAAGGGGTGCAATTCCTCAATTTGCGCGATGCCGGTGACCCGGTGGAGATCGCCCGTCGTTATGACGAGCAGGGCGCTGACGAGCTGACCTTTCTCGACATCACCGCCACTTCCGATAACCGTGACCTCATCCTCCATATCATCGAAGCTGTGGCTTCGCAGGTGTTTATCCCCCTCACGGTCGGCGGTGGCGTGCGCGTGCCGGATGATGTGCGGCGCTTGCTCAATGCTGGCGCCGACAAGGTTTCGATCAATACGGCGGCCGTGTTCAACCCGCAGGTGGTCAAGGACGCAGCTGACCGTTTCGGAAGCCAGTGCATTGTGGTCGCGATTGATGCCAAGCAAACCGTCTGGGGGGCACAGCCGAAGTGGGAGATTTTTACCCACGGCGGGCGCAAACCCACGGGTATTGATGCGGTGGAATGGGCGCAGAAGATGCAGGTTTTGGGCGCGGGCGAGATTTTGTTGACCAGTATGGATCGCGATGGTGCCAAGTCGGGTTTTGATCTCAATTTAACCCGGGCGGTAAGCGACGCGGTCACTATTCCGGTTATTGCGAGCGGGGGTGTTGGCAACCTGCAGCATCTCGCTGATGGTGTGCAAAAGGGGGGTGCCGATGCGGTGTTGGCGGCGTCCATTTTCCATTTTGGCGAATACACCGTGCGCCAAGCCAAGGAAGTCATGCAGGAGTGTGGCATTGAGGTGCGACTATGACAACAAACATTGGCTGGTTGGAGCAGATTAACTGGCCCGAAAGTGGCCTTTTGCCTGCTATCGCTCAGGACGCTGAGAGTGGCGACATCCTGATGGTCGCGTGGATCAATCGTGAGGCCTTGGCAAAAACCGCTGAATTGGGTGAGGCAGTGTACTATTCGCGTTCGCGTCAGCGGCTATGGCACAAGGGTGAGGAATCCGGGCATACCCAGCAGGTCGTCGAGATTCGCACCGACTGTGACCGGGATGTCATCCTGCTCAAGGTACGGCAGACCGGCGGCATTGCCTGTCACACGGGTCGCCGTAGCTGCTTTTTTGAACGCCTGGTCGACGCTGCATGGCAACCTGTGGACCCGGTGTTAAAAGACCCAGAGATAATTTACGGATGAACGAAGACATTTTAAGCCGCTTGGCGGATACCCTGGAGGCGCGTCGGAGCGCCGACCCGGCCACTTCCTATGTGGCTAAGCTGTACAGCAAGGGCTTGGACGCCATCCTCAAGAAAGTGGCAGAAGAGGCAGCCGAAACCATCATGGCGGCCAAGGATGGGGTGGCGGAAAAGGTTATTTATGAGACGGCTGACTTGTGGTTCCATTCACTCGTTTTACTGGCCCAGCAAGGTATCCGACCGGAATTGGTATTGAACGAGCTTGCCCGGCGTGAAGGTTTGTCAGGCTTGGTAGAAAAGGCGAAGCGCAAGGCAGAGGCATGAGCGACTGTATTTTTTGCAAGATTGCGGCCGGTGAGATTCCGTGCAGAAAGGTGTATGAGGACGGGGATTTGTTGGCCTTCCACGACATCAACCCAGTCGCTCCGGTGCATTTCATGATCATCCCCAAGGAGCATATCGCTCGCCTGGATGAGGCGCATGCCCGCCACGAGTGGTTGCTTGGGCGTATGCTGTTGCTGGCTCCCATGCTGGCCAAGGAACAGGGACTGGGGCATGGTTTCCGCACGGTGATCAATACCGGCCCAGGGGGTGGACAAGAGGTCTATCACCTGCACATGCATATTTTTGGCGGTGAATCTGCGGACTATCGACCGCATCGACTGTAATTTTTAAGGAGAGAGACATGGGTACTTTTAGCCTCTGGCATTGGGTGATTGTGTTGTTGATTGTGTTGTTGATCTTTGGCACCAAGAAGTTGCGCAATATGGGCGGAGATCTTGGCGGTGCTGTCAAGAATTTCAAGGACGCCATGAACGAAGAGAAAAACAAGGGCGCTGCACCGACGGAATTGCCTCGCCAAGCTGAGACCACGGGCCAGACCGTTGAGGGCGAGGTCAAGAGTCGGCAGCAGTCCTGAACGCGTAGGGCGTCAGACGGGGGCCGCAGAGAACCGGCTTTCCGTCCTTTGTTTATATCTCGCAACTCTCTTCAGTTGACTATTGCATGTTCGACATTGGTTTTTCTGAACTTCTTGTCATTGGCATCGTCGCTCTGGTCGTGATCGGTCCGGAGCGGTTGCCCAAGGTCGCCCGTACGGTGGGGGGCTGGCTGGGCAAGCTCAATCGCTATGCTGCGCAGGTCAAGGACGATGTTAATCGTGAAATGAAACTCGAGGAGTTGAAGAAGCTTCAGGAAGAGATGAGGGCCTCGGCGCAAAAGTACGAAATTATTGCCGCGGAGACTGAAGTCGCTTTGAAGCGTGACCTGAACCCCGAGGAACGCTTGTCGGTTGCCCTAGGTGTGAACGATAGTGCTGAGGCGCAGACGGCCAAGACGGATGCTGTGGCAGAGACCGAATTGGTGGCTACCGGTCCACGCGCCATCATTGAATATGCGCATCCAGAGATTGATCGTTTACCTATTTCGGATAGCTTGAATGAGTTGATCGAGGCCGATGAAATGCAGCCAAAGGGGACTGAGGTCATCGCGGCCTTGACCGAGTCACCGACCGAAGCACCCCGCCAGGCAGCCCTGTTCTGATGGATAGCCAGCAGACCTTCATCAGCCATATGCTGGAACTGCGTGACCGCCTGTTGCGCTCCGCCATAGCTTGGATCGTGCTATTTGTGTGTCTCTTTCCTTGGGCTAATGATCTTTACGCCCTGCTGGCGCAGCCCATGCTGAACAGCTTGCCGAAGGGCGGGCAGATGATTGCTACGGATGTGGTCACGCCGTTCTTTGTGCCAGTCAAGGTGGCGATGATGACGGCATTTCTGGGGGCCTTGCCGTACATCTTGTATCAGGTCTGGTCTTTCATTGCGCCAGGTCTCTACGCCCATGAAAAAAAGATGATCGTACCGCTCACCGTGGCGAGTCTGCTGCTCTTCGTTTGCGGTATGGCCTTTGCCTATTTCCTAGTCTTTCCGGTGGTGTTTGGTTTCGTGGTTGGCATTGCCCCGCAAGGCGTCGCGGTGATGACCGATATCAACAAGTACCTCGATTTTGTGATCACCTTGTTTATGGCCTTTGGGGTTACCTTTGAGGTGCCCATCGTCGTCATTGCCCTGGCTTTGATGGGTATGGTGAGTATTGACAAGTTTCGCGAGGCACGGCCGTATGTCATCGTGGGAGCCTTTGTGATTGGCGCCATCTTCACCCCACCGGATGTTATTTCCCAACTGATGCTCGCCATTCCACTCTGGCTGCTCTACGAGATGGGCGTCATCATTGCGGCGCTACTGGTGCGTAACCGCTCGGTTACCCCACCGGCATCGGATTATCAGCCCATGACTGACGCCGAGATGGACGCAGAACTCGATCGCATCGAGGCTGGCCAGAAGTAAGGGGCTGACCAGATGCACCACGGCGCGCCATGCGGCGCACCACATTGGTGCGATGCTAGGGCCTGCAAGCCTCGTTGCCTTGCCGGGGTCCTGCGCTGCAGATCTCGTACCACACCGGAAATCTCGCTGATCTCAGCGCAAAATCAATACGCTAGGAGTGTCGCCTCAGGGTTGCGGCGATCTAGCCCAATCTGGTGCACTCCGCAGCAAACGGTCGGTGTTGGGCCTTTCGGTTTGGCATTATTATTGCTTTACTTTGGTATCCATTTTGTCCTCAGGAATTTTGCATGGAAGCCCTAAAGTCCGGTTCAGATGTTCTCTTTCTCCTTTTGGGGGCCATCATGGTCCTCGCCATGCATGCGGGATTTGCCTTTCTGGAACTGGGCACGGTGCGGCGAAAGAACCAGGTCAATGCGCTGGTCAAGATCATGACCGACTTTTCTGTCTCGACTATTGCCTATTTCTTCATTGGTTACAGCCTGGCCTACGGCATCGACTTTTTCTCCGGCGCCCAGGTTCTGGCCGAAAAAAATGGTTTTGCGCTAGTCAAGTTTTTCTTCTTGCTAACCTTTGCGGCCGCGATCCCGGCCATTGTTTCGGGTGGAATTGCTGAACGGGCCAAGTTTCACCCACAACTGGCGGCGACTTTTCTGTTGGTTGGTTTCATCTATCCCTTTTTTGAGGGCATCATCTGGAATGGTAACTTCGGTGTCCAATCTTGGCTGGAGATGAATCTTGGCGCCAAGTTTCACGATTTTGCCGGTTCGGTGGTGGTCCATGCGGTGGGCGGCTGGATCGCCTTGCCAGCCGTTCTTTTGCTGGGCGCGCGGCGTGGTCGCTATCACAAAGATGGTCGTATGGCGGCGCATCCTCCCTCCAGCATTCCCTTCCTGGCCTTGGGCGCCTGGATCCTGACCGTGGGCTGGTTTGGTTTCAATGTGATGTCGGCGCAGGCCGTGGATGTGGTCTCTGGTCTGGTGGCGGTCAACTCGCTGCTGGCGATGGTGGGCGGAACTCTGGCCGCCTTGCTGGTTGGCAGGAATGACCCCGGTTTTATTCATAACGGCCCGCTGGCCGGTTTGGTGGCGGTGTGTGCGGGTTCTGATCTCATGCATCCGGTGGGGGCATTGGCGACCGGCGCGGTGGCTGGGGCATTGTTTGTGTGGATGTTCACAATTACGCAAAATCGCTGGAAGATCGACGATGTTCTGGGTGTCTGGCCGCTGCATGGCCTTTGTGGCGCCTGGGGCGGCATTGCGGCGGGTATCTTCGGTTTGCAGGCCTTGGGCGGCGTAGGCGGTGTGACTTTTTCGGCGCAGGTGTTTGGCACCGTACTAGGGGTCACGGTAGCGCTGGCGGGTGGTTTCCTAGTTTACGGTGCTCTTAAGGCATCGTTCGGGATCCGCCTCGATCCGGAACAGGAGTTCGAGGGAGCCGATCTCTCTATTCACAAGATCTCCTCGATGCCGGAACGCGAGACGAACTGGTAGCTTTTGCATCGCGGCATCGCTCACCGCTTAGGCGGCTGGCGACCCCCGCTGCAATTCCTGTTATCGTTGCGGCGTGCTGATTTTCACACGGTCGTGACGATGCCTAATCAATTCCCCGAATCCACTCGAAAGCCCCGTCGCAGGTGGCTTATCGCCTTGGTCGTAATCTTGCTGCTGGCGGCTGCAGGGGGGCTGTCGGCCTGGATCGAGAACCGGGCGACCCCCGCCGGGGATCCCTCCGCGCGCGCTGCAGCGGGCAAGTCTGGCAATCGCCCGCAACCCGTTCAGGTGCTGCTGGCGCAACAGGCCGACCTCCCTGTCTGGCTGGATGCCATTGGAACCGTTATCCCCGAGCGGGTCGTTACGGTGCGGGCGCGCGTCGACGGGGTGCTACAGAAAATCAGCTTCCGCGAAGGGCAGTGGGTCAAGAAGGGGGATCTTCTGGCCGAACTCGACGCACAGCCTTTCAAGATCCAGCTTGATCAGGCTCAAGGTCAATGGGCTCGCGACCAGGCCTTGCTCGACAACGCTCAACGCGATCTGGCTCGTTACAAGGATCTGTGGGCCAAGGATGCCACTTCCCGACAACAACTCGATACCCAGGAAGCCTTGGTGCGCCAGTATCAGGGCGCTTTGCTCAGCGATCGAGCGCAGGTCGAAAACGCGCGTCTGCAACTGTCTTACACCCGCATCCTGGCCCCTATGGATGGGCAGATTGGTCTGCGTCAGATGGATGTCGGCAATCTGGTGCGGGCGAATGATGCCCTGGGTCTTGCGGTGCTTACCCAGACCCGGCCGGCAAATGTGCTCTTTGCAATTCCTGAACGGCACCTTTCTACCCTGCGCATCCGCCAGACTCGGCAACCCTTGCGGGTGGAGGCCTGGGATGCAGGGCAGCGCGAGCGGTTGGCCGTTGGGCGGCTTCTGAGCCTCGACAATCAGATCGATGTTGCAACCGGCACCATTCGCCTCAAGGCAGGATTTGCAAACCACGATGAGCGTCTGTACGCCAATCAGTTCGTCAATGTGCGCCTGCTTCTGGAGGTGCGCCAACAAGTCATGCAGGTTCCAACCAATGCCATCCAGCGAGGTGCGCGGGGCGCCTTTGTCTATCGCGTTGCGGCTGACGGGCGTGTCGCTGTTGTACCCGTGACGCCGGACGCGAGTGAAGCTGGTTGGACGGCGCTTGCCGGAACAGATGCGATCAAGGTGGGAGATCGCCTAGTGATCGATGGGGCCGACCGCCTACGGGAGGGGGCGCACGCCCGCATCGTGATGCCGGCGCAGGGCGCTGAGGGAAAAGGCCAGGACCGCGTCGGGGGTAGCCAGACTAAGGGTGAAGGCAAGCGGGCGCCGCAATGAACTTCTCGCGGCTGTTCATCCTGCGTCCGATTGCGACCAGCCTGATCATGGTTGCGATCCTGCTCAGCGGGCTGATTGCCTATCGGATGCTGCCTTTGTCGGCCTTACCGGAGGTCGATTACCCGACGATTGAGGTCACTACGCTCTACCCCGGGGCAGGTCCTGACTGGATGACGGCCGGGGTGACGGCCCCTCTGGAGCGCCAGTTTGGCCAACTGCCAGGCCTGCAGCAGATGTCTTCGACCAGTTCGGGCGGTGCCTCATTAATCACGCTGCGCTTTAATCTCGACCTGCCGCTCGATGTGGCCGAGCAACAGGTGCAGGCCGCCATCAATGCGGCGACCGCGCTTCTCCCAGACGATTTACCGATGCCGCCGCTGTACAGCAAGGTCAATCCGGCCGATGCACCGATCCTGACCTTGGCCGTCACCTCAGAGACCCAAACCGTCCCGGCCATTCACGATCTGGTCGAGACTCGCCTGGCCCAGAAACTGGCACAGGTTGCTGGAGTGGGGCGGGTTAGCATCGCCGGTGGACGGCGACCGGCGGTGCGGGTACAGGTCAATCCGCAGGCCTTGGCCGCTGCAGGGCTGACTTTCAGCGAGGTGCGTACGGCGATCGCCAATGCCAATGTCCATCTGCCCAAAGGGAGCTTTGACGGACCACAACGGGCCACCACGCTGGATGTCAATGATCAGCTGCAGTCGGCGGAGGCCTACCGGAATTTGATCTTGACTTGGCGTAACGGCAGTCCGTTGCGCCTGGGGGCCATCGCCGAGATCGTGCACGAGGCCGAAAACATCCGCTTGGCGGCCTGGTCTGGCACCCAAGCGGCCGTGATCTTGCAGGTGCAGCGCCAGCCGGGCGCGAATGTGGTTGAGGTCGCCGATCGGGTCAAGACCCTTTTGCCGCAGTTGCAGACCAGTCTGCCGGGTAATCTTAATGTGGCCTTGCTCGCTGATCGCACGGTGACGGTGCGTGCCTCGGTGGCAGCCGTGCAGTTTGAACTGCTACTGGCGGTCGCCCTGGTGGTGATGGTGATCTTTCTCTTTCTGCGTAGCCTGCCGGCCACTCTTATTCCCAGCCTCGCCGTGCCCTTGTCCTTGGTCGGAACCTTCGGGGCGATGTACCTGGCCGGTTTTTCCCTCAACAGCCTGACCCTGATGGCGCTGACCATTGCCCCCGGCGTTGGGGTCGATGATGCCCTCGTCATGATCGAGGTTATCGCGCGCCGGATCGAAGCCGGGGAGAGGGCTCTCGAGGCGGCCATCGCGGGTGCGCGGCAGATTGGTTTTACCATTCTGTCACTGACTTTCTCGTTGCTTGCGGTGTTGATCCCGTTGCTGTTTATGGGTGATGTCGTGGGGCGCTTATTCCACGAATTTGCCATTACCCTCGCGGTGGCCATCCTGATTTCTGCCTTTGTGTCTTTGACCCTGACGCCGATGTTATCGGCGCGTCTGTTGCGTAATGAGGCTAAGCCACCGCGCTGGCTGACGGCCTTGCTGGCTCGCTATGAACAGGCCCTGCGCTGGGTGTTGGCGCGTCAGCCGCTGGCCTTGGGGGTCTTTGCTTTGACCCTGCTCTTGACCCTGGTCCTGTATGTTTTTATCCCCAAGGGATTCTTTCCGGTACAGGATGGCGGCCTTTTGCAGGGCGTGACACAGGCCCCTGGTAGCGTTTCCTTCACGGCCATGAGTGTGCGGCAGCAGAGCCTTGTGCAGACCTTGTTGCGTGATCCGGCCGTTGCTGCAGTCGCTTCGCATATCGGGGTGGACGGAAATAATGCGACCCTCAATAACGGGCGCTTGTCGATCACCCTCAAGCCTTTGGCTGAGCGTGATTCAGCCCCGGTGGTCATGGCGCGTCTCTCGGCCGCTGCGGAACAAGTCGCCGGTATCCGGCTTTATCTGCAGCCGGTTCAGGATCTTACGGTGGAGGATCAGGTAGCGCGCACCCAGTATCGATTCCTGATTATCTCCCCAGATCGCAGCGCCCTGAGCCAGTGGACTCCACAACTGGTTGAGCGATTGCAGGGAATAAGTGTCCTGCGGGATGTCGCTGGAGACCTGCAGGAGGATGGCTTGGAGGCGCGATTGGAGATTGATCGTGAGGCGGCGGCACGCTTGGGCATCCGCATGGCGGATATCGACCAGGCCCTATACGATGCCTTCGGACAGCGCCAGATCTCTACGGTCTTTACCCAGGCCAATCAGTACCGTGTCGTGCTGGAGGCGGGAATGGCTTTGGCGCCTAGTCCCGATGCTTTACTGGCGATCCCGGTGGCAACAGCCAGCGGTCGGCCCGTGCCTCTTGCCAGCGTGGCTCGCCTCAGCGAACGGCAGACCGCGCTGGCGATTCGCCATGTCGGTCAATTTCCGGCCGCGACGGTGTCTTTCAATCTTGCGCCCGGGGCCTCGCTGGGTGAGGCCGTCGAGGCTATTCGCGCGGCCGAGGCCGAGCTAGAACTTGAAAGCGGACGGCTGGCACAGATCGAGACCCGGTTTGAGGGTGCTGCGCTGGCCTTTCAGGAATCGCTGGGTTACACCGTGTGGCTAATCGTGGCCGCAATCGTCGTGATGTACATCGTTTTGGGCGTTCTCTACGAAAGCGCAATCCACCCGGTCACGATCCTTTCGACCCTGCCCTCGGCAGGTGTTGGTGCCTTGCTGGCGCTGTGGCTGGCTGGGCGTGGTCTGGACCTGATGGGGCTGCTGGGTATTCTGCTGTTGATCGGCATTGTTAAAAAGAACGCCATCCTGATGATTGATTACGCGCTGACGGCGCAACGCGATGGCTTGACGCCGCGAGCAGCGATTGAAAAGGCTTGTCTGTTGCGTTTCCGACCCATCCTGATGACCACGCTAGCTGCCTTGCTCGGGGCTTTGCCGCTCATGTTGGGGCAGGGGATGGGAGCGGAATTGCGCCAGCCGCTCGGCATCGCCGTGGTGGGCGGTCTGCTGGTAAGTCAGTTGCTGACCCTGTTTACAACGCCGGTTATCTATCTCACCTTGGAACGATTCCGCTTGCGGCAAGGTAGGGGCCATGGCAAAGCGGCAGCCCTTGATTCTGATAACCCATGACCTGGCTTGAACGGCCTGTTGCCGTCACCCTGTTGACTTTGGCGGTGGCGCTGGCCGGTGTCGTGGCCTTTTTCCAGTTGCCCGTCGCGCCCCTGCCTCAGGTTGAGTTTCCTACGCTGTCGGTCGAGGCCCAATTGCCGGGCGCCAGTCCGGAGACCATGGCCGCGACCGTGGCTGCGCCGCTAGAGCGGCAACTGGGGCGCATTTCCGGTCTAACCGAGATGACCTCCAGTTCATCTCTAGGCAGTACTCAGATCACCCTGCAGTTCGATCTGAACCGCGATATTGATGGTGCGGTACGCGATGTGCAGGCCGCCATTCAGGCTTCGCGGACTTTGTTACCGGCCGGGATGCCCAGTCTGCCGAGTTGGCGCAAGCGTAATCCGACTGATGCCCCGGCCATGATCTTGGCGCTGACCTCCGAACACCTGCCACAGGCCACCCTCTATGACGCTGCGGCGACGATCTTGGCGCAGCGCATTGCCCAGATTGACGGGATTGGAGAGGTGCGTATTGGCGGTGCGGCGGCGCCGGCGGTACGCATCGCGCTGCCCCCAGAGCGCTTGGCGCAATCGGGTCTTGCGCTTGAGCAGGTGCGCCAGGCCGTGCGAGATACGGCCCTGCAGGCCCCGCTCGGTAGCTTGGAGACGGACCAGCAGCACTGGCAGATTGCCAAGCAGATGGGTGGCGTGGCCACGGTCAGGACAGCGGCGGACCTGCGTCCCATCGTTATCCGTTACCAGAATCAAGCGGAGATGCGTTTGGGTGACCTGGCTGAGGTGACGGACTCCGTCCAGGATGTGCGCCAGTTTGGCAGTGCCAACGGAGCCAAGGCGGTGATTTTGGTTCTCTACCGGCAACAGGGTTCGAACTTGATTGCTACGGTCGATCGGGTTCGCGAGCTGTTGCCGCAGCTGCGCGGCATGATCGCTCCAGGCATTGAACTGGTCGCGGTCATGGATCGCACGCCGACGATCCGTGCCTCCTTGCGCGAGGTCGAGCGCAGTCTGGCGATATCGGTTGGTTTGGTCATTCTGGTTGTCCTCCTCTTTTTACGGCGCTGGCGCGCGGCGCTTATCCCCAGCGTGGTGGTGCCAGTGTCCCTGCTCGGCACCTTCGGGGTCATGTATTTATTCGGCTACAGTCTGGACAATCTTTCCCTCATGGCCCTGACGGTGGCGACGGGTTTTGTGGTTGATGACGCCATTGTGATTCTTGAGGCGATCAGCCGGCATATCGAGGCAGGCCATCCCCCGCTGCAGGCCGCTCGGCTGGGCCTGCGTCAGGTGGGCTTTACGGTGGTTGCGATCAGTCTGGCCCTGATTGCGGTGTTTATCCCCGTCCTCCTGATGGAGGGGATTGTCGGTCGTCTGATGCACGAATTTGCTGTCGTTTTGAGCGCTGCCATTTTGCTTTCAATGGGCGTTTCTCTGCTGGCAACGCCGGTGATGTGCGCGCATCTCCTCAAGTCTAGGCATGTTGCAAACCGAGGCTTGGCTTATTCGGGTGTACTGCGTAACCCGTGGTGGCAGAGGGTGTGGCGCCGGGTGCGGATCGCTTATCGCCTGAGCTTGGCGTGGGCGCTGCGCCATAGCCCGCTGGTGTTGCTGGGCCTGGTTTTGGTGATTGCGCTGAATGGGCAGTTGTATCGGGCCATTCCCAAGGGATTTTTTCCCACCCAAGACACGGGTCGGGTAATGGGCATGATCCGGGCGGACCAGAGTATTTCCTTTCAGGCCATGGAACAAAAGGTGCGTCGTTTTATCGAGATCGTGCGTGCCGATCCCGATGTGCGCGGTGTGACGGGTTTTGCTGGAGGCGCGCGAGCCAATACGGGTAGCTTGTTTATCTCGCTAAAACCCTTGGGTGAGCGTACGGCCCCAGTGACCGAAGTGATTGCGCGTCTGCGCAAGCAGCTGGCCGGAGTGCCGGGGGCGCGCCTGACCTTGGTGCCCATGCAGGATGTCCGCATCGGCGGGCGGCAGACCGATGCCGAATACCAATTCACCCTGCAAGCGGACGAGATTGCTTTGCTGCGCACTTGGGAACCGCAAGTCCGGCGTGCCTTGCAACAGATTCCGCAACTCGCCGATGTCATCTCGGATCAGCAGGATAAGGGCCTGCAGACTCACCTGGAGGTCGATCGTGATCAGGCTGTGCGGTTGGGAATCAGTATGCGGACGCTGGAAACGGCGCTGGGTAACGCCTTTAGCCAGCGCCAGATTGCCACCCTGTATCAACAGCAGAACCAATATCCCGTGGTCATGGAGGTCGAGGCGCGCCTTCTACAGTCGCCCGACGCCCTGCATGCGCTTCAGGTAGTGAATGCGGCTGGGCAGGCGATACCCTTGGACCAGTTCGTGCGCGTGGTTCCAGGTCACATGCCGCTGGCCGTCCAACATCAGGGCGGCGCGCCGGCAACCACGCTGAGTTTCAACCTGCAGCCCGGAGTGACACTCGGCGATGCTACCCCGCTGATTCGTCAGGCCCTGCTCGATCTGGGCTTACCCAGTCAGGTCCGTGGCAGCTTTGAGGGCAAGGCGCGGGCCTTTCAGCAGTCTCTGGCCAGTCAGCCCTGGCTGATCCTGGGCGCCTTGGTGACCCTGTACCTGCTCCTGGGTATTCTCTATGAGAGCCTGATTCACCCGCTCACCATACTCTCTACGCTACCCTCAGCCGGGATCGGGGCGCTCCTGGCTTTGATGCTGTTTGGCACCGAGTTCAGCGTGATTGCCCTGATCGCCATCTTTCTCCTGATCGGATTGGTGATGAAAAATGCCATCCTGATGATCGACTATGCCATTGATCGGCAGCGTCGTTTCCAGACCAGTGCCGCACACGCCATCTACCGCGCAGCACAACTGCGCTTCCGGCCTATTCTGATGACCACGATCACGGCCATCTGCGGGGCATTGCCGCTGGCATGGGGGGGTGGCGAGGGTGCCGAACTGCGCCAGCCGCTGGGAATTGCCCTGGTCGGCGGTCTCTTGATTTCACAAATCCTCACGCTCTACACCACGCCGGTCATCTATCTCTATCTCGATGGAGCTGCGAAGGCTATGAAATCGGCTTTGAATTCAAGCTTAAAATCCCTCCGATCTTGCCACCGGCGAACGGCGCCAGCCCCATGACCCTACGCTTATCCAAACAGTTCTTGCCCCTGTGGGCCCCGTTGGCCTCGTTGGCCTTGTTGGCGGCGGCGGGCTTGGTCGCCTGTTCGACCGGTCCGACTCATGTGCGCCCTAGTGTGGTTCTGCCAGCACAGTTTGCTGCCACGCCGCAAGCCCGCCAAACTGCGGCGGATTGGCAGGCGAGTACGCCGTCGTCGTTTGCATCGCCCGAAGCGGTGTGGGCCGTTTTCGAGGATGCGCAACTTAGCCGTTTGGTGGCGGCCGCAGGGCAGGGTAGTCAAACGCTGAAGGCGGCCGAGGCGCGTTATCGGAGTGCCCAAGCGGCCCTCCAGATCAGCGCGGCGGGGCGCTTGCCGCAGCTGGATAGTCGTCTGAAGGCCAGCCAAAACCATGACACGGGCACGACCAGTAGTGCTTCCTTGAGTGTGGGGGTGAGTTGGGAAGTGGACCTTTGGGGCCGCATCGAGCGCGCCGTGGCGGAAGCTACGGCAGTCGCCGAGGCCGAGGCGCATGACTTGGCGGCGGCGCGGCTGAGTCTGCAGGCCCTGGTGGCACAGACCTATTTGCAATGGCGTCTGAATGAGGCAGAGGCGGCTCTTTGGCAACGCCTCCTCGAGGCCGACCGGCGTTTTTTGGCCCTGACCCGTGAGCGCCATCGGGCTGGTGTGGTGTCTGGTCTGGAGGTCGCCCAGGCCGAGACCCAGCTCGCCAACGGCGAGGCGCAGGCCGAGGAAAACGCCTTGCTGCTGCGCCAGACCCGGTATGCCTTGGCGACCTTGGTCGGTGACCCGACCGTGCCGCTCGCCCTCGCGATGCCCTTGCCCAGAATTCCTGGCCCACCCGTATTGATCCCCAGCCGTTTGGTAGAGCGGCGCCCTGACATTCAGGCCGCCGAGCGGCGTGTGGCGGCAGCCAACGCCGCCATCGGTCAAGCCAAGACAGCCTTCTTTCCGACCCTCAACTTGACGGCAGATGCGGGTTTGCGTGGCAGTCATTTGGCTCGCATTACCAGCCAGCCGATCCACTTTTGGTCTCTGGGGCCGTCTCTGGCCTTGACTGTATTTGACGCGGAGGCTCGCCGCGCCGGGGTGTCCCGCGCCGAGGCCGAGCATGAGGCGGTGGTCGCGGACTATCGCCAGACCGTGCTGGTGGCTTTTCAGGAGGTTCAGGATAACTTGGCGGCTGCGCACGCCTTGGCCATCCAGGCCACGCACCAGGAGATGGCGCTGGCTGCAGCGCGCCGCGCCAATGCCATCGCTGCGGCACAGTATCAGGCTGGGACTATTAGCGGCCTTGATGCCCTGACCCTGCAGCGCGCTGAACAGACAGCTGAGATTCAGTCGCTACGCTTGATGGGACGACGGCTGATAGCCAGCGTGCAATTGCTCAAGATTGTGGCTGGGGAGATTTAATTCAAACATCGGTTTGCTGTCTATTGACGCGAAGAAGCGCTGCTTCGCAACCGCACCAAACTACGGGTAGGCGGGCAGCCCTCGGCGCGAGTTTTTAAGCCGTGGATCAGAACGGGGCCGGTGAGGTAATGTGGATGGCGTGGCCACTGATCGGGTGCACAAAATCCAGTTCGCAGGCGTGCAGCAGCAGGCGTGGGGCGGCGTCCCGGACGGCGGCGTCGCCGTAAAGAGCGTCACCGAGGATGGGGTGGCCGGCTTGCCGCAGATGGACGCGCAACTGGTGCGTGCGCCCTGTGACTGGAATCAGGGCGAGGCGGGTGGCGTTGCGTTCGGCTAGAGTGGCGATCCGAATGTAGCGGGTCTGCGAAGGTTTGCCGGTTTCGAAACAGACCTTTTGCTGGGGACGGTTGGGCCAATCGCAGATCAACGGCCAGTCGAACACGCCCTCGGCTGCTGCGACCGGTCCGTGCACGATAGCCTCGTAACGCTTGTCAATCTTGCGCTCTTGGAACAGACGGCCGAAGGTTCCGGCCATTGCCGCGCCACGCGCAAACAGCATCAGGCCCGAGGTCGCTTGGTCCAGGCGATGCACTACCCGGACATCGGCAAAGGCGGCCTGCACTTGTTCGGCCAGATTGGGCCCTGCGGCGCGGCCGGGAACGGACAGCAGAGCGGCAGGTTTTTCGACAATAACGCACTGGGCGTCGTGGTAGTGGACGAGAAGTTTAAACACCGGCGTTAGATATGGCGAGCGCGTAACTGGCCGCACCCGCCCTCAACATCTTGTCCGGCGGATTGGCGTAGGCGGGTGATGATGCCTTGCTGGTGGAGGACGCCGGCCATACGGGCGGCGCGTTCGGGAACTGGGCGGCGGTAGGGCAGGCCAGCGCTGGCGTTGTAGGGAATGAAATTCATCATCGCGTATTTACCCTTCAAGAGGCGCACGATACCGGCCAGTTCTTCGTCCGTGTCATTAATGCCTTCGAGTAGGGTCCATTGATACTGGATCGGATAGCCGGTGGTACGCGCATATTGCTCGCCGAGTTCGACCAGTTCCTCTGGCGTCAGGTCGGGTGCCTTGGGTAGCAGGGTACGACGCAGTTCGGCCCGGGAGGTGTGCAGGGACAGGGCAAGGGCCGGTTTGACGGTGCCTGTGGGTAAGCGTTCAAAGACGCGCCGGTCACCGACCGTCGAAAACACCAGATTCTTGTGGCCGATATTGCCCAAGGTCCCGAGCAGGTCAATGGCCTCCAACACCTTATCCAGATTATGAGCCGGCTCTCCCATACCCATAAAAACCACGCGCTGTACCGGCCCGATGCGCCGCGCGAGCACGACCTGGGCAAGGATCTCGGCACTGCCCAGTTGCCGCAGCAAGCCGCTGCGCCCAGTCTGGCAAAAGGTGCAACCCACGGCACAGCCGACCTGCGTCGAGACGCACACGCCACTCCGCGGTAACAGCACGCTTTCCACGCTCTGACCGTCCGCCAGACGCAGTAGGAGCCGCGCCGAACCGTCCGCGCCAACCTCTTGGGTATGAATCTCAGCCAGACCGGCCAGTTCGTCAGCCAGCTGCGGCAGCGCACTCCGCACAGCCAAGGGGAAAAAGCTACCGGCTGGGTGCCGTTTCGCACCGCTATCCAAGGGTCGTGCGGCTAGCCAGGCACGCAGAATACGATCGGTATGGACTGGAAGCGCACCTCGCGCGTGCAAGGCGTGGCGAATATCGGTGAGGTCTCGGAAATTCATGGGGGGCATTGTAACTTCCGAGGATTCGCCCGATGAAGTTCAACCTGCGCTATGGAGAGGCCTCTCGTAAGGCGAGCGCGGCGGCAGGACCCCGGTGTATGGCCCTGCTAGGCCTAGAAAGGCAAAAGGCCCGCAGCGTTGCGGGCCTTGCTATATCTGGCTCCCCGACCTGGGCTCGAACCAGGGACACACGGATTAACAGTCCGGTGCTCTACCGACTGAGCTATCGGGGAATGAGCTTCTTGAGGGCCGCAACAGCGATCCTGCAAGAGTGGCGCATTCTACGGATTTGTGACGGTTGCGGTCAAGGCTAAATGCGCTTTTTTTCGTTCTGGGCGGTGGCTGTGTGGCGGTCAGGCCTCGAGAACTTTGGCGATGGCGGTGGTGACGCGATTGAGGTTACCGGGGTTGAGCGCGGCCAGGCAGATGCGGCCGGTGGAGACGGCGTAGATGCCATGTTCGGCACGCAGCTTTTCGACCTGCGCCGACGTCAGTCCGGTGTAGGAGAACATGCCGCGCTGGCGATTGATGAAGCCAAAGTCGGTGTCCACACCGTGGGTAGCCAGGCCGGTGACGAGGTCGCCGCGCATGGCGCGGATGCGCTCGCGCATGGTGGCGAGTTCGTCTTCCCATTGCTGGCGCAGGTGGGTCTGGGTGAGGACGGCGGTGACGATGGCGGCGCCGTGGGTCGGCGGGTTGGAGTAGTTGGTGCGAATGACACGCTTGACTTGCGACAGGACTCGCGTCGCCTCGTCCGCATTGGCGCACAGCACGGACAGAGCGCCTACCCGCTCGCCGTAGAGCGAGAATGACTTGGAGAAGGAGCTCGCAATGAGGCAGTTGAGATTGGCGTCGGCAAACTGATGCACGGCGGCGGCATCGGCTTCGATGCCATCGGCAAAGCCCTGGTAAGCGATGTCGAGAAAGGGAATGAGGGCGCGTTGGGCGCAAACGCGAATGATCTCGGTCCACTGGGCAGGGCTCAGGTCAGCCCCGGTAGGGTTGTGACAGCAAGCGTGCAGAAGGACAACATCGCCGTTGGGTAGGCCGTTTAGATAGGCCATCAGGGCGTCGAAGCGGACACCGCGTGTGGCGGGGTCGTAATAGGGATAGTCGGCGACGGCAAAGCCGGCTGCCTCGAACAGGGCGCGGTGGTTTTCCCAGCTGGGGTCGCTGATGTGGATCGTGCGGCTGCCAATCTGACGGTAGAGAAAGTCAGCGCCAATCTTGAGTGCGCCCGTGCCGCCGATTGATTGGGCGGTGACGACGCGGCCTGTGGCGAGGAGGGGGGATGCGGCCCCCAGCAGCAGGGTCTGTACGGCACGGTTGTAGGCGGCGGGGCCTTCAATGGGCTGGTAGCCGCGCGGCAGGGCGGCGGCTACCCGCTCGGCCTCGGCGCTCTTGACGCAGGCGAGGAGGGGGATTTTGCCGTTGGCATCGTAATAAACGCCGACGCCGAGGTTGGTTTTGTCGCTGCGGGGGTCGGTGTTGAAGGCCTCGTTTAGACCCAGGATGGGATCGCGTGGGGCTAATTCGATGGCGGCGAAAGGTGATGCGGGCATGATGGAAACGCTTTACTGGAAAATCCGGGATAATTGGCCGGCTCGACGGCATCCGTGCCGTCTGCCACATTCGTGTTACAGGGCTATTTCAAGTTCGCGATTCTACCCAATGTCCGCTTCTCCTGACAGCACCCCGGCGGGTGTGGATGTCCTTCACTTCGATGGCAGCCCGTTCGCCTTGCATCAGCCCTTTGCCCCGGCTGGCGACCAGCCGGCGGCGATTGCCGCGTTGGTGGCGGGGTTTGAGCGAGGCGACCGTTTTCAGACCTTGCTGGGGGTAACGGGCTCGGGCAAGACTTACACGATGGCCCAAGTGATCGCTCGCATGGGCCGGCCGGCCTTTGTGCTAGCGCCCAACAAGTCGCTGGCGGCGCAGTTGTACAGTGAGTTCCGCGAGTTTTTTCCTGACAATGCCGTCGAGTATTTCGTCAGCTATT
>SXTL01000077.1 GCA_005790965.1 Burkholderiales bacterium | reverse complement strand
GAACCGCGCGAGGTGACGCCGCGGATCGTGCGCGAAGAAAGTTATGGAGCTGGCCGTGTCTGAGATCCGTAACTACACATTGAATTTTGGCCCGCAACACCCGGCGGCACACGGCGTTTTGCGTCTGGTGCTGGAGATGGACGGCGAGGTGATTGAGCGTGCCGACCCGCATATTGGTTTGCTGCATCGGGGCACCGAAAAACTAGCCGAGCACAAGACCTTCGTGCAGGCGATGCCGTACATGGATCGTCTCGACTATGTGTCGATGATGTGCAACGAGCACGCCTATGTCTTGGCAACGGAAAAATTGTTGGGCGTTGAGGTGCCGCTCCGGGCCCAGTACATCCGCGTCATGTTTGACGAGATCACCCGTATTCTCAACCACTTGTTGTGGATCGGGGCGCACGCGCTGGATGTGGGCGCCATGACCATGTTCCTGTACGCCTTCCGCGAGCGTGAAGATCTGATGGACATGTACGAGGCGGCGACCGGCGCACGCTTACATGCGGCCTATTATCGTCCGGGTGGTGTGTACCGCGATCTGCCGGACTCGATGGCTCAATACGACACGGTTAACCGCAGCGTAGCCAAGGCAAAGCGATTGAATGAGAACCGCCAAGGCTCGTTGCTCGACTTTATCGAAGATTTCACCCGTCGCTTCCCCAGCTATTGTGACGATTACGAAACCCTGCTGACGGACAACCGCATCTGGAAACAACGCTTGGTCGGCATTGGCGTGGTCGATCCTGAGCGTGCCAAGGCATTGGGTTTTACCGGGCCGATGCTGCGGGGTTCCGGTGTGGCGTGGGACCTGCGCAAAACCCAGCCCTACGAGGTCTATGACCGCATGGATTTTGAAATCCCGGTCGGCCGCACGGGCGACAGTTACGACCGTTACTTGGTGCGTATGGAAGAGATGCGCCAGTCGAATCGCATTGTTGCGCAATGCGCGGCGTGGCTGCGCCAGAACCCCGGCCCGGTGATGACTGAAAACAGCAAGATCGGCCCGCCGTCACGCGAAGCGATGAAGAGCAACATGGAGGCCCTGATCCACCACTTCAAGCTCTTTACCGAAGGCATGTTCGTGCCCGAGGGCGAAGCCTACGCCGCGATCGAGCATCCCAAGGGTGAGTTCGGTATCTACATGGTGTCCGATGGCGCCAACAAACCTTATCGCATGAAGATTCGCGCCCCCGGCTTCGCACACTTGCAGGCCATGGACGAGATGGCCAAGGGGCATATGCTGGCCGATGCCGTGGCCATTATCGGCACGATGGATATCGTGTTCGGCGAGATCGATCGCTAATTGGATGACACCATGTTGACGAATGAATCCCTAGCCCAGATTGATCGTGAGATCGCCAAATATCCGGCCGAGCAAAAGCAGTCAGCGGTGATGAGTGCCTTGCGCATCGCTCAGCAGGAGAAAGGCTGGTTGGCGCCCGAAACCCTAGAATTTTTGGCGACTTACCTGGGCATGCCGACGATTGCCGTCTATGAGGTGGCTTCGTTCTACAACATGTACGACCTGAAGCCGGTGGGGGCTCACAAGTTGACCGTATGCACCAACATTTCCTGCCAGTTGCAAGGCGTTGACGCGGTGGTCGCCAAGATCCAGGCTAAATTGGGCATCGGTTTTGGCGAGACCACGGCGGATGGCCGTTTCACCCTGAAAGAGGGCGAGTGCTTTGGCGCTTGTGGTGACGGCCCGCTCTGCCTGCACAACAACCACACGCTGCATACGCGGCTAACGCCGGACAATGTGGACGCCTTTCTGGAGGGCATGAAGTGAGCCTGAATGCCCCCAACCACAAGGTTTGCACTTGGACGCAGGATTACGACCATCCTGCGGCTCTGGCGACCTACACGGCCCACGGTGGCTACGCGGCGCTCAAAAAAATTCTCACCGAGAAGACTCCGGCGGATGCCATCATCGCCGAGGTGAAGCTGTCTGCCCTGCGCGGCCGCGGTGGTGCGGGTTTTCCAACCGGCCTCAAGTGGTCGTTTATGCCGCGCAACTATGACGGCGACAAATACATCGTCTGTAACAGCGACGAAGGCGAGCCGGGCACCTTTAAGGATCGCGATATTCTCCGTTTCAATCCGCATCAACTGATCGAAGGCATGCTTATCGCGGGCTATACGCTAGGCGCCCGGGCGGGTTACAACTACATCCACGGCGAGATTTTTGAGCAATACCGCTCATGGGAAGCGGCGCTGGACGAGGCGCGGGCGGCGGGTTTTCTTGGCAACAATATTTTGGGCTCTGGCTGGAATTTCGACCTTCATGCCCATCACGGTTACGGTGCCTATGTGTGCGGCGAAGAAACGGCCCTTCTCGAGTCGATCGAAGGTAAAAAGGGCCAACCGCGCTTCAAGCCGCCGTTTCCCGCGAGTTACGGGTTGTACGGTAAGCCGACCACGATCAACAATACCGAAACTCTGGCGTCGATCCCCTGGATCATGCGGCATGGCGGGCAAGCCTTCTTGGATCTGGGCAAACCCAATAACGGAGGCAGCAAGATTTTTTCCCTCTCGGGCCATGTTGAGCGGCCGGGCAATTATGAAGTGCGCATGGGTACACCGTTCAGTGAGTTGCTGGAAATGGCCGGTGGCGTGAAGGGTGGGCGTGAGTTGAAGGCGGTCATCCCCGGCGGTTCGTCCGTGCCAGTTCTGCCGGGTGCGACCATGATGGAACTGACCATGGATTACGACAGCATCGCCAAAGCGGGGTCGTATCTGGGCGCCGGCTCGGTGATCGTCATGGATGATACGGTGTGTATGGTTAAGGCGCTGGAGCGGCTGGCCTATTTTTATTTTGAGGAATCTTGTGGTCAGTGCACGCCCTGCCGCGAAGGGACGGGCTGGATGTATCGCGTCATTCATCGCATCGAACACGGTCAGGGCCGCCCGGAAGACCTCGATTTGCTGATGAGTGTGGGCACCAACATTTCCGGTCGCACGATCTGCGCACTGGGCGACGCCGCGGTGGGTCCGGTCCATAGCTTCCTCAAGCATTTCCGCAACGAGTTCGAATATCACATCGAACATAAACGCTGCATGGTCGGAGCCTGAGATGCCCCTAGTTACCATCGACAACAAAGAGATTGAGGTTCCAGCGGGTACTTCGGTGATTGAGGCGGCGCAGCAACTGGGTATCTACATACCCCACTTTTGCTATCACAAGAAGCTGTCGATCGCCGCCTCCTGCCGCATGTGTCTGGTCGAGGTCGAAAAGGCGCCCAAGCCGCTGCCAGCCTGCGCCACACCAGTCGCCGATGGCATGAAGGTCAAGACTCGTTCGCAATACGCTATCGACGCGCAAAAGGGTGTGATGGAGTTCCTGCTTATCAACCACCCGTTGGATTGCCCGATCTGTGATCAGGGCGGCGAGTGCCAGTTACAAGACATTGCAGTCGGCTATGGCGGCGTCGAGAGCCGCTATGCCGAAGCGAAGCGTGTGGTCTCCGAGAAAGACCTTGGTCCGCTGGTCGCCACCGACATGACGCGTTGCATCCATTGCAGTCGCTGTGTGCGTTTTGGCCAGGAAATCGCTGGCCAAATGGAGCTGGGCATGCCCGGCCGGGGTGAGCATGTTGAGGTGATGCCGTTCCTGGAGTCTCAGGTCAACAACGAATTGTCAGGCAATATCATCGACCTGTGCCCCGTGGGGGCGCTCACCTCCAAACCGTTCCGCTACCACGCGCGTGGTTGGGAGTTAAGCCGCCGTTTGGGCGTCAGTCCGCATGACAGCCTGGGCTCCAATCTCACCGTGCAGGTCAAGGATGGCCGTGTTCAGCGCGTCCTGCCGGCGGACAATGAGGCCGTCAACGAAGGCTGGCTGTCGGATCGCGACCGCTTTGCCTACCAGGGCCTGTACGCCGACGACCGGTTGACCGTGCCGATGATCAAAGACAATGGCCGCTGGATCGAGGTTGATTGGGCGACCGCGCTGGCGCAAGCTGCCGGTGCCTTACGCGTGCTGAAGGAAACGCATGGTGGCGATGCCTTGGGCTTTGTCGCCAGTCCGGCTGCGACCGTCGAGGAATTGCATTTACTACAAAAGTTGGCCCGCTCCCTGGGCTCAAGCCAGATTGAATCGCACCCGCTGGAACGCAGTGCGGGGCGCGGTCAGGCGCGCTGGCTGGGTATGCCGGTAGCTAAGGTTAACACCCTGGATCGTATCCTTCTGGTCGGCAGCACCCTGCGTAGCGAGCAGCCCTTGCTGGCGGCGCGGGTGCGGGCGGCGGTGAAGGCTAGCGCAGAACTCTCCATCCTGCATGCTGCCAACGATACGCAAAATTGTGCCGTGGCCAACGCGGTGATCGCAGCCCCGTCACAGTGGTTGGCCGCGCTCACCGAAATCGAACAAGCCCTTAAGGGGGCTTCGGCTTCTGCCGAGGCGCAGGCCATCGCGGCCAGCCTCAAGTCAGGTGCAAACAAGGCCGTTGTGCTAGGAGCTGTAGCGCAGATACATCCGCAGGCCGATGCCCTGCACACCAAGGCAGCGGCGATTGCGGCGGCCTGTGGTGCAACTCTAGGTTTCTTGCCAGTGGGCGCCAACAGCGTTGGGGCCGCGGTGGTCAAGGCGCAGTCTGGGGATGTCTTTGCCGCACCGCGCAAGGGCTATGTATTACTTGGCCTGGAACCAGAGCTCGATTGTGTCGATGGCGCAGCGGCCATGCAGGCCTTGGCGACGGCCGAATGCGTGGTCGGGTTAACGGCCTACAAAGGCCGTGCGCCGGAGTACGCGACGGTGCTGTTGCCGATCGCTCCATGGGCCGAGAACGAAGGGGGCCTGGTCAACATGGAGGGTCGCCTGCAGACTTTTAACGCAGCGACGCGTTGCCAAGGCGAGGCTCGTCCGGCTTGGAAGGTGCTGCGTGTATTGGGCAATCAATTCGGTTTGGAGGGGTGCGATTTTGATACGGTCGCTGCAGTGCGGGCCGAGGCCTTGCCGGACGGCTGGCTGGAAGGTTTGAATAACGCCGCGCCGGCGGTGGACTTGGGAGCAGCCGTTGCAGGTGCGATCGAATGGTTGGCGGAAACACCCATTTACGCTGTCGATGCGGTGACGCGTCGGGCATCGGCGTTGCAAGCCACGGCGATGGCTGCTGCACCCGTCGCTACAGCCAATGCTAGCCTGCTGGCTCGCTTGGGTGGCAAGACCACTCTTCGTGTGCGGCAGGCTGGTTTGGCCGTCGAACTGGCTGTACGGCAAGATGACCGCTTGGCCGATGGAGTCTTGCGTATCGCGGCGGGTCATCCTCACACGGTGTCGCTGGGGGCGCGTATGGGGGTGCTGGAGGTGGAGGCATGATGGATCAGATTCAAACCCTCCTTGGCCCGGCCTGGCTGCCGGTCTGGACCCTGGTCAAGATCATGGTCATCGTCCTGCCGCTGTTGATTGGCGTGGCTTATCTAACCTACGCCGAGCGCAAGATCATCGGCTACATGCAGATTCGTATTGGCCCCAATCGGGTCGGTCCCAAGGGCTGGCTACAACCGATTGCCGATGCGCTAAAGCTGATGTTTAAAGAGATTGTCATCCCGACCGGGGCGAGCAAATCGGTCTTCATCCTTGCTCCGGTACTGGCGCTGGCCCCTGCCCTGGCGGCTTGGGCGGTGATTCCGTTCGGCGATACGCTGGTTTTGGCCGATCTCGATGCAAGCCTGTTGTATGTGATGGCGATTACCTCGATGGGCGTATATGGCGTGATTTTGGCCGGTTGGGCGTCCAACTCGAAATACGCCTTCCTGGGCGCCATGCGTTCGGCGGCGCAGATTGTGTCCTATGAGATCGCGATGGGTTTTGCCTTGGTCGGCGTGTTGATGGCGGCGCAGAGCCTGAATCTGGGCGATATTGTGCGTGCGCAACAGGGCGGCTTCTGGCACTGGTATTTCTTGCCCCTGTTTCCGATGTTCCTAGTCTATCTAATCGCTATTCTGGCTGAGACCAACCGGTCCCCGTTCGATGTAGCGGAGGGCGAGTCCGAGATCGTGGCGGGTTTCCATGTCGATTATTCGGGCATGGCCTTCGCGGTGTTCTTCCTCGCCGAATATGCCAACATGATCCTGGTTTCGGCGATGACCTCGCTGATGTTCTTGGGCGGCTGGCTGTCCCCGGTGCCTTTCTTGCCCGATGGCCTGTTCTGGTTGTTGGCCAAGACCAGCTTCATCCTGTTCCTGTTCCTCTGGTTCCGCGCCACCTTCCCGCGTTATCGCTATGACCAGATCATGCGTCTAGGCTGGAAGGTACTGATTCCCGTGACCTTGGTCTGGCTCTTGGTGGAGGGCGCAGTGATGCAGACCTCGCTGGGTCGGTTCTTCCATTGAGCGGTCAAGGATAAGGACAACACACGATGCTTAAGTGGATCCAACAGTTCTTCAAGACCTTCCTGCTCATTGAGTTGCTGAAGGGTATGGCCGTGACGGGTCGTCATCTGTTCTTGCCCAAGCTCACGATTCAGTATCCGGAGCAACACACGCCGATGTCGCCGCGTTTCCGGGGTCTGCATGCGCAGCGTCGGTACGAAAACGGCGAGGAGCGCTGCATTGCCTGTAAGCTGTGTGAGGCCGCCTGTCCGGCCTTGGCCATTCACATTGAATCAGCGCAGCGTGAGGATGGTACGCGGCGCACCACGCGTTATGACATTGATCTGACCAAGTGCATCTTCTGCGGTTATTGTGAGGAGGCTTGTCCGGTCGATGCGATTGTCGAGACACATATCTTTGCTTATCACGGCGAGAAACGCGGAGATCTCTACTACACCAAGGAGATGTTGCTGGCGGTGGGAGATCAGTACGAGGCGGAGATCGCCCGCAACAAGGCGGCAGACGCCAAATATCGCTAACGGATGCCTACGATGGAATTTACCAGCGTTGTCTTTTACTTCCTCTCCGCTATTCTGCTTTTGTCAGGATTACGGGTGGTGACCGTGCGGCACCCGGTCCATGCCGCCTTGTTTCTTGTGCTGGCCTTTTTTACGGCGGCCGGACTTTGGGTCTTGCTGGAGGCGGAGTTCCTCGCCATCACTTTGGTGCTGGTCTATGTCGGCGCGGTGATGGTGTTGTTCCTCTTCGTGGTCATGATGCTCGATATCAATATTGAGACGATGCGGGCTGATTTCCGCAAATACCTGCCGCTGGCCGGGTTGATCTCGGGCTTGATGGCGCTGGAGATGTATGTTGTTCTGGGTGGGCAAGAGTTTGGCCTGAAGATGCCTGAGCCCAAAGCAGTCGACTACAGCAATACGAAGGCTTTGGGCCGCGTCTTGTATACCGAATATGCCTATGCTTTTGAATTGGCGGCAGTGATCCTGCTGGTGGCGATTGTGGCGGCCATTGCGTTGACCTTGCGGCGTCGGCCCGGACTGAAATGGCGTGATCCTGCGACCCAGGTGGTGGTCAGGAAGGCCGACCGTCTGCGCATGGTGAATTTGAAACCGCAGAAACCCGGCGCACCCGTGGAGGACGAGGCATGATTACCGTAAACCACTACTTGATTCTGGGTTCCCTGCTGTTTGCGATCAGCATCATGGGCCTGTTCCTTAACCGCAAGAACCTGGTGGTCATCCTGATGGCCATCGAGCTGATGCTACTGGCGGTAAATATGAACTTTGTCGCTTTCTCACATTATCTGAACGACCTGTCCGGGCAGGTGTTCGTCTTCTTCATCCTGACTGTAGCGGCTGCAGAGTCGGCGATTGGTCTGGCGATCCTGGTGCTGCTGTTCCGTAATCTGCGCAGCATCCATGTCGATGACCTCGGATCCCTGAAGGGTTGATGCCATGGATATGAAGACACTCTACCTGCTGGTCCCTATGGCCCCCTTGGTCGGTGCGCTCATGGCCGGCTTGTTTGGCAAGACCATCGGTCGGCGCGGCGCGCACACAGTAACGATCCTCGGTGTGGCTATCGCTTTCTTGGGGTCTTTGCTGATTTTTCAGGATGTTCTGGCCGGCAATACCTACAATGGCTCGGTCTATACTTGGCTCGCTAGCGGCGATGTGCGTCTCGAGATCGGTTTCCTGATTGACCGCTTGACCGTGCTGATGATGTTGGTGGTGACCTTCGTGTCCTTGATGGTGCACATCTACACCATCGGCTACATGGCAGAAGATCCGGGCTATCAGCGCTTCTTCAGCTATATCAGCCTGTTCACCTTCTCGATGCTGATGCTGGTGATGTCCAACAACTTCCTGCAACTGTTCTTCGGTTGGGAGGCCGTGGGTCTGGTCTCTTATCTGCTGATCGGTTTCTGGTACACCCGCGAGACGGCTATCTACGCCAACCTTAAGGCCTTTCTGGTTAACCGCGTAGGTGACTTTGGCTTCTTGTTGGGCATCGGTTTGGTGCTGGCCTATTTTGGTACGCTGGACTATCAGCAGGTCTTCAACAACGCAATGGGCATGCAAGGTCACATGATGACCCTCTGGGAAGGCCATAGCTGGTCGGTCTTGACCGTCATCTGCATCCTGCTGTTTATCGGTGCGATGGGGAAATCAGCGCAGTTTCCGCTTCATGTCTGGCTGCCTGACTCGATGGAAGGCCCCACCCCGATCTCCGCCTTGATCCATGCGGCAACCATGGTGACGGCTGGTATCTTCATGGTCGCGCGGATGTCGCCGCTGTTTGAGTTGTCTGATACGGCCCTGTCCTTCGTCATGGTGATCGGCGCCATCACGGCCTTGTTCATGGGTTTCCTCGGGGTAATCCAGAACGACATTAAGCGGGTGGTGGCTTACTCGACCCTGTCGCAGTTGGGTTACATGACGGTCGCTCTGGGTGCCTCGGCCTATTCAGTGGCCATCTTCCACCTGATGACGCACGCCTTCTTCAAGGCCTTGCTGTTCCTCGCCGCCGGTTCGGTCATTATTGGCATGCATCACAATCAGGACATTCGTAGCATGGGCGGCCTGAGGAAGTACATGCCGATTACCTGGATCACTTCCCTGATCGGCTCGCTGGCCTTGATTGGTACCCCGTTCCTAGCAGGCTTCTATTCCAAGGATTCGATCATCGAAGCGGTGCACGCCTCGCCGCTGGCCGGCTCAGGGTTTGCGTACTTTGCGGTGGTGGCGGGTGTTTTTGTCACGGCTTTTTATTCTTTCCGGATGTACTTTCTGGTCTTCCACGGCAAGGAGCGTTTCCACAACGCCCACGGTCACCACGGACATGACGAGCAAGGCGATACGCACGCTCATTCACAGAACCCGCACGAGACGCCGTGGGTGGTCACCCTGCCGCTGATTCTGCTGGCCATTCCGTCGGTTGCGATCGGCTATCTGACCATGGGCCCGCTGGTGGTGGGGGACTGGTTTGGCCATGCCATTCATGTCAACGCGGCGGCG
>SXTL01000008.1 GCA_005790965.1 Burkholderiales bacterium | reverse complement strand
CTGCAGGGTAGCCGAACCGATGAAATGGCTCGCCGCCTCGGTCAGTACGCAATCGACCCTGTAGTCAGCCTTGACCAGTAGACGCGCCAGTTCGGCCGCTTTATAGGCAGCGACACCCCCCGTGATGCCCAGAACGATGCGAGTTTTTTCCATGTAGGCGTGATCAGAGTAAAGTAGCCCTGAAGTAGATGGGACATTGTACATGGGAGATGAACATGGCGATTACAGACTGGCCGGAGGGAGAGCGACCGCGGGAAAAATTATTACAGCGCGGTCCGAAGGCTCTCTCGGACGCCGAGTTGCTGGCGATTTTTTTGCGGGTGGGAGTGACGGGTAAGAGTGCGGTTGATCTGGCACGCGAACTGCTGGCCCGGTTTGACGGTCGTTTGACACGTCTGTTTGCAGCCAGCGCCGCTGATGTTTGCGCCATCAAGGGCTTCGGGCCGGCCAAGTATGCCGAACTGCAGGCGGTTCTGGAAATGGCCTCACGCGCGTTGGGGCAGCAGATGCGCGAACCGGCGGCTTTGGCTTCGCCTAACGCGGTGCGTGATTATCTACGCCTCAGGCTGGCTGGTTTGCCTCATGAGGTCTTCCAGATTATCTATCTGGATGCCCAGAATCGGGTGCAGGGGGACGAAGTTCTGTCTACCGGGACCCTGACCCAGACCTCGGTCTATCCGCGTGAAGTGGTCAAGAAGGTGCTGGCGCACAACGCCGCCGCCGTCATCCTGGCCCATAATCACCCATCAGGTGTAGCAGAGCCTTCGCAGGCTGATCGCTTGTTGACGGAGACCATCAAAAATGCGCTCGCCCTCGTCGATGTGCGGGTTTTGGATCATCTCGTGGTGGCTGGGCAACAGACGACTTCGTTTGCAGAACGCGGTTGGTTGTGAGGAATGTTAGGGTCGGATGTGAGTTTTTTTGACGCACGGCCGTTCTCTGTGATATAAATTGCCTCTTTCTGAAACCAAATCCTTCGGGGTATAAAAAATGGCCCGTGTATGTCAGGTAACCGGCAAAAAGCCGATGGTGGGTAACACCGTTTCCCACGCCAACAACCGTTCCAAGCGTCGCTTCCTGCCCAATCTGCAGTCGCGTCGTTTCTGGGTTGAGAGCGAAAACCGTTTTGTGCGTCTACGCGTTACGAATGCCGCGTTGCGTTTGATTGACAAGAATGGCATCGATGCTGTGCTGGCCGATCTGCGCGCCCGCGGCGAGATTTAAGGAGTAGATCATGGCTAAAGGCGGACGCGAAAAAATCAAACTGGAGTCCACGGCGGGCACCGGTCATTTTTACACCACGACCAAGAACAAGAAGACCAAGCCCGAGAAGATGGCGATCAGCAAGTACGATCCCGTGGCTCGCAAACATGTCGAGTACAAGGAGATCAAGCTGAAGTAATTCGGCGTTTCTCCAGAACATCCCAACAAAAAACCGGCCGCGGCCGGTTTTTTGTTGTCTGTTTTGTTGTCTGTAATTAGCCCGAGTTCTGGAGGGTCACGACCCGTTGCGGGTAGGGAATCTGGATACCTTCGCGTTTGAAGGTCGCCCAGATGGCCCAATAAATGTCGGACTTAAGAAGGCCAAGCCCCTCTTCCGGGTCACTGATCCAGAAGGCTAGTTCCAGGTCAATCCCGTTGTCGCCGAAACCCTTGATCAGGACTTGTGGCTGAGGTTGCGCTGCGACGCGGTCTTGCTTTGCGGCCAGCAACAGTACCGTGCGGGCGTGCTCCAGATCGGTGTCATACGCGACCTGGATGGGGAGACTGATACGGTTGTCGCGGCTGGCGAGCGTGTGATTGATGACGGTGGAGGTAATCAAGGTGTCGTTGGGAATGATGCTTTCGCTCCCATCGGTGGCTCTGAGCACGGTGTAACGGGTCGCAATCTGGCGAATTTCTCCATAGTTCGGGCCAACCGTGACCATGTCGCCGATGCGGATGGACTGGTCAAGCAGGAGGGTGAAGCCGGAGACATAGTTGGCGGCGATTTTTTGCAGGCCGAGACCGAGACCCACCCCCAGCGCCCCACCGAAAACGGACAGGACGGTGATGTCAATGCCGATGACTGGCAGGGCAATGAGGATGGCTACGACCAGCAGCACGGTGCGCAGGATCTTGGCCAAGGCTACTTTGAGGTTGGTTTGTAGGGTGGTGCGCTCAATGAAGCGCGTCTCGATGCTGCGCGCCCCCCACAGGGCGACGAGCACGGTGAGGGAGAGGGTTAAGAGTCCCAGCAAGGTGGTGTAGAGCGAAATATGGTTCTTGCCAACGGTGACGCCGATACTGTCGAGTGCGGCCATCAGAGAGGGGAGATAGCCGGTGAGATGCAGGGCAACGATGCCCCAGACTAGCCAAGCGACAATCTGTTCTAGGGAAGAGAGCAGGGTGCTGGGTTTTAGGATGCGGCGCAGGACATAAAACACAAACTGCACGACGGCAAGCGAGAGAAGTAAGGCTTGGGCGAGGGCCAGTACGGTGGTGTCAAGCCAAGGGGCCATAAGGAGGCGGGTGGCTAGCGTCAAGATGAATGCCAGCGGGGGGGTGAACAGGCGTAGAAAATCACGCCGGCTGAGGGGCAAGGCGTTCCGGAAGGGCTGGTCGGCCCCTTTTTTATCCAGCCGTTGTTTGACCAGGCGTGTCAGCCAGAGGCTGGTCAGGATGACCAGAAACAGAACGGTTACCTGAATGCTCAGGTCGTAGACGGAGAGGCTGGGGAGGATGGACATCGTTATGAAAGGGGCTTCGTCTCAGGTGGTGCGTTGCATGATAGCGGCAAAAAACCCATCCGTGCCGTGCTGGTCTGGAGTCAGGGTTAGGTAGGCCCCAGTATCAAGTGGAGCGCCCAGACGCCCCAAGGCCTCATTGACCGGTTGCAGCGCAAAGTCGGGATGCGCGGCGAGGAAGGCGCTGACGATGGCCTGGTTTTCTGATTCCAGCAGACTGCACGTTGCGTAGACCAAATGACCGCCCACCTTCACCAGGCGGGCCGCGCTGTTCAGGATGGTGGCTTGCTTGGCGGTCAGTTCCGCGATGCTGTTGGCCGTCTGCCGCCATTTCAGGTCAGGGTTGCGGCGCAGGGTACCGAGGCCGGAGCAGGGCGCATCAACCAGGACGCGGTCGAACTTGCCTGCCAGACGCTTGACCTTGCTGTCGTTTTCATGGGCCAACACCTGCGGGTGGACATTAGACAGCCCCGAGCGGGCCAGACGGGGTTTCATGCGGGCCAGGCGTTTCTCTGAGACATCAAAAGCGTATAGGCGACCACTGTTGTGCATTTGGGCGCCCAAGGCCAGTGTTTTGCCGCCCGCACCAGCGCAAAAATCGCACACCATTTCGCCCCGACGCGCGCCGGTGAGGAGGGTTAGCAGCTGGCTGCCCTCATCTTGCACTTCCAGCGCGCCGTCCTGAAACAGCGGGTATTGGCTGAGAGGGGGCTTGTTACCGAGGCGAATGCCTAGAGGGGAGTACGGTGTGGCTGAGGCCGAAAAGCCATCGGCCAGCATCTGGGCCAAGGCCTTGTCGCGGGACAGTTTTAGGGTGTTGACGCGCAGATCAAGCGAGGCCGGCGCGTTCATGGCCTGCATCAGGGCGGGCAAGCGCTCCCCATATTGCGCGTCGAGCCCATCGTATAGCCAGTCAGGTAATTCCATCTGGATGACGGGTGGTAGGGGGGCGCTGGCCTTGGCGGCTTTGTAGGCGGCGATCTCGTCTGCCTTCAACAACGGTTCGCATTGTCGCAGGTTCAAGCCGCTGTAGCGCGCCAGCCAAGCCACGATTAATGGGCGCGGGCGGCGGGGGGAGGCGCCGCCCACCATCGTCTCTAGGCTGCGCAGATGGCGCAGGATAGCGTAGGCCGATTCGGCTAGAAAGGCGCGATCGCGCCGGCCCAACTCGGTGTTGGCGCGGAAATGCTGCGACACAACGGTGTCGGCTGGGTGCGTGAATTGCAGAAGTGGGCGCAGCAGTTGGGCTAGTTCAGAAAGTAGGGCAGGCGTTGGTTCCACGGTCTTGGGTCAATAAAAAATCCAGAAAGGTGCGGGCGACGACAGAGCGTTCGCGGCCTCGGGGATAAACCACATACCACTGCCGGCAGATCGGAAAACCTTCGGCTTGGAGAATGGCAAACTGGTCTGCCGCATTCAGGGCTAGAGCGTGATGTGACATCACCGAGAGGCCCAAGCCACCGAGAATGGTTTGTTTGAGGGCTTCGTTGCTTCCTAGCTCCATGCGGGTCGCAATGTTAACCCATGTTCCCGAAATAACCGCTCAACGGCAATACGGGTGCCCGGGCCCGGCTCGCGCAGTAGCCACGGCTCCTCGGCCAGACGCGCGAGCGAGACATTCGGAACCCCGGCCAGAGGGTGATCCGGCGCAGCCAGGACGACTAGCGGGTTGCACATGAAGGCCTCCGCGATCACTTCGATCTCATCCGGCGGCTGGCCGAGGATGTAGAGGTCGTCGAGATTGTGCACGAGACTGTCGAGCGCTTGCTCGCGGTTGCTGATTTTGAGCGACACCTCGATGCCGGGATATTGGCGGGCAAACTCGCCCAGAAGACGGGGCGTGATGTAAGAGGCCGTGCTGATGGCGGTAATCGCCAGCCGGGCCGTGCGGGAATCATGGGGACGGATTTCGGTCATGGCACGCTACATGTGGTGGACGCCGAGTCGCCGCAACAGCCACTTTTCCGCCTCGACGGCGAGGAACTTAGCCAAGGCCAGCGCTACGATCATCGCCCAGGAAAGGGCGTCCAGCGGTACGGTGTGGAACATCGCCTGCAAGGGCGGCGCGTAGGTGAGCAGCACTTGCAGGCCGATCAGGAGGATGCTGGCCCAGAAGGCGGCGGGGTTGCCGTACAGGGTGTCGCCCGCGAAGGCGTGGGCGGTGAAGTGGCGCACGTTGAACAGGTAGACCAGTTCGCCCAGCACCAGCATGTTGACCACGGCGGTGCGCGCGGTGTCGAGGTCGTGTCCGCGCGCCAGTTCCCACTCGAAGATCAGGAAGGTCACGACGATCATGAGCAGGCTGACATAGACGATGCGGCCAAGGAGCAATCGGGTGACCATCGGTTCGGCGTGCGGCCTGGGTGGTCGCCGCATGACGCCGGGTTCGGCTTTCTCGAAAGCCAGTGCCAGGGCCAGGGTGACCGCCGTGACCAGGTTCACCCACAGTATCTGGCCGGCGCTGATCGGCATGGCGAGTCCGGCGAACACCGCGAGCAGGATCACACCGGCCTCGCCGCCGTTGGTGGGCAGGATGAACAGCAGCGCTTTCTTTATGTTGTCGAACACCGCGCGGCCTTCGCGCACGGCGTCGGCGATGGTGGCGAAGTTGTCGTCGGTGAGCCCCAGGTCGGCGGCTTCGCGCGCCG
>SXTL01000076.1 GCA_005790965.1 Burkholderiales bacterium | reverse complement strand
CACGGCACTCTTCATCCCGCGATAGCGCGCCTCGGTGTAAAAATGGGCGTCAGGCGTGCGCGTTTGGGGCACGTTTGAACCCCAGAGGATAATAAACCCGGCATTGTACCAGTCAGCACTCTCGGGAACATCGGTCTGCTCGCCCCAGGTCTGCGGACTGCCGATGGGTAGGTCACAATACCAGTCGTAGAACGAGCCGCAGGCGCCGCCGATGAGCGACAGGTAGCGGGAGCCGGCGGCATAGGAAATCATCGACATGGCCGGGATGGGCGAGAAACCGTAGATGCGGTCCGGGCCCCATTTCTGAATGGTGTGGATGTTGGCGGCGGCGGTAATCTCCAGCACTTCATCCCAAGAGGTACGCACAAAACCGCCTAGACCACGCACCTTCACATATTTGTCGCGCTTGGCGGTATCGGCTTGAATGGCGGCCCAGGCCTCGACGGGGTCCTTGCCTGAGTTTTTTTCGGCACGGTACAAGTCCAGCAGGCGGCCGCGGATCATCGGGTGCTTGATGCGGTGCGGCGAATACAGGTACCAGGAGAAAGAGGCTCCCCGCTGGCAGCCTCGCGGCTCGTGGTTGGGCATATCGTCGCGGGTGCGTGGGTAGTCGGTTTGCTGCATTTCAAACGACACCAGACCGTTCTTGACGAAGATCTTCCAAGAGCAGCCGCCGGTGCAGTTGACGCCGTGGGTGGATCGCACCACTTTGTCGTGACGCCAGCGGTTGCGATAGGCGTCTTCCCACTGGCGGTCTTCAATGGTTTTGACACCATGACCATCGGAGAATGTCTCTTTTGGGTGGGTAAAGTAGGTTAGTCGGTCGAGAAAGTGACTCATTGTTTATGCTCCTATCAGGGTAGTTGTGTTAGCAGAGACCCAGCGGCATAACCCGCTACGAGCATCCCTGCCAGCAGATTCAAAGGCCGGGTTTTTTCCGAGAATTGCGGGATGAACAGGGCGTCGATACGCAGCGCTTCGGTCAGCGGGCTACGCAGGAAGGCGGCGGCGATTAACAGCACGCCATAGGCGCAGCCCAGAAGGTTGATCAACAGGTTGGCCTGACTCATGGCTCCGATGCTCCGTTCATCCCATGCGTGGCTTAAGCGCGGCCCAGGTCAACCTGGCGCATGCGCTCTTTCTCGCCATCCGGCAGCTGGTCCCACCAGGTACCGCCGCTGTTGCCGTAATCGAAGCGCTCGGCCCCCTTGCGGGTGTAGTACCAGTAGTTCAGCAACCAGGAGTAGGCGTAGTAGATAGCGATGCCGATGAAGAACAGCTCGGCATTGCCCGTTTTCTCAATGGACATGCCAATCAGCGAGGTCCAGACGAACGGACCGAAGGCGGCCCAGGCGCCGGTCCAGCCCAGCATCTGCGCGCCCTTGGCCGGGGAGTAGGCAAAGACGATGGGGTACTGGCGGAAGGTGGCGGCGTTATTAATGCCAGACATGAAGAAGATCCACAGCATGCCGTAGAGGAAGAGGGGGAACTGCTCCACGCCACTTGGCGTCAGAGCGCCGCTCATGACCAGATACACGGCACCGCCAATCTGGCCCAGGGTGGTCCATGACATGCCCTTGCTGCCACCGATCTTGTCGAAAATGCCACCGGTGAGGGCCCGTACTGCACCACCAATGAGCGGGCCCATGAAGGCATAAGCCAGCGGATCGGGTGCGCCCTCAAAGCCGCCGTACAGGGTTTTAATCATGATCGGGAAGGCGGCGGCGAAGCCGGAGAAAGAACCGAAGGAACAGATGTAGGTGACGGTGCAGTTCCAGGTGTGCGTGCGCGCCCGGTTCTTGCCGGAAAGAATCTCGAACTGGCCCTTGAAGCCACGGGAGGGCAGGGAGATGCTCTTCAGGAATAGCGCGCTGAGAATGAAAGCGACGACTAGGAAAGGCACCCAGATGAAGGCGGCGTTCTGCAGCCACATAGCCTTCTTGGCGACATTTTTAAAGGTCACATCGGTGATTTCTCCGGCGTTGTTGCGCACCACCTCCAGCTTCACACCCTTGGTGGGCGTGACTTCGGTGATGACACCGCTGGCGTCCTTTGTTACCTCCTGCTGGATGGCCTTGAAGGCTTCGTTCTCGTGGAACACGACATTCTTCAGCTTGCCGGTCTCGTCTTTAACTACCTCGATGACGGCTTGCAGTTCGGGTTTCTTGACGATGACATCGGTGACCAGTTTGGTTTCCTTGTTCTTGACCACCTCGATGGCCCCCTTGATCGGCTCGCCCTTGGTGAAAACCTGGGGACCGCCGGCGAGGCTACCGATGGCGACGAAGCCGATGATCCACGGCGCCACAAACTGCACGATGGACACGCCGAAGTTGCCCAAACCTGCCTGGACGCCCAAAGCCAGTCCTTGCAAGCGTTTCGGGAAGAAGATGCTGGTGGAAGGCATGAAAGACGAGAAATCGCCGCCGCCCATACCACACAGGAAGCCAATGATCATGAAGGTTTCCCAGGATGTATTCAGATCTTGGACGGCAAAGCCTAACCAGATCATGGGAATGACTTTGATGATGGTGGAGATGCTGACCACCGGCCGGGTCCCTAGCACGGGAATGAAGTTGGAATGGATCAGGCGCAGAATGCCGGAGGCCAGACCCGGAATCGCCGCCAGCCAGAACAGTTCCATGGTGGTGAACTTGAAGCCGATGGCAGGCATGCGCACCACCACCGCACTCATCACGAACCAGGTGGCGAAGGAAAAGATCAGTGAGAAGGTGGTGATCCAGCAGGTGCGCCAGGCGATTTTGCTGCCGGTCTCCTGCCAGAACTGGGGATTCTCGGGTTCCCAACGGGTAAGTCGTGACACTTCAGTTTCTCCTTGGTAACGGGTGTGGGCGGTGGGTTATTCGAGTTCATCGGCGGCGGGCGACAGTTTTCTGCGCCGGCCGGCCATGTCGAGTTTGCGAATCTCAGTGGTGTACATCCAGATCAGGGAGACCCAGACCACGCCGTACATGAGCATGAAGGCGGAGGAACGGATGCCGGTGAGATCAACCAGAGCGCCAAACATGATGGGCAGCAGGAAGCCGCCCATACCGCCAACCAGGCCGACGATGCCGGAGATGACGCCGATGTTGTGCGGGTAGTCGTCGGAGATGTACTTGAAGACGGAGGCCTTTCCGAACGCCCAAGCCACCCCAACAGTGAACATCAGGGCGGTGAAAAGCTCTGGCGATAAGTAGAGATGGAAGGTTTGTGGGCCGTTGACTGTCTTGACCGTGAATTCGCTGTTTGGGTATGACATGATGAAGAGACAGACCCACGATACCCAGAGCACCCACCAAGTGACTCGGTGCGCACCGTACTTGTCGGACAAAACGCCGCCCACCGCCCGTAACATACCGCCCGGCAACGAGAAACAGGCTGCCAGGAAGGCTGCAGTCTTGAGGTCAAAGCCGTATTCGGAGACATAGTATTTAGTCATCCACAGCGACAGGGCGACATAGCCGCCAAAGACGATGGAGTAGTACTGGCAGTACTTCCATACGGTCGGGTCTTTGAGCGCCTTTAACTGTTCACGGACGGTGACATGCGAGGGCACCCGGTGGCTGGGGTCGTCATAGGTGAAAAACCAGAACAGGATGGCGGTGACCAGCATGGCGGCGGCATAGACCTGCGGCACCATGGTCCAGCCATAGGCGATGACAATAGCCGGGGCAATCAGCTTGGTCACGGCAGCGCCAGAGTTACCGGCACCGAAGACACCCATGGCCATGCCCTGTCGCTTTTTGTCGTACCAGCGTGCGCAATAGGCGATGCCTACCGAGAACGAACCGCCGGCCAGGCCAACAAAGAGGCCAATGGTCAGGAAGTGCCAGAATTCGGTGGCTTGTTCGATCAGCCAGATCGGGCCGACCGTGGCCAACATGAGCGTGAAGAACACGATGCGGCCACCGAACTTGTCGGTCCACATACCCAGCGGCAGGCGGATCAGCGAGCCGGTCAACACGGGAGTGGCAATGAGGATGCCAAACTGGGTTTCGTTGAGGCCGAGCTGGGCCTTAATGGGGATGCCGATTACGGCGAACATCATCCACACGGCAAAGCACACCGTGAAGGCTAGGGTGCTCATGATGAGCACAGAGATCTGTTGTTGCGATTTTGGGGTCATGCGCTGTTTTCCTTTCGCTCCACGGGGACAAAGCGAGTCTGGAAATCGAATTGCGCGCAGTTTCAGCATTTGGGATGCGGAGATCCAGTGGGTAAAAAAGCAGCTGAAAGGGCTAAATTACCCATTTATTGGTATAGGGTTATTCGAGTAAGTTGTTGTAATGTAAGCCACCTTATGAAGGTGCTTAGTCACAATCAAGACCCTCTACAAAAAGTGGGTACTCCACGGATTCAGACGGCCATCAGATTGGGGGTATGGCCGCCCTTAGCCCATTTTTTATGAACCAACCGATTGAACTTGATATATTTATGCGTCAAATCGAGGCCATTGCATGGTGATGGCGTCCATTCGCACCTGGTGGCGTGAGCAGGAAGGATCCCTGATCCTGCGTCTGGGCGGGGCAATCGCTGCAATCACCTTGTTGGCGGTGCTCGGCATGGCGGTATCCGCTATGGTGGCCATCTCTGTGCAGGGGAGTGGCGAGGCGATCAATCAGGCCGGTAGCTTGCGCATGAAATCCTGGCAGCTTTCAAGCCTGAACATGGCCTACGAATCCCATAATCCCCACCTGCAGGCACGGCTTCGTGGGGGTATCCGGGACTTTGAGCAGACCCTGAAAAGTGCAGCCATCCTGAATATGATCGGCGACGATCAGGATAGTCCACTGGCTCGCAGTTATCAGGCTGTTCAGCAGGAATGGACGGGGGTCATGCGCCCGCGTTTCGAAGAATGGTTGCCCGAATCACGAACTCCGCCGTCGCATCGGACTGGGCAGGTTGGGTTGCTAGATGAGGTGGGACATTTTGTGTCCCTCGTCAACGACTTGGTCAAAAACATGGAGGAAACCACCGAGGCCAAGATATGGGTGATGCGCATTGTGCTGGCGGTGGCTCTGGTGTTGACCCTAGTGGTGGTGGTGTTGACGATTTACCTCATCCATACCCGCTTTGTGATGCCGCTGCGCGATCTCTTACGGCAGGCCTCGGATGCCGGGCGCGGTAATCTGGCGACGCGTACGCCCTATACCGGGCCTGATGAATTGGGAAAACTGGGGGCGGCATTTAATCTCATGGCCGAAGATCTATCCAAGCTGTATGGGGATCTGGAAGCCCGGGTGGAACAAAAGACCGAAGAGCTCACACGCAGCAATAGCGCCCTGGATCTGCTCTACACCTCCATCACCCGGTTGCATGGCGCACAGCCGGGCGAGGCGGTGTACCGTGCAGTCTTACAGGAGATTGAACAAAAATTGGGCATCGGCCCCGGGGTTTTGTGCCTGGGCGAATATGGCGCAAACAAGGGCCGGGTGATTGCCCATAGCCCGCATGCTGAGCCATGTTTACCCTGCATCAAAGCTAGCTGCACCTGGTGCCATGGCACGGACAAGACGCGCTTTAGTCAATCGCCAGATTTTCGGCAGCACCTCACCTTGCCGCTGGCGGATGCCGGGCAGCAATATGGCGTGCTGATTTTTGAGATTCCACCCAAACGGCATATGGAGGCCTGGCAGGTGCAGCTACTGGAGGCGCTGTCACGCCATATTGGTGTTGCCATCGGGGCTGAGCGACAGATGGAAAACCGCCGTCGTCTGGCCTTACTGGAGGAGCGTGCCGTGATTGCGCGCGAGCTGCACGATTCCTTAGCGCAATCCCTGGCGTACATGAAGATCCAGGTCAATCGGATGGGTAAATTGCTGCAAGGCCAGGCGGAACCCGGAACAGGGATCTCTGCGGTCAGAAATGTCCTCGAGGAGATGCGCGAGGGCCTGGATAGCGCCTACCGGCAATTGCGCGAGTTGCTTTCCTCTTTCCGCATAAAGATGGAAGACGGGACGCTGGAGCAGGCGTTGCTGCGTACGGTCAATGAATTTTCTGACCGCGGCGACCTTCAGGTGGATCTGGAAATGAACCTGAATGTCAGTCGCCTCAGCCCGAACGAGGAAATCCATGTCCTGCATATCGTTCGTGAGGCGCTCTCCAATGTATTGCATCACGCCCAGGCCAAAACCGTGCGCGTCAACCTGACTGAGGGTAATGAGGGTCAAGTGGTTCTGACGGTTGAGGACGATGGTGTGGGGATTGTGCGGGGCGCGGCCACGCATCACTATGGCATGACCATCATGGAGGAGCGGGCCCGCACGCTTCACGGTGCCATGAACTTCACAAGCCGGGCGGGCGGGGGCACCACCGTGAGGCTGGCCTTTAGCCCGGGCATGAACTTGTATCCAACTGAATTGGAAGCTGTATGAATACGCTGTACACCCTGCTCATGATCGACGACCACCCCTTGTTTCGCCGCGGGGTCCTGCAATTGTTGTCGGAGCGAACCGATTTCAAGACGGTGGGGGAGGCGTCTTCCGGCGCGGAGGGTCTGAAACTGGCGGCGGAGCTGAACCCGGATATTATTTTGCTGGATCTCAATATGCGGGACATGAACGGAATTGAGGTCTTGAAACAGATCAAGGCGAGCGAATCAGAGGCGAAAGTCGTCATGTTGACGGTGTCCGATGATGCGGTTGATCTGGTGGCGGCTCTGCGTGCGGGAGCCGATGGTTACTTGCTAAAAGAGATGGACCCCGATGACTTATGCAGCAAACTTAAGCGTGTGGCCTCTGGGGATGTCATCCTTAGTGGACGGCTGACCCAACTCCTGGCCCATGCAATGCGCGAACAAAATAGCCCGCGTCCGCCTGACGAGGCTGGGTTGACCGAGCAAGAGCGCCGTATTCTCGAGCATATTGCCCAAGGCAAGAGCAACAAACTGATTGCCCGTGAACTCGATATAAGTGACGGTACCGTGAAGGTGCATGTCAAACATCTGCTACGCAAGCTGAACCTGCATAGCCGCCTAGAGGCAGCGGTGTGGGTGGCTGCCAGTCAGAAACGGGCCAACTGACAGGGTCTCTATCCCGCTTGGGGTAGGTGGCCTACCACCAATGCGCATTGACGACCGTCAATCGTGATGCGGGCAGGCCGGGTAAAATAAACGATCTTTTTGTCGCGTGTAAGAGGTTCCCCGTTGAGTGGTTCTCTGTTGTCTGAGGCCAAACCCTTGCTGGAGTTGATCTGTCCGGCGGGCAGTCTGCCGGCCTTGAAGGCGGCGGTCGATCAGGGTGCCGATGGCGTTTATCTCGGCCTTAAGGACAACACCAACGCGCGCAACTTTGCCGGCCTTAATTTTGATGCCAAGGCGCTGGCGGAGGGTATTCGCTATGCCCAGACGCGGGGCCGCAAGGTCTTGATGGCGCTTAATACTTATCCGCAGCCGCAAACGCTGCAGCGCTGGCATGCGGCTGTGGACACTGCGGCCGAGTTAGGGGTGAATGCCATTATTCTGGCGGATCCTGGTCTGATGGCCTACGCCCGCAAGGTTCACCCCGAACTGCGTCTGCATTTGTCGGTACAGGGTTCAGCGACCAGCTACGAGGCCATCGCTTTTTACCGCGAACGCTTTGCCATTCAACGCGCCGTGTTGCCGCGTGTGCTGTCGCTGGCGCAGGTCGAAAATGTGATTCGCAACACGCCGGTCGAGATTGAACTGTTTGGCTTTGGGGGACTGTGCGTGATGGTGGAGGGGCGCTGTCTGTTGTCGTCTTACGCCTGCGGTGATTCGCCCAATACCTTTGGCGCTTGCTCGCCGGGCCATGCCGTGCGTTGGCAGCAAACACCTGAAGGTATGGAAACCCGGCTCAACGGCATTCTGATCGACCGTTATGCCGACCACGAAAAGGCTGGCTATCCGACCCTGTGCAAGGGCCGCTTTGCCGTGCAGGGCGAGACTTATTACGCGCTGGAGGAGCCGACCAGCCTGAACAGCATGGCGATGTTGCCGGAGATGCTGAAGATGGGAATTGCCGCGATTAAGATCGAAGGCCGCCAGCGCAGCCCGGCTTATGTCGCGCAGGTGACGCAGGTGTGGCGGGCGGCCATCGATGCGGTCAAACGCAATGCTGAGGCGTTTCAGATTCAGCCCAACTGGACGGCGCAACTGACCAAGGTCTCTGAAGGCAGCATGCACACTTTGGGAGCTTATAACCGGCCATGGAAATGAAGCTAACCCTGGGCCCTCTGTTGTATTACTGGTCGCGCGAGGACACCTTGGCGTTCTACGCCGAGGCGGTGGATTGGCCGGTGGATGTGGTGTATCTGGGTGAGACCGTGTGTTCACGCCGCCATTTACTGCGTTTGCCTGATTGGCTGGAGGTCGCGGCTCGTCTGCGCGATGCAGGTAAGACGGTGGTGTTGTCCACGCAGACCCTGATCGAGTCCGAATCCGACCTCAAGGCCTTGCGCAAAATAGTGTCCACCACCGAGTTTGCGGTCGAGGCCAACGAGTTCGGTGCCGTGCGGCTTTGCGCCGAGGCGGGCGTACCGTTTGTCGCCGGCCCGGCGCTCAATGTCTATAGCCCCGACACCCTGGCGTTGTTGGGCGAGGCGGGGGCAATGCGCTGGCTTCCACCGGTGGAAATGCCGCACGCCATGTTGCAGGCCATGACCGTGCCGCAGGGCATGGCGACCGAGTTGTTTGCTTATGGGCGCCTGCCGCTGGCTTTCTCGGCCCGCTGTTTTACCGCCCGTCATTACAACTTGCAAAAGGATGACTGCCAGTTCCGTTGCATTGAACATCCCGACGGGCTGGACCTCAAGACCCGCGAGGGTGAGGCCTTCTTGACCCTGAACGGCATTCAGACGCAATCGGCCCGCATCTACACCCTGGCGCACCGCATGGCTGAGGCGCATGACTTGGGCGTCACCCATCTGCGCCTGTCGCCGCAAGCCCGGCACATGGGTCGGGTGGTGGCGGTGTTTGACGCCTTGCGCCAGGAGACCCTGGCGCCAATGGCCGCCGCCACTCAGTTGCAGAAGTGGATCCCCGGCGAGCCGTGCGATGGTTACTGGTTGGGTCGCCCTGGCTTAGACTATGCCCCCGGTGAATCCCTAATCTGAAGGAATCCTCATGTTGCTGCCCACCCTTCCCGCCGCTCTGCCGCGACTGATTGCCCGTCTGCCCATGGCGCCGGTGTCCTTTGCCTTGAGCTTGGGGCTGAATCGGGTCGCTTGGCGTAGCCTGCAAGACCTGGACTGGACGCCGCTGTATGGTCGCAGTTTTGCGATTCGGATTCTGGACTTGGGGTTTTCTGCCGGATTTCGCGTGGGTCCTGCGGGTTTTGCGGCCGCCAGGGTCGCAGACGCCGCTGTCACCTTTAGTGCGAGCGCCGAGGATTTTGTGCGCCTAGCCCTGCGTCTGGAAGACCCAGACACGCTGTTTTTCAACCGCCGTTTGCGCATTGAGGGCGATACCGATCTAGGCCTGACTGCCAAGAACCTGCTCGATGGCGTGGAACTGGAGACCCTCACCGCGCAACTGCCGGCGCCGGTGAGAATGGCGCTAAACCAGCTACGGCAACGCCTGGCCGGACAGGTCTCCCCGATCTAGCCTGTTTGATTCGACCGGCCAGCACGGCCTGTACATGCCTATTTTGTTCGGTCCCTATTTACAGTTGTGATGCAGCTTCCACATCTCGCCGTGGCCCATGTCAACGGCCCAGTCGGGTGGAATGCAGTCGGGGTTACTGCTTTGGGTGGATAAAGGCGGGGTAGGTTGGGGCGGCGCATCCTCCGTGGCGGGGAAAAATTGTGCCGCGATGACGGCCAGGGAACCCAGAAAGACCAGCACTATCGCGGCCTGAGCAAGGCTGATGGGCTGAGGCTGGCGAACGACACAAACCCCGCCGGGGCAGTGTTGGGCCGTATGGGGGGTGAAGGCGTTGTACACCTTGCAGGCCAGACAAATACCGAAAGCGCTCTCGAAAAACATCAGCGTCAAACACGCGGCGCAGACAAACAGGTTGACCGGGCCGATGACATTGTTGAGCACGATCAGGTAGAACATGACCACGGCCAACCCAAAACCGACGGACCAGGCAAAGCGTTTTTGCGGTGCGCCGGCCCACTCTGGCGCCTGATGGCGCACGGCGAAGCGGCCCAGGATCATGCTGGGTGAAAAGCGGGGGTTGACGAAGATGCGAATGGCAAAATCGATGAGGAAGGCTACGACAAAGATTTGGGTCAGGCGGAAGTTGCCCAACAACCAGGCATTCATGAACGACAGCAAAGCGAAAAAGAACAGGATGCCGGCCGCTGCGCGCACCTCCCGTTCGTTCAAGACGGGGACGGCGTAGTCTTCAATCGTTTCGCCAAAGCTAAACAAGGGGTTCATTGTGTGATGCTCCAGAATGCTTGGCCCGTCTCACCAGCCGCCATGGCCAGATTGCGATGCCAATAACAGCGAATAACACTGGGTTTAACGGCTTTCCATCTCCAGATACACCCGGCTGGCGTTGCCGCCTTTGAGTAATTCAAAGTTAGCCAGATGCGCCCAGGAAGATTGATTCAGGTTGTTGATGGCCGCTTGCAAATCGACCATCTCGTCCACGGCGCGGCGCATGTGGCTGGCCACCTGTTTCAGATAGTCGCGCGATTCGCGCTGGGCCTTGGGCAGATCGGTGACGGCCCCGTGGCCCGGAATGATGCGTTTGGGTTGCAGGGCTTCCATCTCGGCGAAGGAGGCAATCCAGTTGCCGGTGTGGCTGAACGGCAGCACGCCGAGCAAACGATCGACATAGATCAGATCGCCAGAAAACAGCACGGATTCCTTGGGTAACCAGACCACGCTATCACCCGGCGTGTGGCCGCCATGAAAAAAAAGCAGGTGTATCTCGCGGTTGCCCAGGTGCAACACCTCCTTTTTGGTGAAGGTGCGGGTTGGCAGGACGATTTCGGTGCCGGTGATCCGGTCCTTCAACTCGCGCGTTAGCCCCTGCAGCTGCAGCGCCCCGCGCGCCTTCATGTCGTCGATGGCCGCGCTGGCGGCCAGAATCTCGGCCCCTTGCGCCTTGAAATAGCCGTTGCCTAGCCAGCGGTGATCTTGCCCGCCGGTGTTGATGACATATTTCACCGGTTGTGAGGTGACCTTGCGAATGGCCGCATGGATTTTTTCGGCGACCTTCCAGGTCGAGCCGCTATCGACCACCACGACGCCCGCATCGGTGATGATGAAGCCGCTATTGGCGTTCATGCCTTCGTTTTCAAAGCTGCGCATGCCAGTGTCGCCGATGTAGGCATACACGCCGGGGGCGACAGGCTGGAAGTTTATTTCCAAAGAAACGGCGATGCCGGGCAGGCAAAGCAGAGAGAAAAAGGCCAGGAATTGGCTAAGTCGTTGCATCTTGGAGGGCATGGGTGTGGAGGCGTTTAATCGTAAACCCCGAGGGCGGATTTAAGAAATGGTACTTATAGGGGATGTCTCAGCAAGCCGCAGGATTATATAGTCGCGCCTCCGTTGCAAAAGGTGTCCATGACGATAAACCTCCTTATTGGCCGCGTTGGTGGGCCTGAAAGTCTCTGTGCTAAATAACCGGCCGATCGGGCTGCCGCTGACGCTTGCCTTGTCGCTGGCGCTTCACGCCAGCCTGTTTGGGGTTGACTGGCCAGAACGCGCGCCACCGCTCGAGCTTCCTTTGCCGAAGCTGACGGTTGTGGTGCCTGTCAAACCCAAACCCGAGCCGCCGCCCAAAGCTCGCCGGACCGGGGGGCAACCCGCTTTCATGGCGGCACCCGCCGCGCCCTCCGCCGAGGAGTGGGCTCTGGCCTCGAAATACACGCTCAGAAACGGCAAGCGGTATCGGCATGCCTGGGGTCAACAAGTGCGCAGCATGATGGGAACGGCGGTGGCGGGGCCTGATCAAGGCCAGGTTCGCTTTCGCATTGAGATTGGGCCGAATGGCAAGATTGTCAGGATTGAGCAGCTCTGGGCCACCTCCGAGGTGGCGGCCAAGCGCGCTTGGAAGGCCATTCGCAACTTACCGGCCTTGCCACCCACGCCAGACGGCAAGTCGCTGATCTTTGAGCAGACCATTTCCTTTCTTCCCTATGAGACCGGCTGGCCGCCTGACTATAAGCTGGACTGCCTGCCCGAGCCGGAGCCTTTCAAGAATCCTTTCGCCTGGGATGGGGCGTCACCCCCTCCCCAAGCGGCGGCGCGGGAGCATCGCCCACCACCGCCGGCCGATTGCATTCCGGATGGCACCGCCGAGACGATCGAGGAGGAGGAGCGTTCCCAGAAGCGACAGATGGATCAATGGCGCTGGGGGCGCTGAGCGGCTGTTAATCCATGGCCTGCGCGGGCCGCTCGCGCCACATTCTTGACCGCCTCAGCGCCGGAACACATTAACGCCGGAACACCTCAACGCATAATCGGCTTGTAGCGAATGCGTTTGGGCTGGGCCCCTTCCTCACCCAGCCGGGCCTTCTTGTCGGCCTCATATTCCTGATAGTTGCCGGCGAAGAAAGACCATTGCGAATCCCCTTCGCAGGCGAGGATGTGGGTGCAGATGCGGTCAAGAAACCAGCGATCGTGGGAAATAACCAGCGCACAACCGGCAAATTCGAGCAGGGCGTCTTCCAGGGCGCGCAGGGTTTCGACATCCAGGTCGTTGGATGGTTCATCCAGAAGCAGGACATTGCCGCCGCGCATCAGGGTCTTGGCTAGATGCAGGCGCCCGCGCTCGCCACCGGAGAGATTGCCGACCAGCTTGCCTTGATCGCCGCCCTTAAAATTAAACCGGCCAATATAGGCGCGGCTGGGCATCTCGAAGCGGCCAATGTGCAAAATGTCACGGCCTTCGGCCAACTCGTCAAAGACCGTTTTACTGGCGTCAAGGCAGTCGCGGGACTGATCGACATAGGCCATTTGCACCGTACTGCCAATATCAATGTGGCCAGAATCGGCTTGTTGCTGACCGGTGATCATCTTGAACAGGGTTGATTTACCGGCCCCGTTGGGACCAATGATGCCGACAATGGCACCCGCCGGAATCTGCATGCTCAAATTATCGATCAGCAGGCGGTCGCCGAACGATTTGGAAACGCCGTTGAATTCAATCACCTTGTCGCCAAGGCGCTCGGCCACGGGGATGAATATCTCATGGGTCTCGTTGCGTTTCTGGTACTCAACCGAACTGAGCTCGTCAAAACGGGCCAGGCGCGCCTTGGACTTGGCCTGACGCGCTTTGGGGTTGCTGCGCACCCACTCCAGTTCTTGCTTCATCGCCTTCATGTGGGCGTCGATTTGTTTGCTTTCCTGCTCGAGGCGCGCCTCTTTCTGCTCCAGCCAACTCGAATAGTTGCCCTTCCAGGGAATGCCCTGGCCGCGGTCAAGTTCGAGAATCCACTCGGCGGCGT